>PAHD01000025.1 GCA_002704685.1 Fidelibacterota bacterium
CAGGCGGCTAAAGATTTTTCTCAAAGTATTTTGTCTTCTTATATAGAAAGGGAATCATCCTTGATTCCTCCCTTTAAATATGATGAGGATTTGTTTAATCTGTTTCTTTCAGAATTTAAATACCTTGATACAAAGGATCAGTCTTTGGCGTGGTTAAAAATAAAAGAAGATCTTTCCTCTAATCTTCCAATGCACAGACTTCTTTGCGGAGACGTTGGGTTTGGAAAAACTGAAATAGCAATAAGGGCAGTTTTTTATGCTTTTATCAACAATAAAAAAGCTGTAGTTCTTGCTCCAACGACAATTCTTTCTCAACAGCTTTATTCTTGTTTTAGCGATAGGCTGAAGGCTTTTGGCTGCAACATATTTCAAGTTTCAAGACTAACTAAAAACAATAAAGAAAAATTCAAAGATTTTTTGCTGGGAAAAACCGATGTTTTAATAGGAACCCATTCCATTATAAAAAATCAAGATGTTCTTAAAAAAGCCTCTCTTCTTGTGGTTGACGAAGAACATCGCTTTGGTGTTAAAGATAAGGAAAAAATTATCAAAATTTCGCCCCACTGTAACTTTTTAAGTATGTCGGCAACCCCTATTCCTAGAACTCTTCAGTTTGCTCTTTCTGGCATAAGAAACATAAGCACTCTTTTAACAGCACCAGTTGAAAGGCGCCCAATAATAACAAACGTTCATATCTTTAATTTAAAAACAATAGCAAATTACATTTTAAAGGAACTTAATCGTAGTGGGCAGGTATACTTTGTTGATAACTCTGTTGATAGTTTAAAAAGAATGTTTAATTATTTTCGAAAAGAGCTTCCAAACATAAAGTCTTCCTATCTATATGGTGGCATGGAAAAAAATAAAATAAAAAAAACTATGAATAAGTTTAGAGAAAAAAGTTTTTCTGTTCTTTTCTCAACAACCATTATTGAAAGCGGCATTGATGTTTCTGCTGCTAATACTATAATAATTAATAACGCCCACATGTTTGGTCTTTCCCAACTTCACCAGCTTCGAGGGCGTGTGGGACGCTCTGATGTTCAGTCCTACGCTGCTCTTTTTATACCTAAAAATAAACAAATCACAAAAGAGGGAGAGGAAAGGCTTGCCTCTTTAAAAAGACATTCTTCTTTAGGTTCCGGATATAGCCTTTCTTTAGAAGATCTTCAAATCAGGGGTTCTGGTAATTTGTTTGGATACAAACAAAGTGGTGAGTCAACCGTTGGCTTTAGCCTTTATTCTAAAATTCTTTCTAAAACGATGCGCAATGGTTTTTACGTTGACAGTACCCAGGACCCAGTAATAGACATAGACAGCGCCTTTATTTCTTCATCAATAATAAAAGATCAGGATCAAAAAGTTTTTTATTATAAAAAAATATCAGACTGCCTTAACGAAGAAAGCGTTAATCGTTTTTTAGAAGAAACAACCATTTTGTTCGGGGCTCTTCCCTTTGAGTTTGTTATGCTTTTTAAATCAAAAAAACTTTCTTTTTTAGCTGAAAAAACCCCTGTTGTGGGAATAAAAAAAGACAATTTTCTGTTTACTATAACGGCCAGCTCTATTAAAATAAAAAACATTTCTTCTTTTTTAAATAAAAGTTCAGATTTTTTTGAAAACAAAAAAATTAAATACACGGTTTCTTCAAACACTAGTTTTTTAAAAATTCAATTCTCTTTTGTTGATGAAGATTATTATATTTTGCTAAAGTCTTACTTAAATTTATATGTTTAATAAAATATTATTATTTGTTTTCTGTTCTTTTATTTTTTCTGAAAAGATTATTTTTCAGATTAAAAACACAAACATATACGACTATGATTTTTATGAGACTGTGCCTTATTCTGAGTGGGTTGTTTTAGACACGTCAAAACAGCGTCTTTCTAAAAACTCTTTTTTAGAAAAAGAGCTAGTTTTTTTTGAGTCCCTTGAAAAAAAAATAAACTTACACGGCGAAATTTATACTAAACTGAACCAGAGAGAGTCGCAATTGCTTATAAATTTTGCATACGAAAACTTTGTAGCCTACCCCCTTATTAAAGAAAGTGATTTAGTTGATGCAAAACAACACATAAAAGATAGACGTTTTGTTTATCATTTACTTTTAGGATATGATGGTTGTAGTATGCCTGGCGTTTTTCCAAAAAATAAAGAAGCCGTTTTAAAAGACATTTCGGTTCTTCAGAAAAAAATTTCTGACTCTTTATCTTTAGCAAAAACAAAAGATAAGGCTTCTGTGTTTCAAGATTTTGTGCTTCTTGAGTCTGAAGATCCTTCTGCCTCCCAAAACAAAGGTGCTCTGGGGTGGATTTCTTGGGGTAGAACTGTTTCTTCTTTTCAAAAAACTGTTTTTGATTTGCCTGACGGGGCTTTGTCTGAGCCTGTTTTAACAGACTTTGGGTATCATTTAGTTTTTGTAGAAAAAACAGAGCCCTCTGATTTTAGTTATTATAATCCCCTTATGTTAGAAAATATTACAAAAAAAACATGTTTACAAACCTTGGATTTTGAAAAACTAAGGTCTTCTGCTATTGAGTTTGACTCTACCTTGGTAAGCTCAGATAAATTAAAAATAAACAAGCCTGTTTTAAAGAAAATATTTAAAACCATTGAAGAAAAAACAAAGGATAAAAAGCTGAGAGGAAATAAAAACTCTTACATAAACTGGATTGAAGAAAAAAGTTTTTCTGATGTCTTGTTTGTTTATAATCAAAAAGCCTATGGTGTTGGTTGGTTTGTTTATTATCTCAACAAAATGCCCGCAACTCGAGTGCCATCTATAAAAACAGAAGGAGATCTTCTTTCTTTATTAAAGTCTTTTATTCTTCAAAAGGCTGTTTTATTAAAGGCGGAAAAAGAGGCCCTTTATTCTTTATATTCTTATCAAAAAGAATTTTTAAAACATAAAAAAAACATATTACAAAAAGAATATAGTTCTTTTTTGCTCAACTCTATTGAAAAACCAGATTCTTTAGAAGTTTCTAATCTTTACAATAAAGGTGTATATAAGGGTGATTATATAAAGCCTAAAAGCGTTGTTTACAGTGAAATAAAAACATCTTCTGAAGATAAAATCAATAAAGCTTATAATCATTTTTTAAGTGAAAAAAACTTTGATAAAACCCTAAAGCTTTTTGATGGTACTATTAAAAGCCCTGTATCTGAAGGTTCTGGTGGTCCCTTATCTTTAACTGCTTTTGGAATGAAAGTGGGTGAAGTTTCTTCTCCTATCGAAAACAGAAATAAAACTTTTTCTCTAATAAGGGTTGAAAAGTTTATTGAACCCGAGCCTTTTTCTCTAGCAAAAGTTTATAATCAAATTGAAAGAAAAATCATTAAAGAAAAACAAGATTCTATAAAATTTAATTTATTAAAAAATCTTAAAAACAAATATAATATAAAAGGCTTTGATCTTTGATGCTGTTTTTTATTTTTTTGTTTTCTTTCCTTTTTTGTCAACAGGAGCTTATAGATGGTGTTGTTGCCACTGTTGGAGATAAAACTATTTTATTTTCTGAGGTTTTAAGCGAAACAAGAATGTTGGCAGAACAGAAAAAAATTTCTCCCCAGACTTCTCCTTTGATGTTTCAAAAACTTTTTGATAGAATTTTAAAAGATAAAATTTATCTAAAGGTTGTTTTAATTGAGGCTGAAAAAGACACCCTTTTTTCGGTTACTTATGATGAAATAAATACGAATCTAAACAATAGAATAGATGTTTTTACTAATCAAGTTGGTTCCGAAGAAAACCTTGAAAAAGCTTTTGGTATGTCTATAGGTGACATTAAAAACAATTACTGGGAAACAGTTAGAGAAGAACTTTTAATAGAAAAATTTAAGTTTTCTTTACTAGGTGATTTTACCGTGTCTAAAAATGAAGTTTTATCTTTTTATGAAGAATATAAAGATTCTATTCCTGCTTTTAATGATAAAGCTTCTTTTTCTTTAATTCAAAAAAAAATTGAGGTTTCTTTAAAATCAGAAAATAATATTAAAAAAAAACTAGAAACAATTAAGGATTCTATAAATAGTGGTTTTTATACTTTTTCTTCGGCTGCAAAAAAATATTCTCAAGACCCCTCTGTTTCTTTAAACGAAGGAATAATGGAAACAACTAGAGGGGATTTAGTTAAAGAATATGAAAAAACAGCATACTCTTTATCAAAAGATGATATAGGGGGTCCAATTAAAACCAAATATGGTTATCATTTAATTAAACTTTTAAATAAAAAAGGGGAAAAAATAAAGTCTCAGCACATATTGCTTTCTTTACGGCCTTCTGAAAAAGATTCTTTAAATGCTATATCTTTTTTAGATTCAATTAAAACAAGAACCGCAAATGATCCTGGATTGCTTGATTCTATAGCTGTTTCTATGAATATTAATAATAGTCTTTCAGGAAATTATGAAAATATAGAAATAGACAATTTTCCTGCTTCTGTAAAAAATTTTTTAAAACAAGAAAAAGATTATAGTTTTTCTCCTTTATTATATGATAGTGGGTCTTTTTATTTTTTATACAAATATTCATATTTAAAATCAGAAGAAAGAACCCCTGAAAACAATTATATTTTTTTAGAAAATCTTGCTCTCAATAGAAANCTTGGTGTTTTTTTTGAAAACTGGGTTCAAGAAAAAATAGAAAAAACATATGTAAAAATTAATAATTCTTTTTAGTTTTTAACAACTTAACAATAGTTTTCAACAATAAAGTTTTACTTTAAGTCTTTTGGTTTAATATTATTTTTTTAATTGGTTTTTTTATAATAAAAGAATACTTATTAAGATATTAACAGACTATATAAAAAAAATAATTNATTAATTAAATATTATTATATTATTTATCTTGTATTTATANTCAATAAAAAGGTAAAATATTAGGTACAAAAAAACATTAAAACTTGACACTTTAAATTTTGAAATTTTCAATTGAAAAAAACACACTACAAAATCTCTTAACAGAGCATCATAAAGTTATACCACTGAGAACAACTTTGCCAATATTGAGCACAGCTTTTTTCAAAGTAGAAAAAAATATACTAACTATAAAAACAACAGACCTGGAACAAACAATAACATCTTCAACAACAATTGAAGAAGAACAAGATGGGAATGTTTGTATTCCAATGGGAAAACTTCATGAAATAGTTTCAGCAATGCCGAATGATAAAATAAAATTTTCTACAAATGAAGATTTTTTAATAGAGCTCAACAATAAACAAGGAGCATATAAAATAACAGGAAGAAGTCCTGAAGAGTTTCCGGAAGACTCTGCAAATAAAGTTTTAGACAAGCTAAAATTAAAAGGACAAATTTTATACAACATTATAAACAATACTGCATATGCAGCCAGTAAAGATGATTTAAAACCAGCCCTAAGCGGTGTTTACTTTAATTTTAAAAAAGATGGAATCATTGCGGTTGCAACAGATGGGCATAGATTGGTTAAAAATATAATAAAAGAAACAACGAACACGGATCAATCTCTTATTATTCCTGTTAAGTTTTTAAATATAATTAAAAACATAATAGATAAAAAAGAAACGGTAACTATAGACATAAAAGAAAACTCTTTATCAACAAAACAGGGAAACCTTATTATAGAAACTAGAGTAATAAAAGAATCATATCCAGATTTTAACAGCGTAATTCCAGAAAATAATACAATGCAGGCAAACGTGAATACTAGCAACCTTATCTCTTGTCTAAAAAGAGTTTCTATTTTTTCAAACAGAACAACGAAACAAACAATATTAGACTTTAGCGAAAAGGGCATAGTTGTTTCAGCTCAAGATCCAGAAACATCAACATCAGGAAAAGAACATGTTGACTGTGAGTATAATGGAGATAATATTACAACAAGTTATAATGCAAAATATTTAATTGATGTTTTGCAGCACATAAACACAAAAGAAGTTAATATATATTTAAGCGCACCTTTATCTGCTGCAACCATTCAAGAAACAGACAACTCTCAAGAAGATGAAACCATAAACCTTTTAATGCCACTGAGGTTGAACAATTAGTACCAAAAATCAATATAGTTCAGAAAAAATTACAGTTTTAAAAGGACTGGAAGCTGTAAGAAAACGACCAGCTATGTATATAGGGGATGTTGGAAAAAAAGGTCTTCACCATCTTGTGTGGGAGGTCGTTGATAATTCAATAGATGAGGCAATGGCAGGCTTCTGTACAGAAATAAAAATCATAATAGAAAAAGATGGAAGTATTACAGTTGAAGATAATGGAAGAGGAATTCCGGTAGATACACATAAAAAAGAAGGAAAATCAGGGCTCGAGCTTGTGATGACCGTTTTACATGCAGGAGGAAAGTTTGATAAAGACACATATAAGGTTTCTGGAGGTCTTCATGGCGTAGGGGTTTCAGTTGTAAATGCTCTTTCTGAAAAATGTGAAGCAACTATATACAGAGAAAAAGGAGTTTTTTATCAAAAATATAAAAAAGGAATAGCTGAAGAAGAAATAAAAAAAATAGATTCAACAGAAAAAACAGGAACATCTATAAGGTTTTGGCCCGACTATTCCATTTTTGTAGGCCAAAAATACGAATATTCTATTATAAGCGAAAGACTTAGAGAACTAGCTTATTTAAATAGTGGAATTAAAATTTTTCTATTAGATAAAAATACAAACGAAGAAGAAGAACATTTTTATGAAGGTGGTCTTGCAGAGTTTGTGAAACATTTAAATAGAAAAAACAACCCCCTTTTTCCGGACCCCGTTCATATAAAAGGAGAAAAGGAAAGCGTGCCGGTAGACCTGGCTTTAAGCTACAATGAAACATACTCCTCAAACATTCTAACGTTTGTTAATAATATAAATACCATAGAAGGTGGAACCCATCTTGCTGGTTTTAAAACAGCGTTAACAAGGTCTTTAAACCAGTATGCTAATAAAAACAATCTTATAAAAACTAAAAAAAATGAAAACATTTCTTTAAGTGGAGATGATGTAAGAGAAGGTATTACAGCTGTTTTATCAATAAAAGTTCAAGAGCCTCAATTTGAAGGCCAAACAAAAACAAAACTTGGTAATGGAGAAATAAAAGGAGTTTGTGACTCTATTATAATGGAAGGACTTTTAGATTTTTTGGAAAGAAATCCAGATATTGCAAAAACGATTATTTTAAAAGCAGAAAATGCAGCAAAAGCTAGAGAAGCAGCAAAAAGAGCCAGAGAGCTAGTAAGAAGAAAAAGTGTTTTAGATATTTCTGCTTTACCAGGAAAACTGGCAGACTGTTCTGAGAAAGATCCAACGCTAAGCGAACTATATATTGTTGAGGGAGATTCTGCTGGGGGATCAGCAAAGCAAGGAAGAAATAGAAGATACCAAGCCATTTTACCGTTAAGAGGAAAGGTTATTAATTCTGAAAAAGCAAGAATAGACAAACTTTTAAATAACAATGAAATACAAACACTTATAACGGCCTTTGGAGCAGGTTTTGGAGGAGATGGAGGAGAAGAAGGCGAAACATCCGCAGGAGATTTTAATCTTGAAAAACTAAGATATCATAAAATTATAATAATGACAGATGCAGACGTAGATGGATCTCACATTAGATCTCTCTTATTAACCTTTTTATATAGAAAAATGCCAGAGCTTATCATGGGCGGCTATGTCTATATTGCTCTTCCTCCACTTTATAAAATTGTAAAAGGAAAAACTGAAAAATGGGTTTATACTGACCAAGAAAAAGATAGAGTTTTAGAAGAATATAAAGAGACAAGTCAAAAAATTGATATTCAAAGATATAAAGGTCTTGGTGAAATGAATGCAGAGCAATTATGGGAAACCACCATGAATCCAGAAAACAGGACTCTTTACAAGGTAACCCTTGAACAACTTAAAGACCCCAATAAGGTTTTTTCAGACTTAATGGGTGATGATGTAGAACCCAGAAGAGATTTTATATTAAAAAATGCTAAATATGCAACCAATGTAGACATTTAACAAATGGAAGAAGAGTTTAAAAATCAGAATATATTAGGAAGAGACCTTGTAGATGAAATGGAAGAATCATATTTGTCTTATGCAATGTCTGTTATTATTAGTCGTGCTCTTCCAGATGTTAGGGATGGGCTAAAACCTGTTCATAGAAGGGTTTTATATGGAGCCTCGGGAATAGGTGCGCAATGGAATAGAAAACATAAAAAAAGTGCAAGAATAGTTGGTGAAGTTATAGGTAAATACCATCCTCACGGAGACCAGTCTATTTATGATTCTCTTGTAAGAATGGCACAGCCATGGTCTTTGCGTTATTTGTTAATAGATGGTCAAGGTAACTTTGGATCGGTTGATGGAGATGGTGCAGCAGCCATGAGATACACTGAAGCAAAAATGTCGAAAATTGCTTCAGAGATGCTTAAAGATATAGAAAAAGAAACCGTTTCATACCAGCCAAACTTCGATGACAGTTTAGAAGAGCCCACTGTTTTACCTACACAAATACCAAATCTTTTAATGAACGGTTCAGAGGGAATTGCCGTGGGAATGGCAACAAAAATACCCCCCCACAATCTTAAAGAGCTTGTTTCAGGCTTAATTGCTTTATTGGAAAATCAACAAATAACAAATGAGGAACTATTTGAAAACCATGTGAAAGGACCTGATTTTCCAACAGCAGGGTTTATTATGGGTATTGATGGAGTTAAAGAGGCATATACAACAGGAAGAGGCCGTGTGGTGATGAGAGGGCGCGCCTCCATAGAAGAAAAAGACAATGGAAAAGAAGTTATTATTATTAATGAAATTCCATATCAAGTAAACAAATCTAATCTCATTGAAAAAATTGCTCACCTAGTGAGAGATAAAAAACTAGAGGGAATTTCTGACTTAAGAGATGAATCTGATAAAGATGGCATGAGAATTGTAATAGAGTGCAAAAGAGATGCTATAGCAGAAATTATTTTAAATAATCTTTATAAACTCACCCAATTACAGGAAACTTTTGGAATAATAATGCTTGCTATTGTTAATGGTGTTCCTAAAGTAATGCCCCTGAAAGAGGTGTTGGGAGAGTTTTTATCTTTTAGAAGAGAAATTATAATAAACAGAACTACCTTTGATTTAAAAGAAGCAGAGGCAAGGGCCCACATTTTAGAGGGACTTAAAAAAGCACTAGAATCAATAGATGAAATTATATCATTAATTAAAAAATCTAAGAACCCAGAAGAAGCAAAAGAAAAACTTGTTAATAATTTTAAGTTTTCTTTAGCTCAATCAAAGGCTATTTTAGACATGAGACTACAAAAGCTAACCTCTCTTGAAACAGGAAAGCTGATTGAGGAGCTTAATGATCTTAATACCAAAATTATTTACTATAAAAAAGTATTAGAAAGCCATGAAGAGCAAAGCATTATAATAAAAAAAGAACTAGAAGAGGTGTCCAGTAAATATGGGGATGAGAGAAAAACAGAAATAATACCTATAAGCGGCGACCTTTCTATTGAAGACATGATAGCAGATGAAGATATGGTTGTAACAATAAGTCACAACGGGTATATTAAAAGGCTGCCTGTGTCAACATGGAAAACACAAAACAGGGGTGGAAAAGGAATGAAGGGAGCAAACACAAAACAAGACGACTTTGTTGAACACCTTTTTGTTGCCTCTACTCACAATACAATGTTATTTTTTACTGATACGGGAAAATGTTATTGGTTAAAAGTTCACCAAATACCTCAAGCCTCAAGAACATCTCAAGGAAGAGCAATAATAAATTTAATCGGTTGCGGTACAGATGACAAGGTAAAGGCTTTCGTATCTGTAAAGGAGTTTACGGAAGAACAAGAGCTTATAATGTGTACAAAAAAAGGGCTTATTAAGAGAAGCAAGCTCATGCTGTATAGTAAACCGAGAAAAGGTGGTATCTATGCAATTGAAGTAAACGAGGGAGATGAACTAATTCAAGCAAAACTTAGCTCCGGAGACCAAGATGTTTTATTGGCAACAAACAATGGTAAGTCAATAAGGTTTAATGAAAATCAAATTAGATCAACGGGGAGAAAAACAAAAGGAGTTACTGGCATAAGAATGTCATTTAAAGATGATTATGTGATTGGCATGTTAATTGTTAAAAGAGAAGGACAGGTGTTAGTTGTGTCAAGCAAGGGGTTTGGAAAAAGAAGTCTTTTAGATCAATATAGAGATCAGCAAAGAGGTGGTAAGGGAGTTTTTACACTAAAGGCTAATAAAAAAACAGGAAAACTTATTTCAATTTTAGAAGTTGTAGAAAATGACGATTTAATGATTATAACAGATGGTGGAATTATGATTAGACAATCAATTAATAAGCTAAATATTATTGGAAGAAATACCCAGGGAGTAAAGCTGTTAAAGTTGGGAGAAAACTCTCAAATTGCATCTGTTACAAAAGTTATTAAAGAAGATGAAGATAATAGCGAAGAAAAAGAAGAGTTAAAAACCACTGAAAAAAAATCTACAGAAGAAAATAAAGACCAATAACAGTATGGATAAAAAGGCCAGGCCTTTAATAAGCATTACAGCGCTAAAAAAAGTTAGAAAAACAATAGAAAAAGAATCAACCCCTGGGACAACCCCAAAAATTATAGCGGTAACAAAAACGCGACCAATTGAAGCGGTGGAAGCAGCAATAAAGGAAAACCTTTTTATTATTGGTGAAAACAAAGTTCAAGAGGCTGAGGAAAAATTTTTAAATAACGAAAAGACTAGAGAAAAAGTAGAGCTGCACCTTATTGGTAGTCTTCAATCAAACAAAATAAAACGAGCTATCAGCCTGTTTGATGTAATTCAAACAGTAGACTCTGTTAAATTATTAAAAAAAATAAATAATCAAGCAGAAAAAATAAAAAAAATACAAAAAGTCTTTATACAAATAAATATTGGTTATGATAAAAATAAAAGGGGCTTTAATTCAAAGGAAGTTTTTGAAGCATGCAAAGAGGCAAAAAAATTAAAAAACATAGAAGTTAAAGGTTTGATGACAATTTTACCTTTTGGAAAAACAAAAAAAGAAAATAAAAGACTTTTTACAGAAACAAAAACAATACAAGAACAAATAGAAAAAAACCACATTATATCTTGTAAAGAAACATCAATGGGAATGAGCGGAGATTATGTAGAAGCCTTAAAGTCTGGCGCAACATTTATTAGAATAGGGAGTGCTTTTTTTGGACCAAGATAAATATTTTTTTATCAACAGGGAGCTTAAAAAAGAATACAAAAACAAGCAAAACAAGTTTGTTTTTAATGATATAAACAAAGACTTGGTTGAAAAAATTAGAAGTTTAGATAAATCAGTAAAAATTATAATCATCGATAAAACCTTTTGCGTAAAAACAGTCACCTTTAAAAGATTTTATGTTAATAACCACGTTAATAAGTCTGGAGAAAATCCCGTGAGAGGAAACCAGAAAATAGCGACCTCTCCATTTTTTGATATTACATCTCTTTATTTGCAAAAGAATAAGGGGGTTGTTACCACGGGGCTTGGAAAAAAATATTTAGATGAAAGAAAGAAACATAAATATCCGTCAACGCACTTAGTGTCCATTGCAATACTGTGCAAAGCCCTTGGGTTTAGTAAAATAGAAGGACAGCTTATAAATTTTTTTGAATAGCGCGGCCTAATTCTGATACGGATTTGAAAACAGGAAAGCCTGTTCTTTTTAATCTCTTGTGAGTGCAGTGTCCATAACTAACAAGAAAGCAGTCAATGTTAAGATTTATAGCCACCTCTGCATCATGCTCAGTGTCGCCAATAAGAATGGTTTTTTTGTGGTTTTTAAAATGTTTATCAAAAACTTCTTTTGCCATTTTTATTTTACTAGCGGCCTTATAGTTTTGTATTCCATAAGTATCAATAAATAAACTTTTTAGACCATAATGATTAACAGCTTTGTTTAATAGTTTGTTTTCTTGTGCAGAAACAACAATCTGCGGAATACCAGAAAAGTGAAGCCTTGTTAATAAACCCTTCATTTCTCTTACAAGAGAAGGCTTAAGCATTTCTTCTTTATACCTTTTTATAAACTCAAGGCTAAGCTCGTCAAAGGATTTTTTTGAGAACTGAAAACCAAGCAGCTTATAATAGTTTTTAACTGGAAAGGTAAAAAACTCCCTATATTTTTTAGCATCTATTAATGGCAGACCTCTTTCTTCTAAAAATTCATTCATAATTCTTATGAAAACAGGAGCATCATCAACAATTGTTCCATTCCAGTCCCAAATTAAAGACAGACTAGTTTTCATTTTCAGTAAGGCTTTTTAACATTTCATAAGTATAAATACCATCATGATGCCCATCAGCCCAAAAAAGACGAATCCCATAAAGGCCAACCTTTTCAAAACGAAGCAAGCGATAGGAGTTTTCAGATAAAGTACGCTTACCCTTGTAAACGTTTCCAAAAACATCTTTTTCGCCAGAACAAAAAGCACACGGACATAGTTTTCTTAGCTTTTTAAGTTCAATAACACCAGAGGTTTGATCATCCCATGCGATAGCTAAATCACTCATAAATATTGATATAGTAGTAATCTTCATATAAATAAAAAGTATTTATTGTTTTAATTGATAGAAAATACCACTAAATTTATTATAATTTTATTTAATAAATGAACTTCATAAAATTAATATTTATTATTTTTATAATAAATGGCCTTAGTGGCCAAGCCATTTCGACCCCAAAAACAATTAAACCTTTAGTTCAAATTAACAACATTAGCTCTGAGTCTTCTGTGTCTTTTATTGGAGTGGAACAAGGAGAAACATCTGAAGTTGCCAAGCTTTATGATATAAATAAAAACAATGTTATTATGCCGCTTGAAAAAAACTTTAGCGTTAAAGCTTGTGTTCAAGAGGGGTGCGCTAGCTATTTTTCAGGAGGCCACTACGGAGATATTACAGGAGAAGGAAATCCGGAGCTTATACTGCTAATAACAAACCCTTCATATGGCACTCAGGTCTTAATATGGGAAACAAAAGAGAACGGTTCTTTTTCTATGCTAGAAAAACCATATTTAATTAATAGCAACAAAAGCTCATCTGAAGCAATAAACTCTTTTTTAGAAACAATTTATCCCGACAAAGACAAGGAGCTTGTTATAAGCCTTGGAAGCCCAGATAGAAAAGTTGTTATATTAAACTATGATGGTCAGATTTCATCAAGGACTATAGCTGAAGAGTTTTTAGAAAATACCGTTGGGCCGCTTGTTTTAAAACTTGAAGACTTTAATAACGATAATTTAAAAGATATTTATATTTTAAATAATGGAATACAAAAAGAAGAGCAGGTGTATTTTTCCCCAGAACATCTTGTAAAAAACAACGAAACAAACACAAAAAAAGAGCTATATAAAGACTTGTTATTTTATAACACAGATAATCAAAAAATAAAAATAAGCCTACTTAAAGATGGATACCTGTTTGTTCCTTCCTGGGAAAAAGAAATTAAGCTTACACTTCCAAACACAACAAATCTTTTAAAAACAAGCGGAGACACTCTTCTAACTTTAAATAAGATGGGAGATATTGGAAAATACCTAATAAAAAACGATGAAAAAACAATTGATGAAATAAAAATAATAAAAAATAAATTTAGACAAACAGGCTACGAAAAGGTAGAGTTTTTAATATTACAAGACTCACGAATCATTTTAAGCCACAACAAAAACCCAGAAATAATAATAGAAAACTTATATGAAAAAGAAGATGTATTTGCTGAGAAGATAAACGCAGAAGAGATAAACAAAAAAAACACTCAAGAAATATCTGCGACTCAAACAAAAAAACAAGCGGCAGACAAAAGACTAGATAATAAAGAACAAACCATAGAGGTTTATAGCAATCAGAACAATAAAGAAATACCCAAACTCCCATCTATAAAAAAACTAGATCAGGACACTGTTTATGTAACTACGGGAGAATTAACCTCTATTAAAATCGATTTTAATCCAGACTATGAGTTTTTGGATTTAGAGCAAATAGCAACTCCAAACAATATGAGCCTAGACGTTTCCTCTTTATCTTTTTTGTGGACTCCACAAAAATCTGATGCGGGCTATAACAAGCTAAGCTATATTATGTCTTACAATAAAAATAAGAGCCTATCAAAAGTTGAAGAAAATGGAAAAATAAAACTGAGAAAAAACTTTGAGAAAACACAAACAGAATATAATTATGTTATTTTTGTTAATTCACCACCAGAAATTAAAATAGAAAAAAGAGAATATACTATACAAGAAGATAGAGAGCTTATTGTTCCAATTTATATTAATGATGTTAATAGTGAGCAAAGTCTTTCATTAGATTTCAGACCCGAAGAACTTGAAAAAGCCTATATCTCTGACAGAAAATTTTATTGGACTCCCCAAAACACTAATTATGGAAAAAATAGTATTACATTTAAAGTTAGCGATGGATATGTAAATAGTTATGAAAATGTTAGCGTTTTTGTTGATACGACAAAAGCGATAAAACAGTTTGAAAAAGAGCTTATAACCACAGTTAATAAAGAATTTATACACCGACTAGCTGTTTTGCCAGGAACCCAGCTTGAGGTATTAAAAGGTCCAGAAAACCTTAGGATTTCTAGAGATGGAACAATTCACTGGATTCCAACTTACCCGGAACTAGGAAATCATTTTATACAAATAGAAGTTAAAGAAAAAGAGCAAACCTCATTATATGAAATGAAAGTATTTGTTAATGCTGAGCCTGTTATATCCTATAGGCCTGATTTAATAGAGTATATTGATATAAATGACGAGTTTATTTTTAATTGTAAAAGCTTTGATCAAAACATTAATCAAAAATTATTTTGGAATTTAAAAGGCCCCACAGGAATGACTAATAACAACGGATCTATTCAGTGGAACGCAACTCAAGAAGACTATGCTTTTTATTCTCTATCTCTAACAGACAACATTGATACAACCGTGTTTAATGGAGCCATATATGTTAATGATAAACCAAAAATAGTAAGTATTCCACCGCAATATATGAAGCTAGGCGACACGCTGATTTACAGCATTGACGTAGTAGATAAAAACAAGGCAAGTGCATTTAATATGCAAGAAGGTAATGACCATATTTATTATTTAGATATGGCACCAAAAGAAATGATATTAAAAGGCAATCAAATTATCTGGATACCAAGCTCGGCAGACATTGGACCAAATCAAATTAAAATAAGAGTTTCAGACGGCATAGAGCCAATTGAGCAGAGTTTTACTTTATTTGTAAATGATCAACCAACTATAACAAGCATTAATGAACTTAGAATACAATTAGGAGATACGCTCCACCACTTTATAAAAGCACAAGATGACAACCCCCTTTCAAGGCTAACCTATGGTATTAATTCAGATCTAGATACCATGACCTTAAATGGAAAAACAGGAGAAATTTTTTGGGCACCAAACGAAAAGGACCTAGGCAAGCACAAAATAGAAGTAAGTGTCTCAGACGGTTTTGATTTAAGCCAGGATGTACAAATAATAAACATATTAGTTTATAAAAACCCCGAGTTTCAATTTAAGTCTTTACCAGAGGCATATGCAGGAACAGAATATAAATTTTATTTAAAAGCTATCGATATGTTTTTAAATAGCGTCCCAGGCAAGGATGTCTTTGTAAACCTTAAAAAAACATCACTCAAAGAAATCTATTTAGACTCTTTAACACACAGTCTCACAGCTTTTCCCGCATATGATGAAACTGGTCAACAAAAAATAAGTTTAGAGCTATCTGATTCTTTTGATAATATGATAGAATGGGAGTTTGATTTAAAAGTATTAACCAGCCCATGTGAAACCAGCGATACGGTTTATGTAGATAATCAAGAAGTTGTAAGAAGGCTTCAAAAAATTGATAAGTCAATAGTTTATGCATCAAAAAACGAAAAAATAAACATAGGCAGTGAAACATCATTGCTCGATACGATATATATAACAAAATATGACACAACAATAACCAACATTACAGACTCTATTTTTGTAGTTGTTGANGAAAAAAAGAAAGAAGAAATTAAAGANCTTAGCAGCAGAGAAAAAAGAAAGCTAGCAAGAAAAGCAAAAAGAGCAGCAAGGCAGGCTAAAAAATTANNCCAGAGAACAAAAAATNTAAATGAAATTGCTCAAAAGAAAGCCANCCAAGAAGAGAAACAAGAACAAAAANTGNTACAGAAAGAAACNCCACCCATAGTGAAAACTGAATATAAAAAAATAAATATAGTAAATAAAGAAACGGTGGTTGTTGAAAAAGTTTTAGCCCAAGAAGAAAAAACNGAAGAAAAAAGAAANCCAGAGATAGAAANNGTTNATCAAATAAANTTTGTACCAATGAATGTGCCAGTATTTGATGATAATGTAATTGGAGTTAAAACAACCTCAAACGACGCCTTTAAAAACCATAATTTTGGAATTAAAAGCATACAANCAACCCAAAAAATAAAATTTAAAACGCCAGAATTTTTAGACCAAGACATGTATTGGTATAAAAAATAAACTTCAAAAATAAATGAAAAAAGTATGTATTATTGGNGCAGGCTTGTCAGGTTTATCATGCGCACATTATTTAAAAAACAAAAATTATCAAGTAAAAATTTTTGAAAAAAACAGCTTNGCCGGTGGACGTGTAAACTCTGAGAAAGTAAGAGGGTATACCTGTGATGTCGGGTTTCAGGTTCTTTTAAATAATTACAAAGAAGTTAAAAATCTTAAGATATATAAAAANCTTAAAATGAACTATTTTAATGCAGGTGCAGAGNTTTATTTTAATAAAAAACGATATAAAATTTATAGCCCTTTATACCACCCAATTAAATTTTTAAGATCAGACTTTTTTAGAATTTTTACAATACGGGATATTTATAAATTAATTATCTTTGTTNTTTTTAATAGAGAGTCTAATAAAAAAACAGGTTCTTATATAAAAAAGTTTTTTTCTAAAAAACTTGTTAAATTATTTTTCTACCCTTTTTTTAAAGGAGTTTTTTTATCAGAAANTTTAGATAACGACATATCTTTTTTTAAAAAGCTATTAATTAAGTTTTCAATGGGCNGAGCAGGGCTTCCTGCAGATGGTATGNTGCAGCTACCAAAACAAATTATTAAAAANTCCAATTTAAAAATTAATTTTAATAAACACTTGAAAAAAATAGNAAACAAACAGGCCTTNTTTGAAGATGGTTCTTGTGAAAANTTTGATAAAATTGTNTTAGCGCTTCCTNTNTCTGAAATAAANAAGATAACAAAANCTCANCTGACAATTAAATACAACTCAAACATTACAANATATTTTGCATCATCAAAAAAAGTNATTGGAAAATCATTGTTTTTAATACCCGAAAAACACTTTAAAATAAACTCAATACAATGCCTGTCAAATGTATGTTCAGATTTTTCTAAAAAGAAGAAACATCTTTATTCAGTTTCATCTCTAGATGTTGAGGCAACAGAAAGAGAACTTAAGTTAGAATTTCAAAAAATTACAGATATTCCTAGTGCAGACATAGAAACAATAAAAACATATAGAATTAAAAAAGCACTGCCAAGGCAGGCCGTACAAATACAAGACTCCCCCTATATGTATTGTTGTGGTGACTGGAACATGGAGCCTTCAATTGACGGGGCTATAAAAAGTGGAAGAAAAGTAGCGGAAAAACTGTAGTTAAAAAAATAGACTATAAAGCTAGTTCTCTAAAATGATTAATAGCGTATATTTTTTTACTTATATCTTGTATTTGGCTTGAGCTTAAAGATGTTTTCAGTCCGACAACATGTGCTCCTGAGTTGACTGCAGATATTAAGCCAGCCTTAGAATCTTCAATGATTAGTGTTTCCTTGGGGCTTAGACATAAAGACTCCATGGCTTCTAAATATGGCGCAGAACTAGGCTTTGGTCTTTGAGATTCCGTTGCTGTAATTACAAACTGAAAATAATCATCGATATTTAAAATAGTTTGTATTTTATTATAAGTAGCCCTTGTTGTGTTTGTAACCAGACCGACTTTAAATCCTTTGTTTAATATATAAGATTTGAAAAAAACCTCAAATCCAGAGATATACCTAAGCTCTTCTTCCATAATTTTATGTAGATAAGTACGCACNTTAAAGCGAATATCGTTTGTGCTTTCAGAAAGTTTAAACTTTTTTATAAAACGGGGGTAAAAATCTTTATATGATAAGCCCTTAAAATCATAAAGATCGCTTTTTGAAATAACAATATTATTTTCTTTTAAATATTGAATCTGTGCTCTGTCAAACAAGCCNTCTGAGTCTAGAACAGTTCCATCCATATCAAATAAAATACCTTGAATATTTTTTTTAAATACGTTCACTTAGGCTAGTAATCAAAGAGCTTATATCATCTATTTTGTGTTCAACATCCATAACAAATAAATCATATTGTTCAAGCTTTTTATATATTTTGTAAAAGTCTTTTCTCGTTGTAACAATAGCAGAACCTTGAGAGACTTTAAGTTCTTCTTTAATTTTTTGGATATCCTGATTTGAATAATTATGGTGATCAGGATATGACAAAAACTTACCTTTTGAATTCCACTTACTTAAAATCATTTTTTTAAAAAGATGATTGTTGGCTAAGCCACTAACCCCAATAAAAAAGCTAGGAATTTTAATGTTATTATGCTGAAAAGAGCCTGTCTCAAAATAAAATTTTTTAATTTTACCCTTTATAGTGCTGTTATATATAGGAACATTTTTNTTTATATTTTTTAATATCAGATGTTTAGTATTTTGGGCATCATGAGNGCCATAGTTTGACTTTGTAAATATAACAGCGTTGGCTCTTTTAAGGGAGTAAAGAGGTTCTCTTAAGTGCCCGGCAGGAAGTAACCGGTAGCGGTCAAAACCAACCGAAAGATCGACTAAAACTATATCATAATTTCTTTGAATGCTTAAAGATTGAAAACCATCATCAACTAAGATCAAATCAGGTTTAAACCGACTAATAGCAAGGCTTATTGCAGAACTTTTGTCGCCAACAATTATTGGAATTGTTTTAAGCATCATTGCAAGCATATATGCTTCATCTCCGGCCTCCTTTATAGATGAAGTTATTTTTTCCCCATTTGAAACAATATTTAACCCTTTTTGTTCTTTTTTATATCCTCGACTTACTATACTATGTGATATATTTTTTTTAGAAAGCTCTCTGGATATTAGCTCTATTGTAGGNGTTTTCCCTGTTCCACCAACACTGATATTCCCAACTGATATAATTTTTGTATTAAATTTTTTTACAGACAATATTTTTAAATAAAAAGACAGTTTCCAAAAAGAATAAAGCGCTAGGTAAATTTTAGAAAGAAAAAGCCTAATTAGATTCATTNNAAGATTGGTAAAGTTTTTTTTCATTGCTATTAATATATTCAGATATTTTTTCACTAGACACATTTTTTTGATCAAAAAAGTGATTTTCAAAACTTATATAAATAGTACTGAAGGGCTTTGGAATTTTTGTTTGATCCCAGCTTGGAAGAGACCAGTATGCGCTTGAGGTTGCACTAGCAGCTAAAACAGGAACATTATATTTATTTGCAATTTTTACAGAGCCTTTTTTTGCAATTTTTGCAGGACCCTTAGGGCCATCAACTGTGACAATAATTGATGAACTTTTATTTATAAAAAGAGCACTCATCTTTTTTATAACATTAAACCAGCCTCTTGTACTGGAACCTTTAATAAGCTTAATACCCCATGATTTCAGAACCCTGGCTAAAATTTGTGAATCTTTGTGTGTGCTTGATATTGCCCAAATAGGATATTTATATTTTTTAAAAAATTGCGAAAAATAAACAAGATTACAGTGCCAAATACAAATTAAAAGAGAGTTTTTTTTATTATTTTTTAAAGCGTCCTCATTAATAACAACCCACCTACAAGTAATAAAAATTATATTAAGTATTATTTTGAGTAATATAGAAGATAAATAGCTAATCATATTGAACAATATATTTCGCTGTTTTGGAATATGAAAATCCATCACCAAGAGATTTTTTTACACTTAATAAGTCCTTATTCATTTGTGTTGGATTATCCAACAGGTTAAGAATTTTTTTTGATATATTAAGCACGCTGGCATCACCCTGAACCAGCTCAGGAACAATCTCTTTATTTGCAAGAAGATTAACAATACCAATAAAAGGCACAGAAAGTAAGAATTTTGCAATTAACCAGCTTAAAAGAGAGGCTTTATATATAACAATAAAAGGCGTTTCTGTAATTGCACACTCAAGAGTAGCAGTGCCGGAGGTCACAACTGCTGCAGAGCAACTCATAAAAACATCAGAAGAATTTTTTTGAACCACTCTTATATCAGAAACAAGTTGAGATTGAACCTCTTCAATAGAGTAGCCTGGAGAAATGTTCATTATAAACCTTAAATTAGGTCTTTCTTTTTTAAGTTTTTTTGCTACAAGATTTAATAAAGGAAGATGTTTTTTTATTTCTTGGTGTCTGCTTCCTGGAAAAAGAGCAACAGTATTGGGCTGTTTGTATTTATCTGATTTTTGAACAGCTCGAAATTGATCAATAAGAGGGTGGCCAAAAAACTTAACATCTAAACCATATTTATTAAACCAAGAGACTTCAAAAGGAAAAACAACAATCAGCTTATCAATATATTTTTTTATTTTAAACACTCTGTTTTTCTTCCAAGCCCAGACTTGAGGACTTATATAGTAAATAATTGGAATACCCAAGACACCTTTAAGACTCTTGGCAATGCTCAAATTAAACCCAGGNTANTCAATTAAAATNATTTTATTTGGNTTGCATTTAATTATAGATTGAATAATATTTTTTTTTAGTTTNAAAAAAAAACGNATATCTTTTAAAACCTCAAAAAATCCCATTACAGAAATACGNTTAAAGTCAANACTTGTTTTAAGCCCCTCNTTCTGCATTAGTGGGCCGCCTAGACCTAAAAACTTNGCGCTTGAATCAAGCTTTTTTATTTCTTTAATAAGNCTTTTNCCATGNAGNTCACCNGAAGGCTCTCCAGCTATAATATAATAAACATTATTTTTCAATTTTTTTCTGAATTTTGCTTGCTACTTTTAATGANTCTAAAGCTTCTTCAGCAGTAACAACAGTTTTATGTTCTTGAAGTATACTATTAATAAATGAGAATAGTTCCTCATATAATGCATTTTTTTGACCAATATCATACTTGGTTTCTTCTAGCTTTCTTTTTTTATTGATTTTCCACTTATTAATTGAAGGAATATTAAAGTCAACCATGCTGTAAGAATTTTTTTCGAAAACNCTCATTTGTCTCATTTGCTTTAAGGAAATTCGACTTGCTGTTAGATTAGCAACGCACCCACTCTCAAACTCAATGCGAGCATTTGCAAGATCTATTGAGCTCGTAAGAACNGCTTTGCCGCTAGCATAAATATTTGAAATTCTTGATTGAACAATTTGCAGNAAAATATCAATATCATGAATCATTAAATCAAGAACTACATTAACGTCAGNTCCACGAGAATTATATGTAGAGAGTCTGTGAGATTCTATAAAATCAGGATTCGGATTGTTTTTTTTAAATTGAATAAAAGCAGGATTAAATCTCTCAATAAAACCAACTTGAATTAAATATTTTGTTTTATTTTTCAACTTAATTAGCTCTTCAGCTTCTTTAATTGTTTTTGTAAAAGGCTTTTCAATAAAAAGATGGCATTTTTGCTTTATAGCAGCACATGCAACCTCAAAGTGGTATGTTGCAGGTGTTACTATAGAAACAGCATCACATTCTTGCATGAGACTTTCNAGGGATAAAAAATGACTGGTGTTACACTCTCTTGATAAATCAAGAGATTTATTGCTTATAANATCATAAACACCCACAAGCGTAGCTTCTTTGATATTGTTTATTTGTTTTGCATGGTATCTACCTAAATGACCGGCTCCTATTATTCCATATTTCAGTTTTTTAAACATAAAAAAATTTAATAAAAATTTTTTATCTATTATAAGGTTAGTTTTCAATTGCATAATGATATGTTTTATTAATATTATTACATACCAACTATGAATTATAATTTCAAACAAAGCGCNCCATCTGTTTTATTGTTTTTGGGCTATATTCTTTACTTTGTATTATTGTTCAAGTCGACCTTTTCTTTCTCTATAATTTGGATGATACTTTTAATCTATGTATGGGTTATTTCCTCGTTATTTTTTAATAAATACAGTTTAAATTCTTTTCTTTGTGTTTTTTCCTTGTCTGGATTTTTAGTTTCTTTGTCTGTATTTTTTTTAAAAGGCGTAGAAGAAGTTCCTTTTCCAGAGGGAGCAATAATATTTCACTTAGACGGCATTGCATTGTCTTTACTTATTCTNTTTATATGTAGTCTTCCTATGATTTTAAAAATTAATCCTAATAATANAGACAATGAAAAGAGGCATTTAAAAACCAACCAAGCTCATGGTGAAAGTTTTGAAATAGCCGACAATGGAAACAAGTCTGAGGAATGGGAAGAGGCTACAGAAGAAGACCTAGAATCAGGTAATTTTGAAACCATATAATTTTAATTCTTCAAAGAAAAAACACTCTATAAAGCTTTAATNAATAAAATTATTATAAAAAATTTATTTATTGAATATCTGCTCTATTAGTACGGCGCTGTTTTCTAAATCATTAAAATGCTTTAACAAAATATCGTTTCGATTTTTTATGTCCTTTTTTGAAAAAGGTAATTTAATAATTTGAGTTATGTTATTTATGAATTCATCTATAGAATTACTCACAACACAGAGCTTATTTAAAACTGGTATTGGAGCGGTCATGGCATCGTTGACAATACAATGTCTCCCTAAAAACAAACTATTAATTAATTTTAGCTTAACACCAGTTGATTGAAATGTTGGTAAGATATTAATGTGTGCCCCTGCAATTAGCTCTTCCATTTTTTCTATATTAGGGTTGTTAATAATATGAATGTCTGTATTTTTTGTTAAGGGTTTAAGTTTTTTCAGTGCATTGTTACCAGCAATTTTTATTGGAAAATGTATCTTTTTAAAAATATTTTCTATTAAAAATCTTACTGCTTTAAAATTTTCACTAACGTCAAAATTACCGTGATAAAGAAGATAGCTTCCAAACCCCATGCAAGATTTGATTTTAACATGTCCATGCATAGCACTTAATAAATAAACATTTTTATGAAAATCCCGGTAAAATTTTTGATCAGGTTTTGAAATTGTAAAAACAGCTTCATATTGTTTNAGTTTTTTTTCAAATCCTTTATATCTATATGAATCTATTCTTATACCAAGCCTGCGAATCCATCCTGTCTCTGCTTTATAAAGATGCTTCATATAGCTTGATTCAACATTATGTAATCTTAAGTATTTTTTTCTTCTTTTAAGATTAATTTCTTTAGAAATGAGAGAACTTTGAAGTCCATCAAATAAGATTGGATAACTATTTTTTGATAAGTTTTTTATTAATTTTTTTGAGTACCTAGATGAAACCACAAACGGAAGTCTTGCGCTTAACGCTGATACTATTAATGATCTTCTTTGGTAGTAGTNCACTTTNTGGCAATAACGCTCTAGGCTNGGATTAGGGNTTCGGTTTGAATAAAAACAATGTAGATGAATTTTACANCCCTGATCGTATAATGATTTTAATTTATAAAAAATATCGATTGCTCCACCATAATTTGGTGGAAAAGGATTATCTAGACTTACAATATTTAGCTTCATGATATTAATTAAATAATTCTATAAATTTTTGTTCTTGCGAAAACCAGGAACAGTTGTTTTTCACATCNTCAATTAAGNTTTTTGAATTATTCCATTTTAATAATTTATTAACAGCATTGATATGNTCGGTGATATCGCTTGGTGCAACGGCTTNCCCGAGTTTAAATTTAATAATATAATTTTTTATTTCTGGAAAATCACTAGCAATTGTAGGAATTCCAGCTAAACCATACTCAAATAATTTATTTGGGAGGGCTTGTTTGTAGCTTTTGCTTAATGGTTGTATTAAAGAAAAACCGATATCTGCTTGTTTTGAAACACTAAGAAGTTTTTTATAGGAAANATTTCCTGTAAAAAAAACTCGATTTGCAATATTTAGTCTGTGNATTAATTTAATTATTTGCCGCTTATGCTCCCCATCACCAATAATACAAACCACACTATTTTCAAAGTGACCTAATAGTGCTATCATCTCCTCTATACCNCTACCAGCCTGAATTGCACCCTGATAAAGAAATATTTTTTTATTTTTAGTAATATTAAATTTTTCACGTAGATTAATTGTTGATTTTTCATTATTAATACTTGGAAAATTCATTATTATTGAAATATCTTTTAATCCGTACTTTGATATTAAAAAATCTTTATCTTTTTTTGCAGTAACTAAGACCTTATTAACATATCTATAGTTCATTTTCTCATAGTATGCCCAAAATAATTGTTTTATAGGTCTATTTATTAAAGATGCCAGCTTTGAATATATTTCTCTGCAATCATAAATTTTTAAACAGCTTTTATTCAACCTGCATAAAACACCCAGCGAAAATAAATCTGATGCAATAAAAATGTCGGGTTTAACCTCTTTGTTAATTTTTTTTACTTTATGGTAAAAACTCCAATATCTTGCTATACCGTTTTTATACCTTGTTCTAATATGGAATATTTTCAATCTATTTGACTTTAGACCACTTTCTCCAACCGCAAGTTCATCCACAAGAATAACCTTGTATCCATGATTTAAAAGAGAGTCTGTCATGTTTATACACCTTGCATCAAACTTTGCATTTCCAAGAAAAGCAATAATAACTTTTTTGCTCATTGTTTAGTTCTCTTTAATATTTCTTACTAAGCAAATAGTAAAAATAGTATATATTATAAAAATTGAGCTTATTAATAATGAGTTATAGTTATAATATCTAAAAAGCAAGGCCACAATCGTAAAAATCACATAGAACGCAATCCGAAAGTCTAAAATAGGTAGCGGCATCCATTGTTTATTTTTAATTTTAATCAAAACAAATATGAATAGATAGCTGATAAAAGTTGCAATTGCTGAACCTAAAATGTCTAGTCGCGGTATTAAAATAATATTTAAAATAATATTAAGAACAGTGCCTGCCCCCCAAAATACGGGAGTCCAATTTTGTTTATTCTTTATATATAGCGAGGGCGCTTGAAGAACATATAAGCCATAAAAAACATATCCAAACGTTATCCAGGGAACTATAATCATTGATTCCCAAAAATTTTCACCAACAATATAAACCCCAAAAAACTTAATTGAGACTAAATCATTAACAAAGAAACACATAAAAGATGCAGTGAATGTGATGATGATAAAAAATATTTGACTAATTTTCTTAATATTTTTTGAAAAGTTTTTATTATCTTTAATTTTCAAATAATATGGTTGCCAGTTAAGATTAAACGCTATAATTACAATACTGATGATGCTGCCTAATTTATATCCAGCACTATATATACCTACTGACTTTAATCCCAAATATGATTCTATAAAAAAGCGATCGACCATACCTATTGATATAAACAAAATTGTTGCAGGCAAGAAAGGCAGCCCAAAAACGAACATTTTTTTATATACCAATAAATTAATTTTACTAAAATTAATAAATTTTATTATACTTGGGATCAGGACTATCAACTGTAAAGCTGACGTTAGCGTTAAAGCGTAGACAGCCCCAAGGCTAGACAGGCCATAATAACGAATAAACAAAATGTTGAAAAATATTGAAGAAAGAATATTTATTAAACCAACCAATAAATAATACCATGCTTTTTCTTGAAGCCGTAAAATAACTAGTAATCTTGCAGATATCGAATCGCAAAACAATATAGTGCTTAAATACAAAATCCAGTTATACGGAACATCGATAAAATTAATCAAAGGTGTTTGAGAAATCAACAGCAGCGCAATAGACAAAAAGAAAGATGTAGCAAATAAAAATACTAATGATGAGGCAACAACACTTTCTTTTGAATGGCTCCTAGAATTATAAAATTTAAATAGAGCAGAATCTAATCCGAGTGCGTATAATGGATTTAAAAAAGCTAAAATTGTATAAAAAATAAACATAATACCTGCATCAAAAGTTGAAAGCAGGTTTGTATAAACTGGCAAAAGAAGAAAAGAAATACCTCTAATAAAAAGAAAACCTACACCATAAATCAGAGACAAATTAATAAATCTATTCATTTAAGACCTTTTCGTAAACTATTCTTAAAACCCCTTTAGTGCTAAAATGTTCCTTAAATTGTATTAGGCTAAACTTTGGATCGAGAGGATTTTTTGTTTCTGGAGTATGAGAAACACCAAAATCAACTATTTCTTTATTATTTTTTTTGGCAAATCTCATGCATTGATAGAGTTGATATGTTGA
Organism: Fidelibacterota bacterium; assembly: GCA_002704685.1. Classification (GTDB taxonomy): domain Bacteria; phylum Fidelibacterota; class Marinisomatia; order SCGC-AAA003-L08; family D37C17. The sequence continues at coordinate 26,418 of PAHD01000025.1, forward strand.
TAAATGGTCATGCTTATATTTAGTATTAATTGCATTATAAAAAATTAATGCTGTATTTTTTGAAGTTAAAAATATTACGCTACCCCCAACAACAAATTTGTTATGATAAAAAAGAAGTAAATGAATTTCTTCTGGAAAATTTTTCTTTAATAAAAATAATTCTTCCAATGAATGTGTTGGGGTTGTTTGAAATGATTTTTTTGATTCTAATAGAATTGGATAAAACAAATCAAACCTTTGGTTTAATTGATATGAAAATTTATTTTTTTGCTCAATATTCTTGATATATCTTTGTTTCCTTTTGTTTAATAAATTTAGCGTTTCATTTTTGTAATTATTTTTTAAATAATGCGATATATAAATTTCTTTTTGAACAAAACCATTCCATTGAAGTAAGTAATTAAATGAATCATCATTAGTNTTGNTATAAATATCNGGAGTGTTGATTAAGCGAACCATATCCAGCTTGTTTTTAATACAATATTTTTCNANGTATGATATAATATCNTTAAATGTTATAAAATTTAAATNCTGACTGTATACGACTCCACCAAAGCTTGCACCAGGATGCGAAAATAATATNTTCTTATTATTATATTTAATTACTACAGCAGGTAGAACGGCTATTAAAGTAGNTTTATCAAAAAACAATAACGAATGATTNGNAAATTGTTTATTTTGATGNTAATTTAAAAAACGTTGGGTATGAAAAATTGTTCCATTNTTTGATTTAAGAATAAAATCATCCCAAATATTATTTAATTTTTCAGTATATTTTTTAACAGATATCATATCAAATATTATAATTAGTATAAATTAATACTAATCTAACTTTAATAAGGTAGTTATAATTATGTCTACAAAAATACAAAATATTTTATCAAGAATGATATTAGATTCAAGGGGTTTCCCAACAATTGAGGTAGAAGTTATTTTAGATAATGGCATGTCTTCATCTGCTTGCGTTCCAAGCGGAGCTTCAACTGGAGATAAGGAGGCTCTAGAGCTGAGAGATCAACAGCCTTCTCATTGGCATGGAAAAGGTGTTGATAAAGCAATTCACAACATTAATAACATACTGAAACCAAAATTATTAGGACTTCCCTGTTCAAATATTCAAATGATAGATCAATTAATGTTAGAATTAGATGATACTGAGAATAAATCTAAAATAGGCGCCAACGCAATTTTAGCTATTTCTTTAGCTTGCGCAAGAATGGCAGCGACTCAAAAAAAACAAACTTTATTTCATTATTTATTTAATTACAGTTCTAAACAAAACTTAATTCATTGTCCGCAGCTAACTATGCCTGCTCCAATGATGAACATTTTAAATGGNGGTAGCCATGCAGATAACAATGTTGATATTCAAGAATTTATGATTATGCCAGTTGGGTTTGAAAAATATAGTCTTGCACTAAAAGCTGGAATGGAAATTTTTCATACACTTAAAAAACTATTAAANAAAATTAATTACAGNACCGCNATTGGTGATGAGGGTGGTTTTGCACCTATGCTAGAAAGCAATGAAGAAGCATTAGAATTAATTGTTAAGGCGATAGATCAGTCAGGATATAAGCTTGGTGATCAAATAGTTTTAGCGTTAGATGTTGCAGCCAGTGAACTATATAATAAAAGTAAAAAAACATATTCTTTAAACGGTAAAGATTATTNCTCTCTAGAATTAATTGAATATTATAAAAGCTTATGCAAACAATATCCTATTGTTTCTATTGAAGATGGTTTAGACCAAAATGACTGGAAGNATTGGAACGTATTAAATACTCTNTTGGGTGATTCTATCCAAATAGTTGGAGATGATTTAACTGTCACTAATACAANATTATTAAAAAAAGCAATTAATGAAAAATCGATGAATGCTATATTAATTAAACTTAATCAAATTGGAACAGTATCTGAAACTATTGAAGCAATTAATTTAGCACAAAAAAATAATATGGGAGTTATTGTATCTCATCGTTCAGGAGAAACTGAGGATACATTTATATCAGACCTAGCGGTTGCAACAAGTGCTGGACAAATAAAAACCGGCTCACTTTGTAGAACAGACAGAACGGCAAAATATAATCAATTATTAAGAATTGAAGAGAAATTAAAAAACAATGCAATTTATGCTCAGAATCAATACATTAAATATGCGAAAAAATAGAAAAAAAATTAAAAATAGATTATATGTTTTAATACTAATATTAGTCTTTGGATTTTTATATTTGGTGTATACTGATTTTGGTATTAAAAAACTTATAACTGTTAAAAAAGAAAAGTATAATCTACAAACGCAAATTCAATCTTTAATGAATCAACAGCTGGCTATACAAAGTGAAATTACTAAATTAAAGCTTGATACGATGTACATTGAGCAACTAGCAAGAGAAAAGTTTTTAATGGTTAGGCCAGGAGAAAAAGTTTTTAAGGTTATGGATTCAAAAAAAGTAAACTGATTTGCTGAAACATCTTTATAAACATTCTATTTTTTTTATCTTATGTATCAACATTGCATTTGTCCAATCATTACCCCAAAGTGAGCTTTCATTAAAAGTCACACAGTATAATCAAATCGATTATATTTCATTAAATGAATTTATCCAATCACATGAACTTAAAAGTACATATTATCAATCAAAAGAAAAGCTGGAGGTAATTTTTGAAGATAAAAAAATATATTTTTCACCATTTTCTTCTTACTTTAAAATTAATGATAATGTTTATCACCTGACATATGACGTGATATTAAAAAACAAAGAATTATATGTTCCTTTGTTGCCTTTTTATCATATTTTGGAATCAATTAATATGCCAGTTCAGTTAGTTGAATCAAAAAAAAATATTGCAAAAGTTTTGACAAATATTTACAATGTAAAAGATTTCAATATTCAAAATAAAACTAATGGAATTGTTTTATCTATTAAAACTACAAAAAGATTTCCTAAAAAACACATTGCGACATCAATTAACAAGTCAGGATGGTTAAATGTTACAATTTTAAATAGCGACATTGATTCAATCGGAATTAAAAGCTCACAATTAACTTATCCAATTACAAAAGTAAACTCAATACAACAAAAGCAATCAGGACAACTTTCTTTTTTAATAAATAAAAAAGTTGATGATATATCTTTTAATACAACAGAAAATTATATAGAAATTTTATTATCGGTTGAGCAAACTCAAAATAGTAAAAAAATTAATGAGTTGCGAAAAAAGTGGATTATTGATACTGTTGTTATTGATCCTGGGCATGGAGGAAAAGATCCTGGGGCCATAGGAGTTAATAANATTAAAGAGAAAGACATTGCTTTAGATATTTCAAAGCAGCTTGGTAAAATGATTGAACGCAATCTAGGTCTTAAGGTTGTATATACAAGAGACGAGGATGTTTTTATCCCACTTTGGAAGAGAACTCAAATTGCAAATAATGCAGATGGAGATATTTTCATAAGCATTCATGCTAATGCAGCTCAGCCTCAAGCGCGAGGTTTCGAAACTTTCCTTTTGAGAATAGGTAAAACTCAAGATGCAATTGAGGTAGCAAAGAGAGAAAATGAAGCTATTAAGCTTGAGGAAAAAAATCATAAATATATTGATTTTACGGATGCTAAAAAAATTGTTGCAAGCATGACTCAAAACTCAGCTATGAAAGGGAGTGAATATTTAGCAGAAAGAATTCAGCTTAATTTAGATAAGAGATTAGATAGTATAAATAGAGGGGTTAAGCAAGCTGGTTTTCACGTTCTTGTTGGAGCTACTATGCCAAACGTATTAGTTGAAGTTGGGTTTATTACTAATAAAAAAGAAGCAAAACAATTATCAAAAGCACAGTATAAGCGAGAAATTGCAAAAGGATTATTTGAATCAGTTATAGATTTTAAAAATAAATATGAAAAACGATAACAGACCTATAGGAGTGTTTGATAGCGGACTTGGTGGTTTAACAGTTCTTAGATCATTAAAAGAAACATTTCAAAATGAATCTTTTATTTATTTTGGAGATACAGCCAGGCTACCATATGGAACAAAAAGCCAGGAAACAATAATTAGATATTCAAAAGAAATATGTGATTTTTTAAATAAGAATGATGTTAAGCTAATTATTGTTGCTTGTAATACTGCATCTGCACTGGCAGTGAAGTTTTTAAAAAGCTATTTGAACTTACCCATAATTAATGTTATTGATCCATGTGTTGAGTTTGCATCAAAAGTTACAAAAAATAATTATATAGGGGTCATTGGTACTCAAGCTACTATTAATTCAAAAGCATACAACAAAAAGCTTGATAGAATAAACAGTAGTTTTAAAATTATTTCTCAGGAGTGCTCTTTATTTGTACCTTTAATTGAAGAAGGTTTTATAAAGCATCAAATAACAAAAGATGTGTGCCATTTTTATTTAAATAAAAAAATTTTTCAAAAAATTGACGTTTTAATTATGGGATGTACTCACTACCCTATTTTGATAGATTATATTAAACAATACTTTTCAGATAATACTATTATTGTTGATTCTGCTAAAACAGTAGCCTTTCATGTTGAGCAATTATTTGATAATAATTCTGTTTTAAGGGCTTCTCAAAAAACTCAAAATATTAAATATTATTTAAGTGATAAGTCTATTGAGTTTAATAAATTAGCCGCAGTTTTTTTAAAAACAAATTCATTAGATATTGATTATATTAAATTATAAATGAGTATTTCAGAATATTTATTAAGCATATCATCAAAAAAAATTAAATATGGCTTAAAGCGTACAAAAGAATTATTGCATGCATGCAATAATCCCCAAAAAAAGGTCTATTCAATTCAGGTTGTAGGTACTAACGGCAAAGGTTCAGTTTCAGCAATGCTGTCTTCCGTATTAGAAAAAGGTGGATATAGTGTGGGCTTATTTACCTCTCCTCACTTAGTGTCAGTTAATGAACGTATTAGAATTAATAGTGATATGATTAAAAACAAACATATAAAAAGTTTTATTGAAAAATATGAAGACTCTATTAAGTTAATTCAACCATCATTTTTTGAGCTGTTAACTGTTATTTCTATCTGGTATTTTGAAAAACAAAAAGTTGACTTTTGTATTTTAGAAACAGGTCTTGGTGGTCGATATGATAGTGTTACTGCATGCGATAATGCCGGGATTATATTTACTCCAATATCTATGGACCACCATTCCCTCTTAGGTAATACCATATCTTTAATTGCAACTGACAAGTCCATGGCAATTAATAATAATACTGAGTTTGTATTTTCTTCAAAACAAAATCAAAGAGTGATGCAAATTTTATGTAAAAGAGCATACCTGCACAATTTAAAGATAATATTTGCAAACAATGAAAAACCAACTATTATATTAGATTATTTATATGGTAAACATCAATTAGAAAATGCAATGCTTGTTATCAAGTGTGTAAATTATTTAAATAATAAAGAGATTATTAATTTAAATGAAAGGCAAATAACTGATGGATTAAAAAAAACAGTTTGGTTTGGAAGATTCCATATTCTCCAAGCTCAACCAACGATTATATTTGATGTAGCACATAACAAATCAAGCTTGAAAAGTTTTCTAGAAAGTTTTAATAGTTATTTAGAAATAAATAAGTTTGAAAGAAAATACTTACTATGTGCATTTGAAAATAATAAAAAAATTCGCTCAATTTTGAAAAATTTTGAAAATAAGTTTGATTATATTGTATGCTCAGAAACCAACATTAGAGATAGTATGCCATCAAATGAAATTGCAAAAATTTTTCGCAATAAAGATAAAACTAAAATTATTAAAAATATTGATGAAAGCATTGGTTATTGTATAAAAAATACTAAGAAATCAGATGTTCTAGTAATACTTGGTAGTCATTTTATTGCACCTGCAATCAACACTTTTTTTAAAAATTGTTTTGCACTAGATAATAAAAGGTTATTAACTTAATGATATTGTAGGGAATTCCTTAATTCACGCTTAAAAAATCAATCTTTTACATATAATTTAATTAGGAGTTTTAATGAAGACGAGAGAACTGCAAAAGTTGACAGTTAAAGAATTACATAAAATGTGTGATTCGCTAGGATTTAAAGAATATTCAGGCTTAAGAAAACAAGATTTAATAAAATCTATATTACAAACTAAAGCTAAAAATAAAGAAACTATTTTTGGTGAAGGTGTATTAGAAGTTTTATCTGATGGTTATGGCTTTTTAAGATCACCTGACTACAGTTATTTACCTGGTCCTGATGATATATATGTTTCACATTCTCAAATAAAAAAGTTTCATTTAAAAACAGGAAATCTTGTTTCGGGTCAAATTAGACAACCAAAAGACAATGAAAGATTTTTTGCTTTACTAAAGGTTGAAACAGTAAACGGAATTAATCCTCATGAATCAAGAGGGTTGGTTCATTTTGAAAACTTAACCCCTCTTTATCCTGATGAAATTATTAAACTTGAGACTGGTGAGAATAATATTTCTACCAGAACAATTGATATGCTAGCGCCTATTGGAAAAGGACAAAGGGGCTTAATAGTTGCTCAACCCAAAACAGGAAAAACTATTTTACTGCAAAAAATTGCTAATGCTATATCTACAAATGATCCATCAATTAATTTAATTATTTTGTTAATTGATGAACGTCCAGAAGAAGTTACTGATATGGCACGTAGTGTGAAAGCAGAGGTTGTTGCATCCACATTTGATGAGCCTGCTACTAGGCATGTACAGGTTGCTGAGATGGTTATATCAAAAGCAAAAAGATGTGTTGAGACTGGTGAGGATGTTGTAATCTTACTGGATTCAATTACAAGATTAGCTAGAGCATATAATACTGTTATTCCACACAGTGGAAAGATTTTATCTGGTGGTGTTGATTCAAATGCACTTCATAAGCCAAAACGTTTTTTTGGAGCTGCAAGAAATGTTGAAAACGGTGGAAGTTTGACCATCATTTCAACAGCGCTTATTGATACTGGAAGCAGAATGGATGAAGTAATTTTTGAAGAGTTTAAAGGAACTGGAAATCAAGAACTGGTTCTTGATAGAGATTTAAGCGACAAGCGTATATATCCATCGATAAATGTGAATAGATCAAGTACCAGAAGAGAAGATAAGTTGATTGGGAAAAAAGATTTATCTCGTATTTGGTTGCTGAGAAAAATTATAAATGATATGACAAATATTGAGGCGATGGAGTTTCTAATTGAGAAGCTGAAGCGCACTAAACACAATAGAGAGTTTTTAGACTCTATGAGCAGTTAATGTTGTGTTTTCTGATCGTATTCATAGAATAAAACCATCAGCAACGCTTGAAATGACAAGCAAAGCAGCTGAATTAAAAAGAGCCAATAAACCAGTCTATAATTTAAGCGTTGGAGAGCCAGATTTTTCGACACCAAACCATATACAAAAAGCTGCTATATGGGCTATTAATAATGGTCATACGAAATATACTCCCGGAGGAGGAACAGCTGAGCTAAAGGAAGCTGTTTGTGAAAAATTATACAGAGATAATCAATTAACATTTAATCCTGAAGAAATAGTTGTCTCTTGTGGTGGTAAACACTCTTTGTATAATGCTTGCCAAGTTTTATTTCAAAAAGAAGACGAGGTAATAATTTTTAAGCCTTACTGGGTTTCTTTTCCAGATTTTGTTACAGTAACAGGAGCAAAACCAGTTTTTGTTAATACAAATCCATCTAAACAAAATGAACCAGACTTTGATGATTTAATTCGTAAAATTACAAAAAATACAAAAGGTATTATTATTAATTCACCATCAAACCCAACAGGAGGAGTTTGGAGTGATGAAGCTATTAATAAATTGCTTGATATTTTCAAAAAAAGACCAGATGTTTGGATTTTTTCTGATGAATGCTATGAGCAATTAACATACGATAAGCCCTTTAAAAGTATAGCAACTTTCGCTCCACACTTAAAAAATTTATTGACTTTTCAGAGCTGTTCTAAAACTTATGCAATGACAGGCTGGAGGATAGGTTACATAGCAGGTAATAAAGATCTGGTAAAAGCAGTTTCAAAACTACAGGGGCAAAGCACTTCTTGTCCAAATTCTATAGCTCAATATGCTGCGATAGAAGCATTAACCGGAGACCAAAGTTGCGTGGTAAATATGAAAAAAATTTTTCATACCAGAAGAGATTTAGTATTAAAAGAATTGTATAAAATTTCACATGTAACTTGCGAAAAACCAAACGGTGCATTTTATGTGTTCCCAAATTTCAAACATTATATTAATTCTTTCGATTCTTCTGGAAAAAAAATTCAGACATCTTCTGATTTATCTCTTTATATCTTAGATCAAACAGGTGTTGTAACTGTTGCAGGTGATAGCTTTGGTGCACCCGAGAACATCAGACTTTCATATGCCACGTCAAATGAAACAATATCTACAGCAGTTTCATTAATAGGTAGTGCACTTAAAAAATTAGACTTTTAATTTTGGAATTAATTTAGTAATATACAGACCGTTTTATACGAATTGAAATTAATAAAAGGAAATGATGTCAAAATTTTGTTCAATATCAGGTAAAAGACCATTGGTGGGTAATAATGTCTCAAAGTCAAACATTAAGACCAAAAGAAGACAATTGCCTAATTTACAAATGAAAAGTATTTATGTTCCAGAGCTAGGAAGAAACATTAAAATAAAAGTTTCTGTCTCTGCATTAAAAACAATAGATAAAATTGGTTTAATGAGATATTTAAAAAAACAAGATTTGCAATTGTCAGACATTGTATAATTATTCATTATGAAAAAAGATATACACCCAGAAAATTATAGATATGTTGTATTCCANGATGTTTCTTGTGATTATAAGTTTTTAACAAGATCAACTATTGAAACTAAAGAAACTATTAAATGGGAAGATGGAAATGAATACCCTCTTTATAAATTAGATATTTCTAGTAAATCTCATCCTTATTTTACAGGTCAGCAAAATTTAGTCGATACTTCAGGAAGAGTTGAAAAATATATGCAAAAATATAATTTTCAATCAGATAAAAAAAAGTAGCGCTATTCTATTTTTATATTTCTTAATTTCTATTAATTATTTTAAATAATTTATCATGAATTTATGGCTTAAATCATTAGTTATGTTTTTTATGAAAACCTCTATTTTAGTTGGAGGACAAGCTGTTATTGAGGGTGTCATGATGCGCGTTCCTGGAGCATATTCAACTGCACTTAGATTAAAGAATGGAAAAATTATATCTAGGCGTTTTGAGTTTTCATCGATTATTGAAAAGTATAATTTGAAAAAATTGTTTATTATTCGTGGATTTATACATTTGTACGAATCAATGAAAATTGGTTATCAANCTCTCGATTGGTCAGCAGAGACTTATGATGAAGAAAATAATAGCAAGAGAAAAAATTCATTATTAAATTCAATTTTAGAAAAAATTGTAAGTATTTTTTCTATTTTTATATCAATTGGTATTTTCTTAGGTCTTCCGCTATATCTATCTTCACTATTAATACCCAATAGCACAAATAGCCCGCTTTACTTCAATATTATTTCAGGGTTAGTTAGAATATCTATTTTTTTAATATATTTAATTTTAATTTCTCAACTGAATGATATTAGGCGTCTTTTTCAATATCATGGCGCTGAGCATAAAACAGTTTATAATTTTGAATCTGGACAAGAATTAAGTATAGAAAATGCTCAAAAATTTTCTACTCTACACCCAAGATGCGGAACGAGTTTTATATTTATTATAATGATAGTAACTATTTTCTCTTATGCTATTTTAGATTCGATTGCACTGCTATTTATTGATGAATTAAATTTTTTTATTAGACTAACTATGCATTTAATATGCTTGCCACTTGTTGCTGGTATTGGCTATGAAGTATTAAAGTTTTTATCAACGAAGCAACATATTCTATTTTTTCAATTTTTATCTAAACCTGGTTTACTTCTTCAAAATATAACCACAAAAGAGCCGGATAATGATCAGGTTGAGGTTGCTATTCACGCTTTAAAATCAGCATTTGGTAAAAAAATTGATGACTTTTCAGGTAAAAAGTTTACTGCAGAATCAATCGGTTAGTATTTATGATTGACAAATTAGAAAGTTTAATAATTCAATTTAATGATTTATCAAAAAAGATGAGCGATCCAGATATTATTTCTGATGTTAAACAATATTCAAGTTTAGCAAAAGAACATAAACGCCTCTCTCCCATTGTCCCAGATGTAAATAATTATATTAAAAAATTTTATCATCTTCAAGAAGATGAAGAAATATTAAAAGGAAATAATAAAGAACTTAAAGAGCTGGTAAAAGATGAAGTTGGTCCATTAAAAGATGAATTATTATTACTGGAAGATAGGCTAAAAGTATTTTTGCTACCAAAAGATCCAAACGACGATAAAAATATTATTTTAGAAATTCGTAGCGGTACTGGTGGAACAGAAGCCTCTTTATTTGCTGAAAATTTATTTAGAATGTATCTTCGCTTTTGTGAAAATAATAAATGGCAACATGAAATTCTTTCCTTAAATGATAATGAGGGTGGTGGTATAAAAGAAGTTATAGTTTCAATTAAAGGAGAATCAATTTACGCCGACTTAAAATATGAATCTGGAGTACATAGAGTGCAAAGAATACCAGACACGGAATCAAATGGAAGAATACACACTAGCGCAGCAACTGTTGCTGTTTTACCAGAAGCAGAAGATGCAGATATTCAAATTGTTGATAAAGATTTAAAAATAGATACTTACCGCGCTTCTGGAGCAGGAGGACAACATGTTAATAAAACAGAATCGGCAATTCGTATTACACATTTGCCTACAGGTCTTGTTGTAACATGTCAAGATGAATCATCCCAGCATAAAAATAAAGACAAAGCATTAAAAGTTTTAAAATCGCGCTTGTTAGATTTAGAAATTGAAAAACTCAACAGCGAAAGATCTCAGGAAAGAAAAAAAATGGTTTCTACTGGTGATAGAAGTGCTAAAATCAGAACCTATAATTATCCTCAAGGTCGAATTACTGATCATAGAATTAATTTAACTTTATATAAATTGGAAGAAGTTTTAAACGGTAACTTAATAGAGATAATTAGTAAACTAAAAGTTGAAGACCAAAAAATTCAATTACTTGAAAATTCTGAATGAAAAATAAATTATTTGAACCTAAGACATTTAAACTTAATGAATTAATGTTTTTGGGAGAGGCTTTCCTATTAGAAAACAATATTGAAAATTCAAAAAAAGAAATAGAATGGTTTGTTATTGATAGGTTTCAATTAAAGCTTGAGGATGTCAAACTAAATAATAAAAAAAAAATCTCAGAAAAAAATAAATTTTTTTTTATAGATTTTATAAAACGGAGAAGCCAAGGCTATCCCTTTCAATATATTTTAAGTAAATCACAATTTTACGGCTATGACTTTTTTGTAACACAGGATACGTTAATACCAAGACCAGAAACAGAGCTCATAATAGATGTTGCAAAGAAGTATGGTTTTTTTGATTTTTGTTTGGATATTGGTACTGGTTCTGGGAATCTATCTATTACCTTATTAAGAGAAAAAATAGTTAAAAGAGTTCATGCAATTGATATATCAGAAAAAGCACTATTAGTTGCAGAAAAAAATAAAAAAATTCATGGTGTAACAGAAATATCTTTTGAAAAAATTGATTTTTTAAATTATAATTTTAGAAAAAAATATGATTTAATTGTTGCAAATCCACCTTATATAACAAAAAAAGATTACAAAAATCTTCCCAAAGAAATTAAAAGTTTTGAACCAAAAATAGCATTAACAGATTTTGCAGATGGCTTAACATTTTATAAAAAAATTTCTAAAAATCTTCCACTAATTTTAAATAAAAATGGTATGCTCATAGTTGAAATTGGATTAGAGAATACTAAAAAAGAAATTGATTTTATTTTTAGACAACCAAATTTCATATTAAAATGGTATAAAGATTTAAACAATAATTATCGAGCTTTAGAAGTTGTTCATAGTTGTTAAAAATATTATTAAAATTTTAAGATTCCATAATTTAGTACTTGGAGCTATTGCAGTATTTGTATCAGGTTACTTATTAAATAAACCTTTTGATTTATTGATAATTAATTGTGCTATAGTGGTTATGATTACTATGGGACTAGGTAATGTTGTTAACGATCTATTCGATATAAAGTCAGATAAAATTAACCATCCAGATAGACCCTTGGTTAATAATAGTTTATCATATCAGAATGTTTGTTTAATTATATTGTGTTTATTTTTTTTTCTAATATACTTTCTTTTTGAGTTGAATTATTTTGCTATAATTTTTTTAATATTATTTGTCCTACCAGTTACTTTTTTATATAATTATTTTTTTAAACATCTTCCTCTATTTGGGAATGTGATCACTTCTTTATTGCTTTCAAGTATTTTTATTTTTACAGAAATAGTTGTGAATAATTCATATAACCAAATGCTTATTCCGTTTTTTCTATGCTTTATATTTACCCTACTAAGAGAAATGATTAAAGATATGGAAGATTATGATGGAGATTTATATAGTAATTCATATACTGCTCCAGTATTTTTTGGTAAAAGAAAAATGAATCTATATATCATTATTTATACTATACTTTCAATGGTAGCATATTTAATAATTTGCTGGTTAGCTAAACTGAGTACGGTGTTTATTATATTATTAATAATAATAATTGAGATTCCATTATTATATTCTGTATTTTTACTTATTAAATTTCCTCAAAAAAAAACATATAAATATCTTAGTAGTTTTCTAAAGTATTTATGTTTAGGGGGATTGTTACTTATTATGTTAACTAAAAAATCATTTATATATGTCTGATTTTGTACATCTTCATAATCACTCTGATTATTCGCTGTTAGATGCTGCCCAAACAGTTGAAACAATGTGTAATCGGGTTGCTGATTTGGGCATGGATAGTATTGCAATCACTGAGCACGGCAATTTATTTTCAATGATTCCATTTTATAAAGCTGCATTAAAAGCAGGTATTAAGCCAATAATTGGATGTGAAATGTATGTGGCAGTTAATAATCATACTGATAGACAATTGGTTACACTGGGTTCAGGCAAAAGGAAAAACTATTATCATCTTGTACTTTTAGCAATGAACCAACAAGGTTATAAAAATTTATTGGCATTAACTTCCATAGGCTATTTGAATGGATTTTATTATCGACCAAGAATAGATAAAAGCTTATTAGAAGAATTTAATGAGGGTTTAATTGCTACCTCTGCTTGTTTGGCAGGTGAAGTTACTTCGTATGCAGCGGCAGGTAATTATGAAGAAGCAAAAAAAGCAGCATTATCTTATCAGAAAATTTTTGATAAAAGATTTTATTTAGAGCTACAAAATCACAATTTAAAAGAAGAGAAAGCATCGCATGCAATATTAAAAAAACTATCTCGAGAATTAAATATTTCATTAATCGCAACCAATGATTGTCATTATTGCCTAGAAGAACATTCTAATGCTCATGATGTTTTGTTTTGTTTAGGAACGGGTAAAGATAGAGATGATATAAATAGATTAAAATACGAACCGAATCAATTTTATATTAAATCAGTTGATGAAATGTACGAAATTTTTAAGGATGTTCCTGAGGCTCTAGAGAATACTTTATCGATTGCTGAGCAATGTGATGTGGAAATTCCCTTGGGTAATTATCATTTGCCAGCATATCCTCTTCCTGATCAAGAAACTGATCCTGATAAATATTTAGAAAAACTTTGTAGAGAAGGTCTTAAAAAAAGATATAGTAAAATAACACAAGAAATTAAAGATAGGTTAAAGTATGAATTGTCTGTAATAAAAAAAATGGGATACGCAGGATATTTTTTGATAACTCAAGATTTTGTTAATTATGCTATAAAAAATAATATTCCAGTGGGCCCAGGTAGGGGTTCTGCAGCAGGCTCTATTGTTGCCTATTCTACTGGTATTACAAACATAGATCCACTTAAATACAACTTACTATTTGAAAGATTTCTTAATCCTGAACGAGTGACTATGCCTGATATTGATATTGATTTTTGTATTGAGGGTCGTGAAAATGTTATCCATTATATAAAAGAAAAATATGGTTATGATTCTGTAGCACAAATAATCACTTTTGGAACAATGAAAGCGCGCTCAGTTGTTAGGGATGTTGGAAGAGTTTTAGGAATCAGTTATTCAGATGTTGATAAAATAGCAAAGCTAATTCCTAATGAACCAAAAATAACTTTAGATAAAGCATTGAAACAAAATTCAGAATTAAGAGAAGTTTCTTCTAAAAGTAAAGTATATGAAGAATTGATTGAATATTCAAAGGTTCTTGAGGGGTGCCATAGACATGCTTCAACACATGCTGCTGGAGTTGTTATTGCTCCCGGACCTCTTAGAGATTATGTTTCGTTATTTCAAAACCCTTCTAACAAAGAGATAACTACTCAAGCGGATATGAATGGTTTAGAAGAATTAGGCTTATTGAAAATGGACTTTTTGGGATTAAGAAATTTAACTGTTATAAAAAAGACAATTGATTTAGTTAGGGAAAGACATGGTAAAACTATAGATATCAATAATATTGATTGTAACGATATGAAAGTATATGAAACAATTTTTCAACCAGGTGTTACTATTGGAATTTTCCAATTTGAGTCTGATGGAATGAGAGAAAATCTACTTAATTTAAAGCCAACATGTTTTGAGGACTTAATTGTGATGAATGCACTTTATAGACCTGGACCCATGTCTAATATTCCTGAGTATATTGCTAGAAAACATGGTAATTCTAATACGACATATATTCACTCAAGCTTGGAAAGCATTTTAAAAGAAACATATGGAATTATAGTTTATCAAGAACAAGTAATGCAAATATGTTCTGAAGTTGGTGGATTTAGTTTAGGAGAATCAGATATTGTAAGAAGAGCCATGGGAAAGAAAAAAAAGAATCTTATGGCATCTTATAAATTAAAATTTGTGAGTGGTGCAGAAAAAAATAATATTAATAAAAAGCAAGCAGTAGAAATTTTTGAATTATTAGAAAAGTTTGCAGAGTATGGATTTGTTAAAAGTCATTCAGCAGCATATGCAATGATTGCATTTCATACGGCCTGGTTAAAAACATACTATCCAATAGAATTTTTAACAGCGAATATTTCTTCAGATATAAATGATACAGATAGAGTTGTTAAATTAATGCTTGAATGCAAGAGAATGAATATAAATATAAACATACCCGATATTAATTTATCAAATACAGATTTTAGCATAATAGATGATAATACTATACAATATGGCCTATCAGCAATTAAAAACATAGGTCAAAAAGCATCAGATAATATCGTTCAGTTTCGATTAGATAATGGTTTATTTAAATCAATATTTGATGTTGCAAAAATTAAGCCTGCAATAAATAAAAAAGTTTTAGAGAGCTTAATATTATCTGGAGCCTGTGATAGTTTGCAAGAACATCGTTCAGAAATGCATAGTTCTATTGAAATTATTACTGAATTTATTAATAAGTATAATAAGACAGAAAATATTCACCAATCATCACTTTTTGCATCAACAGATTTAGCTATATCAACTCCTAGCTTAGTTCAGCAAGAAAAGTGGACAAAAGATGAGTGTTTAAAACATGAAAAAGAGCTTCTAGGTTTTTATTTGTCAGATAATCCACTTTTAAAATTTTCAGATGATTTAAATGAATTGTTAAATAAAAATTTTTTAAAACCACCTTATTTGTCTGCTGCTGGGATTGTATCTGATATTGTGTATCGTTTTGATAAAAATGGTAATAAATGGGCACTAGTATCGCTAGATATGTTAAATGAAAGTCTTCAATTATATGTGTTTAATGAAACTTTTTCTAAATATAATGAACTCATACAAAAGGATAGTTTGCTTTACATTATAGGAAAAGATTTTAATAATAGTGAAAGTGAAAGAGTATCAAGAATGATAGTTAATAAAGTATTTATAATTAATAAAGACTTAAAAAAACTATTAACTCAAAATATAAATATTGCCATTAACTATAATAATAATAATAAAGAAATCGTTAAAAGTATTGAAAAATTATCTAATAAATTTCCCGGAAATTATAATCTTGTACTACATTTAAAATCATTAAAAGGAATTAATCAAAAAGTTTTGATAAAAAAAATCAAGTTTTCTATTTCTACAGAATCGCTAATAGAATTAAAAAGTAATTTTGGATCTTTTAACGTTTGGCTATCTAAGTAATGAGAGCGCTGTTGCAAAGAGTTGATTCCTGTAAAATTCAAATTAATAATAAAAATTTTAGTGAAATAGGCAAGGGTTTATTGATTTTTTTAGGAATAAAAAAAGAAGACAGCAAAGAAGATGTTGAATATTTAGTTAATAAAATTATTAAGCTAAGAATATTTAATGATTCTAATAATTTAATGAATTTATCAGTTTTTGATAAGGATTTTTCAATAATGGTAGTAAGCCAGTTCACTTTATATGGTAATTGTAAAAAAGGGAACAGGCCAAGTTTTATTAATGCAGAAACACCACAAAAGGCCGAAAAATTGTATAAATTATTTATTGATGAATTAAAAAAATATAATATTAATTTACAATCAGGAAAATTTNGAGCAAATATGTCAGTTANATTGATAAATAATGGTCCTGTAACTTTTTGGTTAGATTCAAATGAATAGACCAATTAGAGTATTAATGGCTAAGCCTGGGTTGGATGGTCATGATAGAGGAATTAAAATTTTAGCTAGAGCTTATCGAGATGCAGGTATGGAAGTTATTTATTTAGGGCTAAGACAAACCCCTGTAATGATAGTAAATGCAGCAATACAAGAAGATGTTGATGTTATTGCAATTTCTGTATTAAGCGGTGCTCATATGACAATTTTTCCTAAAATTTTAAAATTACTTAAGGATCAAGAAATCAATGATATCTTATTAACTGGTGGTGGTATAATACCTCAAAAAGATATTGATGAATTAATGCGGATGGGTGTAGGTCAATTATTTGGTCCAGGAACACCAGTTAAACAATCTTTAGATTATATTCAATCATGGGTAAAAAATAACCGGAAATAATTATGAGAATCAAAGAGTTAGAAAAAGTTTTTGCTGATGATTTTGGAAGTCCTGTTTTCCCTATGCTGGCTGATTACTATTTAAATGAAAATCAGCTAGATAGAGCAAAAAAAGTTTGTAGTATTGGTCTGAAAAATTCTCCAGATAATATTTTAGGTGAATTTATTTTAGGTAAGATATTTTTAAAAGAAGAAAAAATTATTCAAGCAGAAAAAAAATTAAAGAGAGTTGTAAATCAATCTANAAATATTAAAGCATTATTAATGTTGGTAGAAGTCCTAATTAATTTAAACCGTAGTCAATCTACAATTAAAAAGTATATTTTTATGTTAGATAGATTGGTGCCTAGTCATGATCAGGTCAAATCTTATAAAAAGAAATATTTGAGTAAGAAAAGTCATAAAAATGTCAAAAAAAATAAAATTATTAGTAAAAATAATCCCTTGGTAACTATTGATTCTAAATTAGCAACTGAAACAATGTATAATTTACTGCTAAANCAGAAAAAATATAATCATGCTCTTGAAGTATTGAACATAATGTCTTCAAATAAAAAAAGTTCTCAATTCATAGCAAAAAATAAAACAATAGTTTTACAAAAAATTAAAAAAAGGAACAAATAAGTATGTCATTTTCCAATAGGTTGGATTTATTAAAAAATCACTTTCATTCACATAATTTAGATGGTCTTTATGTAACAAATTTAACAAATATTAGATATTTAACTGGATTCACTGGGTCTGCGGGTTCTTTATTGATTTTAGATAACAAACAATATTTTTTTACTGATGGGAGATATATTGAGCAAAGTAAAAATCAGGTTAAAAATGCTACTGTAATTATTTCAGGCTCTGCACATTATAGTGAAATTAGATCTAAAAATCTTTTAAATGACAATATGAGTATTGGTTTTGAGTCAGATTATGTTTCTGTTAATTTATTTTCTAAATTTAAAGAACAGTTAAATAAAGTAAAGTGGATTCCAACTTCGGGAATAATAGAAAAAATTGCTGCAGTTAAAGATAGGCTTGAAATTGAATCATTGCAAACAGCGATTGATATTACAGATGAAGTTTTTTTGCAGATTATTCCTGATTTAAAAGAAGGAGCAGTAGAAAAAGAAATCGCTGCAAAAATATCCTATTTGTTTAAGATGAATGGTGCTGAAGGAGATAGTTATGAGCCAATCATTGGAAGTGGATATTTAGGTGCATTGCCTCATGCAAGACCATCTAGTAAGCAGTTTGAAAGAGGTGATTTTGTTGTTATGGATTTTGGTGCACTTTATAATGGTTACCATGCAGATATGACGCGCACGATTGTTATTGGAGAGGCGACCTCAAAGCATAAAGAAATTTATGATATTGTTTTGAAATCTCAATTATCAGGTATTGAAGCAGCTAAAGCGGGAATTACTGGAAAAGAACTAGACAGTGCATGTCGCAGTGTTATCAATAAAGCGGGATATGGCGATAAATTTATACATTCTACTGGACATGGTATTGGACTTGAGGTCCATACTTATCCACGTGTTAGCCATATTAATGAAAAACCCTTATTAGAAAACTATGTTGTTACAATTGAGCCAGGAATATATTTAGAGGGCTGGGGTGGTGTACGAATTGAAGATGATTGTTGGATTAAAATAGATAAGTGTGAACCAATGAATAATTCAACAAAAGAAATGTTAATTTTATAATTATATCTTTATCCATAAGATTGCAAACTTTTATGAAACCACTAAGTGCTGATTTATTATATTACTACCATAATTTTTTAACAATCATAATGGTATGTTTATGGATTGCTTTTTCATTTATTGGNTATAAAATTCAAAACAAACATATAGTTTATAAAATTACATGTGGACTTATAATTTTTTCAGTACTCCAAGAAGTCTTAGATTATATAAATCGAATTTTTTTCGACGAACTCTATGTACTTTCTTTTCAATCTGATTTACCCTTACAGTTTTGTAGCATCGGTTATTATTTCTCATTGTTTGGGCTTCTCATGGTAATTTCAGATAAGAAATTTAATCCAAGGTTTGAGCAGTTTGTATTTGACTGTGCTTATGTTTTAGGCTTAGGTGGAGCATTACAGGCCATGATAACTGTTGATTTAACGGGTATAAATAATATGATTGGTGCATTTGCACTCAATTGGCAGCATTCAATAATTATTTTAAATGTTCTTTGGCTAATATTTGCATATAAAAAACGATTTAATATGAAAGGAGTTTTTAGTGCTTTTATTTTTATAAATGTAATAATTATTCCTGTAGGATTAATTAATTATTTCCTTGGATCTAACTACATGTTTATTTGTCAACCTCCTGCTGTAAGCAGTCCATTAATAATAGGTGATTGGCCAATATATTTGATTTTTCTGGAAATCATATATTTTATTTATATATTAGTTTTGTATCTGCCCTTCAAGTTTTTAATTAAAAAGTACTAAGTATTCATAAATAATAGTTGTATAATACAACTATGAACTTATCAGAACAATCATGTGATTTTTTTAAAAATTATCTCAGGCTTTTTAGAAAAAATATTAAACAATATAATCTAACAGAATCTCAGGCCCTGTGTTTAGTATCAGTACCGTTTGATGGGATTAGCCAAACGAGACTATCGCACAACTTGTCTTTAAACCTAAGTACGGTTTCAAGAAATTTGTCTCATTTAATTAAATTAGATTTAATTATTAAAAAAAAAATCTAATCAAGACATTAGGTCTTATAATATTATTCTAAGTGATAANGGAAAAAAAATATATACAAAAATTAATAAAAGCATTGATAATCATTTTTATAATATTTGTACAAAATTAGATTCAAATGAAAAAGATTTATTGATTGATTTATTAAATAAAATTAATTGGCAGTTTGAATTGCAGAATAATGAGTAAAATAAGCCGTTCTTTATCTAATTGGTATCAAATGCAAAATTATCATTTTCCTTGGAGAGAAAAAAAAACAGTATATAGTACTTGGATATCTGAAATAATGCTGCAACAAACTCAGGTTAATACTGCAAGCTCGTATTTTAAATCTTGGATGAAAAAATTTCCTTCTGTAGACAAAGTCGCATCTGCTAATATAGATACAATATTAAAATTATGGGAGGGATTAGGGTACTATCAAAGAGCTCACAATATTTATCACACCGCTCAAACCATTCATAAAAAATATAATGGTATTTTTCCTAAAACTTATGATGAATTAATTTCATTTAAAGGTATTGGTGATTATACGGCTTCTGCTATTTTGTCCATTGCATATGATCAGCCGTATCCAGCTATAGATGGAAATCTTAAAAGAGTAATTGCAAGATTATATGGAGTTAAAGATTCGAAGCATATTATTAAAGAATCTAAGCGCTACATTTCAATATTAATGAAAAATCATAGCCCATCTATTATCAATCAGTCTCTAATGGACCTTGGTAGAGAGATTTGTTTACCAGTAAACCCAAAATGCATTATTTGTCCTGTTAAAAAATACTGTAAAGGATTTAATAGTAATTTAATTGATAAATTTACGTTTAAAAAGAAGAGAAAAAAGCTTCCTATTCATGACGTTGCGGTTGGACTTATTTTTAAAAATAATAAATTACTTATTGCAAAAAGAAAAAATAAAGGATTGCTTGGAGGTTTATGGGAATTACCTGGTGGAAAATTAAAAAATAAAGAAACCTTTGAGCAATGTTTAGAAAGAGAAGTCTTNGAAGAATTAAATATTAAAATTAAAATTATTAATAAAATTGGCTTTGTTAAACATTACTATTCACATTTTGGAATTAATATGTATGGATTTACTTGTGATATTAAATCAGGTAAGCCAAAACCACTAGCATCAGATGCTATTAAATGGATAAATTTTGAGCAGATTAACAACTATGCTTTTCCAAAAGCAACACTTAAGTTATTTGGTTTATTAAATGATAGTTAAATTAAACAGTATATTAATTTATTTACGAGCTTTGTTAGTATTTTTTTTAATAGGCCCGATTTTATTATTATTAATATTTATTAATACAAAACTGTTATATATAATTGTTATACCATTTTGTAAATTNATGATGTTTGTTTTTGGATGTAAGGTTAANGTTCATGGCAATCTACCAGAGAATGAAAGCTTTGTAATAATGGCAAATCATCAAAGTTTTTTAGATGTTTTTGCTGTTCCAACTGCTCTTAGTGGAAAATTTAGTGCTGTAGCAGCATCTATGAATTTTAAAATACCAGTTTATCGGACATTTTTAAAAAAACTCAAAGTTGTTGGAATAGATAGATCTAATTTAGAAAATGCNATTAAAAGTATTAGTAAAGCTGAAAAAGTATTAGAATCAGGATATCATATTGTAATTTTACCTGAAGGCACTAGAACAGTTACAGGGAAAATAAATTCATTTAAAAAAGGAGGATTCCATTTAGCAAAAAATACTAAATCCCGCATTATTCCTATTATTACAAAAGGACTATATGATATTAAACCTAAAAATAGATGGTATATAAAGCCAGGGACTGTTGATATTATAGTAGGAGATCCTATAGAAACAGATGATAAGACTGTTGCAGAATTATTAAAAGAAACACANAAAATTTTTACTAATCATTTAAATTTCTGATTTTAATAATCGATAATATTTAGCGAAAAATAAATAAGTAGATGGAATTGTAATAAGCATGCCAATGATTGTAATAACTCCTATTACATTGAAAATCAGAAAAATAATAAAATATAATATTATCTCTAATTCTTTACCTTTTGTTAATTGTAAACTGTGTTGAATAGCTTGGTAACCTAAAGTATTTTGATCTACAAGAGAATAGTTCCAAAAACACAATCTTATAGTAACATATAGTATGGGTGTAACCGTTAAAATCGCGATAATAAAAAAATCTAGATTGGTAAAATATGATGAAATAAGCTGTTGAAAATATATATCATCAATGCTATTTTGAATTATACTTAATATTTCGTAATTTGTTTTTACTANCATAAATATAAGGCCAGGAATAATCGATAAAAAAAGTANAAAGTAAAAAATCATTAAACCAAAAAAATATTTTTTTAATAAATGAAAGTAATTAAAAATTTCAAATTGGGACTTAATATTTGAATCGATAAATTTAAAAATTAATTTAATCAATCCAATTTCTAAACCCATCATTAAAATAGAAGTAGCAATATAAAAGACAAAGTATTGAATAGAATAGTTGTCATTTATAAATAAGTTGTTTAAACCTATTATAATAAATCTAATTAAAAGTATTGTAATAAAAGCACTTAAAACATTTATAAATTCGTTAAATCTTGTTTGATAGATATTTTTAATATCATTGAAGATAATATTGAAATTATTTAATATATTCATATTATTTTTTATCTACGTTCATATCACTTAAATTATGAATAAATATAATTTTATTTTATAACATTATATAATTGTAAGGAACTTAGCATAAAATATTGCATACAAATTAAACGGAGTTAAAATGAGCTTAGATAATAAAATTTATATTATTGCTGAAATTGGTATTAATCATAATGGTTCACTTGATATAGCAAAACAACTTATTGATATAGCAAAAGTAGCGGGCTGCGATGTGGTAAAATTCCAAAAAAGAAATCCTGATATCTGCGTCCCAGAGCATCAAAAATCTGTCATGAGAGACACTCCCTGGGGAAAAATGACTTATTTAGATTATAAATATAAAGTGGAATTTAATAAAAAAGATTATGATGAAATTGATGAATATTGCAAATCAAAAAATATTAAATGGTCTGCTTCACCTTGGGATTTAGATAGTTTAGATTTTTTAGTTAAATATGATATTCCTTTTATTAAAATTCCATCAGCTTTATTAACAAATTTAGATCTTATTAGAGAATCAGCAAAAAAATGTAATAATTTAATTATATCTACTGGTATGAGTACTCTAGATGAGGTAGATCAAGCAGTAAAGACAATTAAAGATTCAAACAGTAAATGCAATTTTTCTGTTTTGCACTGTAACTCTACTTATCCAGCACCAATTGAGGATTTAAATTTGAAATGTATTGAAACTTTACAGAAACGATATAATTGTCCTGTAGGTTATAGTGGCCATGAATTTGGATTGACAACTACTATTGCATCAATTTGTATGGGTGCAACAATTATTGAGAGACATATTACTCTAGATAGAACAATGTGGGGTACAGATCAAATGTGCTCTGTAGAACCTCAGGGATTAATAAAGCTTGTTAGAGGTGTTAATGAATTAAGCTTGGCACTAGGAAATGGTGAAAAAATTGTAACTGATAAAGAAAAAGAAATAAGAAAAAAATTAAGAAAATGAAAATTGTTTCAGTCATTCTAGCAAGAGGTGGCAGTAAAGAAATTCCAAGCAAAAATATTATAAATATAAAAGGAAAGCCTTTAATTTATTATACAATCAAAGCATCTCAAGAATCAAATGTTCAGGAAACATGGGTTTCTACAGATTGCGCTAAAATTAAAAAAGTCGCACAAAAATTTAATGCAAATGTTCTAGATAGACCAAAAATAATATCTCAAGATTTTTCTAAAAGTGAAGAAGCACTTATTCATTTTTCAGAAAAAATTGAATTTGATGTTTTAGTTTTTATACAACCTACCTCACCATTACTTAAGTCTAAAGATATTAATAAAGGAATTAGATTAATTTTAGATGAAGGCTATAATTCTGT
Organism: Fidelibacterota bacterium; assembly: GCA_002704685.1. Taxonomy (GTDB): domain Bacteria; phylum Fidelibacterota; class Marinisomatia; order SCGC-AAA003-L08; family D37C17. Next base: position 50,256 of record PAHD01000025.1, read on the forward strand.
TTTTAGTGTCTATAAACAACATTGGATTCCAAGATGGACATTAGATATCAAACCTATTAATTGGAAGACAGNTAGTAGACCAATGAGGCAAGAAGTAAATGAAGAATATGTTGAAAATGGAGCATTTTATATCACAACTAAAACAAGTTTATTAAAATCACAATTACGATATAGTGGTAAAAAAAATATTGTTGTTATGCCATTATCTAGAAGTTTCCAAATTGATACACTTCAGGATTTAAAATTAATTCAAGGATTACTATAATGAAAAAAACAGTAGTTGAAAAAGCTAAACAAATTAAATTAATAGCGACTGATATAGATGGAGTGTGGACTGATTCTAAAATGTATTATGGGGTTGATGGTCTTTTAATGAAATCTTTTTCGACATATGATGGTATGGCAACTTCATTATTGTTAAAAAATAATTTTATAGTAGTTATGATAACAAGTGAATGGGAAAATATAGAAATATTAAAGGCAAGAGCTAAAAAGTTAAATATTGATGAAATATATTTTAATGAAAAAGATAAATTAAATCGAATCAAATATTTATTAGCGAAGTATGATTTGCAAATGAAAAATATCGCCTATATTGGAGATGATTTGAATGATTTATCTGTTTTGAAAGAAGTAGGTTTATCAGCTATGCCATCTCAATCTCCTATTTTGAATTTATTTCAACCAGATATTGTTACAGAAAAAAAAGGTGGAGAAGGCAGTTTTAGAGAACTTGCAGATATTATTTTAAACGCTCAAAAAATGATACAGTGATAATTTATTTTTTATATTTATCATTAACACCACTATTATTTTTAATTATATTTTTTAGTAAGTTTTTTAATAAGAAAATATTTATTCGTTTAAAAAATGAAAAAAANATATTTAGATCTTTATTAGAAAATATTGATTATACAAAAAAAATATTGATTTTTCATGCAGCATCAGCAGGTGAATTTCAACAATTAAAACCNATCCTTAGAACAATTGATCGTGATAAATATTATATTATTCAATCTTTTATGTCTCCAACAATTTATGAGCAAGAAAAAACAAGTAAATTATTTGATGCTTGCTGTTATCATCCTTTTGATTTTTTATTCTCATCTTATATTTTTTTCAAAAAATTAAAACCATATAGGTATGTCATAACAAGGCATGATTTATGGCCAAACCACATTTTAGTGTGTAATTTTTTAAAAATTCCAATTTACTTTATTAATGCTAATATTCATAAAAATTCAATTTGGAAAAAAAGTTTTTTATTTAGTTTTTCAAAATTTATTTTTCAAAAAATAGATTATATTTTTGTTCCTTCAAAAAGAATTCAAAATAATCTTTTATGTTTTAATACAAATACAATAGTAACTGGAGATTCAAGATTTGACCAAATACTAGAAAGAAAAAATAATAATAAAATTTTATTATCCGATCAATATTCAAAAACTCAAAATATTATTTTTGGGAGTTATGATTATATTGATGAAGAAATGATTTTACTTGGTTTATCTAAGTCTTTTCCAAATGGTGATAAAGATTTACGTAAAAAAAAAATATCTATTATTTTAGTTCCTCATGAAATTAAAAAGATTGAAAAATTATCTAGAAAATTGAGTAAAATTGGTTTTAATGCTTGTTTGTATTCAGATAATTTAGAATACAGTAGTGTTCTTATTGTTGATACTGTAGGTATTTTAGCAGATTTATATAAACTTTGTATAATAGCATATGTAGGAGGTGGTTTTACTAGAGGCGTACATTCAGTTATTGAACCAGCTGTTTATAATTGTATTATTGGTTATGGACCAAATTATGAAATGTTAGATGAAGCAGTTTATATGATTAAAAATGATTTATCCATTAAACTATCAAATAAAAATGATTTTCAATCGTTTATAGAATTAATTTATAATATTGATAAAAAAGAAAAAATNAAAACTGAATTATCTCACTTTATTAAATCATTTTCTGGTTCAACAAAAAAGATTGTTAAAGGTTTAAGTATATGATATATCTTTTGATTTCAATATTTTTTTCTACTGTTTTTAGTGAATCAATAAAATATAATGTGAAGTACAATAATATTAAGGCTGGTACTGCATTTTTTAGTCATAATGTATTAAAAAAAGATTCAACAAATTTTAAGGAGATTTCTTTTTCAGTTAAATCTAATAAATTGATTGATATTTTTTATAAGCTACGGATAAAAGTATCCATGACAGTAGATGCAGATGAGTATTTTATTTATAATCTTAGAAAAAATAATATTGAAGGTAAAAAACGTGATCAGTCTTTTTCAATAATTAATTATAATAGTCAAAAAATTATGTATAATGATCAGAAAATTATGTTTAATGGTGAAAAAGTTTATTCAATTTTAAGTTTAATATATTTTTTAAGAAATCAAAAGTTAAAAGTAGGCAAAGAGTATTCAATCAATATATATAATAACGGATNAATTACACCTGTTATAGCATCAATAATAGATCAATATATTGAAGAAAAAATAAATTATTTTGTTATAGAAGTTAAGTCTAAAAATAAAAATAAAAATCATATGAAATTAATTTTATCTGAAGTAAATAATTCAAACATACCAATTTATTTTGAATTAAATACTAAAAACGGGATTATGGAGCTTTCAATAGATGAATGAAAATATATTAATAATTTACAATCCTACAAGTGGAACAAAATCTAGTGAGGGTATGATTTCAAAGCTTATCGATTTTTATAAATCTAATAATATTAATTACTATTTATTAAAAACAGAATACCAAAATCATGCTCAAGTATTTTGTAAAAATAATAATCTTAAAAAATATAAAGATATCATTATTTGTGGCGGTGATGGTACATTTAATGAAGTAATAAATGGATTAATGCTGAATGGAAGTAGCGTTTTACCAAGATTGGGGTTTTTACCTGGAGGTACAGGTAATTCATTTATGCATGATTTAAATGCTGTGAGTCATCAAGAAGCATTAAGTAAAATTTTTAAAAATCGCTCAGATTATTTAGATATTTTAAAATTAACATCAGGAAAAAATGAGTTATATTCTTTTAATATTGTTGGCTGGGGATTGGTAACAGATATATTGATTTTAGCAGAAAAAATGCGTTTCCTAAAAAGCATAAGGTATAATATTGCAAGTTTATTTTATATATTTACTGCTAAAAGCAGGAAAATTAAATTATTANTTGATGAAAATATTGTTTTTAATAATGACTATTTATTTATTCTAATATGTAATACGATTCATACAGGCAAAGGCATGAAAGCTGCACCTAAAGCAAAGTTCAATGATGGATTATTAGATATCATCAGTGTTAACTCAAAGATATCGTTTCTCCAATTAATAAAGTTATTTATTCAAATTTTTTCTGGGAAACACATCAATTCAAAATTTGTTAATTATTCAACGGCTAAAAAAGTTCAATTAGAACCTGTAGATAATGAAATTTTAAATATTGATGGTGATGCAAAAGGGTATACTCCGGTAAAAATTGAAGTATTAGAAAAGAGATTAAAAATAATTAACTAAAAATTTTTATTAAGGTATTTAACCCCTTCTAAATAGCTATGTTTACCAAGCCCTATAAATGATTTAGAACATACATCTTTTAAAACAGATTTTTTCCTAAAATCTTCTCTTTTATTAATATCAGAAATATGAATTTCAATTGTAGGTATTTTTACTGCGGCGATAGCATCTGCGATAGCATAAGAATAATGAGTAAATGCACCAGCATTAATTAGAATACCTTTTGACCAAAGTCTTTCATCATGTATTNTATTAATAATTTCACTTTCTGAATTAGATTGATAAAATTTAAAACTATGCTTAGATCCCTCAATTGAATTTTCTAGCCATGCCATAATTTCATCTAATGTCTCATTACCGTAGATTGAGGGTTCTCTAGTACCAAGCAAATTTAAATTTGGACCATTAATAACAAGAATATTCATATTATTTCTAAAGCATCAAGAATTTCTTTTTTATTGAAATTTTCTATAATAGATGCTTCTCCAATTTTATTTAACATTATATAATTTAATTTATTATCTATGTTTTTTTTATCATTATTCATCAGATTATTAAATTTTTTACTATTAATATCTTTTAATTTAGGAAGATTTAATTGCTCTATAAGTTTAGATATTCTTGTGTAGTCATTTTTATCTATTTGATTATTTTTATAAGACAAATATGATGAGATTTTCATACCATAAATTACTGCTTTCCCATGAGAAAGATTAAAGTCATAATAGCTTTCAAGTGCGTGTCCTACAGTATGACCAAAATTAAGTATCATTCTAATATTATTATCAAATTTATCTTTTTTTACAATTCTCAATTTATGTTTTATACATTTTTGGATAATATTGTGAATATCATCATTAAATGGTTTATTTATTAATTTTGAAATATTTTTTTCAAGATATTGAAATAATTGATAATCTAATATTAAAGAATATTTAATAATTTCTGCGTAACCATTTATTATTTCATCTTGATTCAGAGTTTTTAAAAATGGTAAATAGATAATAACTTCTTTTGGTTCTTTAAAAGAGCCAATTAAATTTCTTACTTTATTAAAGTTTAAAGCAGTCTTGCCTCCTACACTTGCATCAACCATACAAAGTAATGTTGATGGAATCAACATGTGTTTTATACCCCTCATATAAGAATCTGCAACAAAACCGCATAAATCAGTAACTGTTCCACCACCGATACCAATGATAATTGAATTCTTATTGCATTCTTCTATTGATAAAAAATTAATAATTGTTTTATACTGCTCAATTGATTTGCAGTTTTCACCTTCTTCACATATGAATATATGAACATTTAATTTTTTTATAAATTTATGATGATCAACAACTGATTGTTGTGTTAATAAAAAAATTTTATCAAAATTTTTTTTATAAGAATTGATATACTGAATTAGCNATAATTGATTGTTAAATTCATTTATTTTCATAAATCAACTTTTTTATTATTTCTTTAGCAAGGGTTTGAGGCTCCTTATTATCTGTATCAATAATTATATCAGAACATTTATGATAATAGTGTTTCCTTTCATTCCAAATATTTTCTAATGCATTTTTATTGGTAAATAAAGGCCTTTTTTTAGAATCATTTTCTAATCGTTTGATAATAGTCTCTATGGAAGCATTCAATAAGATAGTTCTACCATAATTTTTTAAAACATCCCGATTTTTTTTATTGATGATAATACCACCACCAGTAGCATAAATGATATTTTGAATATTTCCCATAGAACTATTAACATGTTCAACAAAATATGTTGACTCTAGTTCCCTGAATTTTTTTTCAGAAAATTTCTTAAAAAATTCTTCAAGACTTAAATTTAAAATATCCTCTAAATCTTTATCGGTATCAATGAAAGGAATATTTAATTTTTTAGATAAAAGAGATGCTATTATTGATTTACCTGTGCCCATCATCCCAATAATAAAAATATGTGATTTCATAATAATTAAAATTTAGCAGACTTAAAATGTTGCTTTAATTCTTTCATGCTATCTCCGCCAAATTTATCTAAAATTGAATCAAGAATTGTAATACAAACCATACTTTCGGCTACAATAGATGCTGCGGGTACTGCACAAGAATCAGTGCGTTCTTTATGCGCAAGTTGTACTTTTTTTGTTTTAATATCTATAGACTTTAAAGGTTTTGTTAATGTAGAAAGTGGCTTCATTTNAGCATTAATTAAAATATTTTGACCATTAGTCATTCCTCCTTCAATACCACCTGAATTATTGTTTGTCCTAATATACTTTTGATTTTTGAACTCAATTTCATCATGTAACTGACTTCCAAAAGAATGACTGGTGTTGTCTTTACCAAATGATACACTTTTAATGGCGTTAATCGATGATATTGATTCAGATAGTTTAGCATTTATTTTTTTATCCCATGACGTGTAATTACCTAAACCATAAGGAACACCCGATACAATGACTTGGAATTTGCCACCAACAGTATCACCATTTTTTTGTGCATCTCTGATAATATTAATCATTTTCTTTTCAGCTGTTTTATTTAGTGCTCTAACAGGAGATTTGTCAACTATCTTATTCATTGTTTTAATATTTATTTTATGAGATTCATCATCAACCACATTGTGAATTGCAGTTACATAGCTTGCTATATGAATATTTAGCTCTTCTAATAATTTTCTACATACTGAACCAAGCGCTACTCTCATGGTTGTTTCTCTGGCAGATGATCTTTCAATAACATTTCTAATATCATCAAATTGATATTTCATAATTCCAGCAAGATCTGCATGACCAGGTCTTGGTAATGTAATTTTTTTAATTTTTTTNGATTTTTTCTCAACTGACATAATATCAATCCAATTCTTATAATCAATATTTTTAATAATTAATCCTATAGGCGAACCAAGGGTTGAATCATATCGTATCCCGCTAAAAATTTCTACCTGATCTTTTTCAATTTTCATTCTACCACCCCTACCAAACCCTTTTTGTCTGCGTGATAAATGAAAGTCTATNTACTTAGATTGAATAGTTAAACCTGCAGGGATACCATCAATTATACCAATTAATCCTTTCCCATGTGATTCTCCAGCTGTCAGAAAATTTATTTTATTTAACATATTAATTCTTTAATTTTTTTATAGTCTAATTTATTTGAAATTTTTGATTCAAACCATATATCAAGTGATTTAAATGCTTGAAAAATAAACATATCTTCTCCTGTTATAATTTTTTTATAACATAAATTTAAAAAATCATTTTTATATAAATAATTTATATCAATAATAGTATCGAAATTAATTAAAGCTATTTGAGATAAAATATTTTTTTCAGTATCTTTTTTTAACCCAATTGGAGTGCAGTTTATTAGATTGTAATTTTCATAACTAATTTTATTATTAAATATATTAATTGACGTTTTTTCATTTAATTGTTTAAAATCTTTAATAATTTTAGAGGTTGTTTTTTTATTCCTAGATAAAATGGAAATATTTTTTGCATTATTATTGATTAAATTCAAAATAATAGTTCGCGCACTTCCACCTGAACCCAAAACGATATTATTTGTATTTTTTAGGTTGATATTATTAATTGCTATTAATTTTTCAAATCCATAGTAATCATTATTGTATCCTAAAATTTTATTATCATTAATTTTTATACAGTTTATAGAGTTTGTTAATTTTGCAATATTNTCATAACAATCAATTAGAGAACTTATTTTTTCTTTATACGGCATTGTAATATTACTACCTTCTATGTATTTACTTTGTCTACATTNATTAATAAACTTTTTAAGATCGCTACTATTTTTTATCTCTTTAGCGCTGTATTCAGCTTTTATTTCTAAAGATTTAAAAATATATTTAAATAATGCTGGGCTTTTACTTTGAGATATAGGAAAACCTACTACCTTAAACTTTTTCATATAATTTTCTTATTTGTTGATAAAAATTAGGGAAAGATGTTTTTATAACTTTATTTTCTAATGTGTTTATTTTTTTATTTTCTACTAAATATAAAATTTCACACATCATCGCAATTCTATGATCATTAAAGTCTTTTATACTTGTATTATACAATATTTTAGATTTATTAATTATAAAACCATCATTTAATTCAGATATTTTAGCACCACATTTTTTCAAATTATAAATAATAGATTCTATTCTATCACTCTCCTTATATCTTAATTCTATCGCATTACTTACTTTAGTGGTACCATTAGCATAGCAAGCAATTAGTGCAAAAATAGGAATTTCATCTATCATATTTACCACTTCTTTTTTATTTAAAATAACACCTTTTAATTTTTGTGAATACTTAACACTAATATCTGCAGTTTTTTCATTTTGCTTAGTTTTAATATTTGATATTGAAATCTTGGCATTCATTTTTTTTAACACATTTATAAAGCCTATTCGTGTTTTATTAAAAAGAACATTTTGAATATTAATTTCTGAACCTTTCATTAGTAAAGCGCCTGCTATTATAAATGATGCACTAGATATATCACCAGGAACATTGTAGTTAAATCCATTAATAGTAAATTTTTTCACTTCCTTGCTATTACCACCTAAAAAATCTATTATATTTTCTGTATGATTTCTGGTTTTAAAAATATCTCTAAAAGTTGATTTTTTATAAATTGAAAGTGCAGCAAAAATTAATGAAGATTTAATTTGAGCACTTGGGTGATTTAAAGTAAANTTTATAGGATTAACTTTTGATTTTTGAAATTGAATTGGAAGATTATTTTTTACTTTTTTTATTTTAACATTCATTTTTAATAATGGATCGATAAGCCTTTTCATTGGTCTTTTAGATAATGATTTATCTCCATATAAAGTACCACTAACACCAATACTAGGTAAAAATCCAAGCATAAATCTTGCAGTTGTACCAGAATTTCCACAATAAAACTTTTTTACTTTTTGCTTAATTTTTGAGGGGTAAATTTCAGTATAATTTTTAGTTATTTTAAACTTAATATTACAGTTTTTTAAAATATTTAACGTTCTTTGAACATCTTCACATTGAGATAAATTGTGTACTATTGATTTTGAGCTTGCAATAGATCCAAAAATTAATATTCTGTGTGAAATTGATTTGTCTCCATCTAATTTTATTTTCCCTTTAAGCATTATTGTATTATACAACTATATTTAGAAAATTTTCTATTAATTGTTCTCCATATTCTGTTAAAATTGCTTCAGGGTGGTATTGAACTCCATAAATAGGTAATTCCTTATGCTCTATACTCATTATTTCTTTATTGTCACTCCATGATGTTATTTCAATTTCATTATTTATAGATTGCTTATCAATAACTAAAGAGTGATATCTAGTGGCTATAAATTTATTCGGTATATTATTAAAAATAACCGATTGATTAGTATGAGTAATTTTTGATGTTTTACCATGCATAATTTTTTTACTTTTTATTATTTTTGCANCAAAGCAATGCGCTATAGTTTGGTGACCCAAGCATATTCCCAGTATTGGTACTTTACCCTTTAACTCATTTATTAAATTTATACAAACACCAGTATTAAATTGATTCCCAGGTCCAGGTGAAATAATAATATGAGTTAAGTAAAGTTTTTTTATTTCNATTAATGATAATTCATCGTTCTTTATAACCTTAACATCATTATTAATCTTTCCAACATATTGTTCTAAATTATAAGTAAACGAATCATAGTTATCTAATATTAATATCATTTTAAAATAATTTTCTTTGGGATCATATATTTTGGTAAATATTTTAAAAGATTTTTTTTAAAATCTGACAAATNTAAGTTTGCATCTGTTTCTATTACTGCATGCATGACTTGCCCCCATTGTAAATCATCAATAATTTTAATGGAGCATGAATTGATATTTTTAAATTTAAGAAAAACTTTTTTGACATAGCTAATTGATATATTTTCTCCTCCAGATATAATAATATCATCATTTCTATTTTTATACTTAAATTTATTTTCTTTATATATTTTAATGCAATCAGAAGTGACAAAAGAATTGTTAAATAATTGATTAGAATTAAAATACTTTTTAATTATAGTAGGGGATGTTATTCTTAAACATTCATTTGATAAGCTGATTTCTACTTGGGGATGAGCAAAATAGGTATGGTCTTGATAATATTCTTTTATCCAAGAACCAGCAATTCCAGAACATGATTCTGTTAAACCGTATGATATATATGCAGGGATTTTATGATTATTCATTTTTTCAAGCAATCTATTATTAATATTATTCCCACCAACCAATACACATTTCATATTTTTAAAAGTTAGTAGATTTGATTTTTTTAAAATTTTAGTCATCATTGCTGGCACCATGGATACTAAGCTTATTTTTTTCGAATATTTAAAATAATTATTTACAGAAAAATCATCTAAAATCATTTTCATATTAAAATAAAGACATCTATAAAAAATACTTAATCCGCTTATATGATTAAGAGGCATATGATTTAAATATGTATCATGTTCTTCAAAATCAATTATTTTATACCATGATTTTGCACTTTCATATAAATTTTTATATGTTATTTCACAAGGCTTTGGTTGACCCGTGGTACCCGAAGTAAAAATGATTATTTGGGTATCATCATTATTAAAATCAAATAAAGAATAATCAGTATTATCAGATTCTGATAAATCAAAATCTTCAATTGATATAGGTATACCAGTTGTATCAATAAAAGTATTAATATTTGGATGTTCAGGATAAATAATTGGTATTAGTCGTTTTTTATTTAGAGCTGTAATTGCTACTAATAATTTTAATTTATCTTTTATTCTTAAACCAACATATTTAGTTTTNTTTATATTTATTTGATCACAATAATTATTAACCATTGAAATAAATAATTTAAATGAAACTTTTTTATTTTTATATTCAATGAATATTTTTTGAGAATCTTCCAGTCTTCTTTTAAAAATATTATTTAACATTTAAAGCCTAGCCCAATTGTACTTTGNAGATTTATTCTATCATTTTTATATAAAGGCGGGATTATAAATTTGTCATAAAAACTAAAAATATTTACTCCATGCTTTGATTGATTTTCTAATGTTGAAGCTAAATGAATGATAGCCATATTACCTATACTATTTTCAAGAGAAGATGATATTAAAATACTTAAATTTTTGTTATATAATTTTTTAAATTTAAAAAATTTTTCATAACTACCTAAAATACTTGGCCTAATAATAAGAACAGATATTAAATCTTTATCGATCCAGCTTCTATAATTTTTTGTCTGATAAATACTTTCATCTAATGCATAATTTAATTTTGGATATTTAGATTTGATAAAATTAATTTTTTCTAATGTAGGATTTTTAAGTGGTTCTTCAAAAAAATCGATATTAAGATTAGAGGTTTGCTTATAAAAATTTTCAAACTCATTAATAGAAAATAATTGGTTTGCATCTAATCGTATTTTTTTATTTGAATTTTTATTATAAAATTTTTTTAAAAATTTTATATCATCTTCTAATGAGTTAACACCAATTTTTATTTTATTTATGCTATTTCTACTTTGTGTTTCTCTATTAATTAATATTTGGCTACAATTAACATAATCAGATGAATTTTTATTAAAAAAACGAGCAATTGAAACTTTCTTTTTTTGTGACTCTATATCATATAATGCAGTCTCAATTGCGAATTGCAATGTTGGTGTTTCAGAGCAATGAATCTTTACAGTCATTAATAATTCATCTAATAAATAATTTTCATTTTTTTCTATTGCACTTAAAAATGATTCCATTGACCAAATAATTTCTTGAAGTGTGTAATGNGTAAATCCTTTTAATATAACAGCCTCTCCTTTTCCGATGAAATTATTAGTTTCAATTGTTACAATTACACCTTTTTGATTGTTNTATTCATTTTTGGAGTTTTCAAAGTTTTTTGAAAGTGGAATTTGATACTGTTGATAATATATTTTTTTTATTTTCATATAATTCGACTAANAAATAAAATAAATGGATCAAGAATTAATAAAACAGAGACCTTACCAAGTGCAGGATTTATATTAGATGGTTTTTTGAAAAAAATATCATACGTAATATTTAATGCAAGGGGTGATGTTAGCGCTATTAAAAATAATAATTTTGAATTANCAATTGTGAATGATAGTAATAATATCATACAGTATGACATTACAATAATAAACAGTCCATATATTTTACCACTTGAGTAGCCTAGCTTAACAATTAGAGTATTTTTATTTACGTTTTTATCATTTTCATAATCTCTCAGATTATTAATAACAAGTAAAAGGATATTTTTGCAACCGATTGAAGCTCCTAAATAAAAACAGCTTAAATTATATGTACCTGTTTGTAAATAGTATGTACCACAAACTGCGATTATACCAAAATATATGAAAACAAATATATCACCTAGGCCATTATATGCTAAAGCAAAAGGCCCAGCAGTATATAAATAAGCAAATAAAAAAGATGATAAGCCAATAAATACAATTATCCACCCTCCTTGAATTGCGAGTGGAATGCCCAAAATTATACCTATAATAGTTAGAGAAATAATCATCCTTTTCATTTCATTTTCATTAACTAGTCCAGATTGTAACATTCTTTTTGGACCGACTCTGTTNCGATCAGCACCTTTTATAAAATCAAAAAGGTCATTAATATAATTGGTTACAATCTGAATTATTAGTGCTGCAGAAATTGTTAAAGCGAGTATAGTAATATTAACTTGCTTGATATTAGGTAGTATAGCAATTGAGCTTAATATTGGAACAATGGAAGCAACTAATGTTTTAATACGAGCAGCACGAATCCAAGGATAGATTTTCATAAATTTTTATGGTAATTTAGGAAATTTTTTAAAATTTGGCTTTCTTTTCTCTTTAAATGCATCACGACCCTCTTGCGCTTCTTCTGTCATATAAAAAAGCATTGTTGAATCACCAGCAAGCTGCTGCAATCCAGCTTGACCATCACAATCTGCATTTAGAGCACCTTTCAGCATTCGTAATGCAAGAGGAGATTTTTCCAATATTTTTTGAGAGCATTCAACGGTCGTTTCCTCTAGCTTATTATATTCAACAACTTTATTAATTAAACCCCAGTCTAACGCTTGCTGTGCATTATAAAATTCACATAAAAACCAAACTTCTCTTGCTCTTTTTTGACCAATTATTCTTGCCATATATGAGGCTCCCCAACCTCCATCAAAAGATCCTACATTCGGTCCTGTTTGACCAAACTGAGCATTTGTTGCAGCTATGGTTAAATCACACAACATATGCAGAACATGACCTCCACCAACAGCGTAGCCTGCAACCATAGCTATCACAGGTTTTGGCATATATCTAATTTGTTTTTGCACATCTAAAATATTCAATCTAGGTATACCATCTTCACCAACATATCCAGCATTACCTCTTATTTTTTGGTCTCCTCCGGCACAAAATGCTTTTTCCCCTTCACCTGTAAAAATAATAACTCCGCATTCTTGATCCTCTCTTGCTAATTCAAATGCTTCTTTGAGTTCAAACACAGTTTTTGGTCGAAATGAATTTCTAACTTGAGGTCTGTTTATCGTAATTTTATTAATATTTTGAGCATCTTGAATGCCTTTTTCATATTTAATATCTTTAAATTTTTTAATTGTTTGCCATTTAATATTCATTAAGACTCCATATATGATGTATTTTTATTAATATAATTTATATTAAATTTACTTCAATTGATGGTTGAAAACAGATACATATTACAATTTTTAATATTTTTATCATTTCATATTTACAGTCAAGAGTGTATAAGTTTAAATCCATATAATTATGGTGATTGTGAAGAATTCATTGGCTACATATGGTATGAGGAATCATGTGTTCCCGTTTATGGTTGTGGAGTAAATAATGATACTGAAAATTTTTTTAATAATTATGAATCTTGTGATTTAACATGTAATCCAGAATTTCCTCTTGGAGATTTAAATAATGATTTTATAATTAATGTCACTGATATTATATCTTTAGTATCTATAATATTACTTGCTGACAGCAATCCAAATCAATCATTTATGCCTAATGGTGATATCAATTTTGATAATCAATTAAATGTAGCAGATATTATAATTCTAGTAAATTATATTTTAAGTGATGAAGAAGTTCGTGGTTCTTGGCAAATTATTAATGAAGATATATTATCATTAAAGTGTGCACAGTGTCACTACGAGGGGTCTTTTTATGCAGAAACTTCTGATTTAATTCTTACTCAAAATATTGCATATAATCAACTAATTAATAGAGTCCCAAATAATTCATCTGCAATGACAGATGAATTAGTTTTAATTAGTAATGCATCTGGTTTGCTTGGAATATTACAGAGTTATTTTTGGGAAAAAATTAATATTAAAAATGAAAATCATTTTTATAGCGAGCATCCTCAATATGGAGAGTTAATGCCTTTAGGAGGTCCTTTTTTAACAAATGGAGAATTGAATTTTATTAAGCAGTGGATTTGGGAGGGAGCACCAGAAAACGGAATAGTTGTAGATCCAATAATATTAAATGATTTATCAATTTATGAAGCTCCAGAATTTATACCTTTAGAACCTCCTGTAAATGGTTTGCAATATCACATTGGTCCCTTTGATGTATATCCTAACACGGAAAGAGAATTCCTTTATTATGTACCTGCAATTGAAGGAACATATTATATTGATAAAATTGAAATTTCAATGTCACCAGGCTCTCATCATTTTATTGCTTATATGTTTCCTCAAAATTATGGTAATCCACCAAATGCATATGAGTATAGAGATATACACTATCCTTATATTGATGAAATTCTTCCTAATGGTTCTTTAAATTTTGAATGGCTTAATAATGTTCAAACGTTGCAAGGACATACTTTTGTTACAGGTACACAATGGCCAAGCTGGTCATATGATTTACCTCCAGGAATTGCCTTAGAGGTTAATTCTAATTTTGGTTTAGATTTAAATCCACATTATTTTAATTATACAAATGAAACTATTCAAGGCGAAGTATATGTAAATCTACATGCATCCCTACCTCAAGAAGTTGAAAAAATTGCTGGAGTAATGCAACTTGGTAATAATGATATTTCATTACCCCCCAATCAAGAGACAACATTATCCAAAACCTATTCATTTTATGATATTGTAAATAGTCTTACAATTAACCCCCCAGGATTAAATCAAATTAATATTTTTCAATTATTTTCTCATGCTCACCAACTAATGACTAGATTTGATATTTATATTAATTATGCAAATGGAGAAAGTGATTTAATTTATACGGCGCTTGATTATGAGCATCCACCGGTGCTATCATTGGATCCACCTTTAACACTTAATATTGGAGAAAGCCTTACTGCTAATGTTACTTATAATAACACAACTGATGATTATGTTCACTTTGGATTATTAAGTACGGATGAAATGATGATTATTTTTGGACTACTTTATTTTAATTAATTCAAAAATTGAATTTTATTTTTTATAAAATTGCATTAAATAATTAGTAATTTATTTATATATTTAGCGTCTATTAGTTTAAAAGATTTTATAAATTTTTTGGAGATTGAATGAACAAAAAGAAAAAAATAGCAAATAAGAAGCATCGAAAATCTCAACAAAGATTAAAAAAACTGAAAGTTATTTCATTATCAAAAATGAAAAAGAAAGTTGTTGCAACAAAAAGCGTTGAAGATAAAGTTGAGAATAGTAAAGTTTCAGAAAAATCTTCAGAACAATCTGTAGTAAAAAAGAAATCAGCAGCTAAAAAAACCACGACAAAAAAACCTGCAGCAAAAAAACCTGCAGCAAAAAAGAAACCAGCAGCAAAAAAGAAACCAGCAGCTAAAAAATAAATTATTATAAATGTCTCTATTTAAAGTTGTTAAATCTTGCAAGGACACATCTTCTAGATTAGGACAATTAAATACTGACCACGGAAAAATCACTACACCAGCGTTTATGCCTATCGCTACATATGGAGCAATCAAAACCTTATCAACAGATGAAATTAAAAAAATTAATTATAATTTAATTTTAAGTAATACATATCATCTATATCTTAGGCCTGGCCTTGATATTCTTAGCAAGTTTAAAGGTTTGCATAATTTTATGGATTGGGATGGTGCAATTTTAACAGATTCAGGTGGTTTTCAAATTTATAGCTTATCAAATTTAAGAAAAATTGATGATAATGGTGTTGAGTTTAAATCACATCTTGATGGAAGTAAACATTATTTTACTCCTGAAAAAATAATAGACATTCAAAGAACTATTGGTTCAGATATTATGATGGTATTAGATATTTGTCCAGAGTCTAATGCAGAATTTAAAGTTCATGAGAATGCTGTTAAAGTAACAACTAAATGGGCAAAAAGATGTTTAGATCATTATAAAAATAAAGGCCCTAAATATAACTTTAATCAAGTCGTATCTCCAATTATTCAAGGTGGTACGAATGAAAAATTACGTAAAATGTCAGCTGAGGATTTGTTAGAGCTAGATGCAAAAATGTATGCTATCGGTGGTTTAGCAGTGGGAGAACCCAAAGAGGAGATGCTTAATACTGTTGAATTTTTAAACGGTATTATGCCAAAAGATAAACCTAGATATTTAATGGGGGTTGGAACACCTGAAGATCTTGTTAAATGTATATCTAATGGAGTAGATATGTTTGATTGCGTAATTCCAACAAGAAATGGCAGAAATGGTCAGCTGTTTACTCGATTTGGTAAAATTAATATTAAAAATGCAAAATATAAAAATGACTTATCACCTATTGATGAACTCAATAATTACGAAATATCGCAGAAATATTCTAAAGCATATCTTCATCACTTATTTAATACAAAAGAAATTTTAGGTTGTAGAATAGCGACACAACATAATTTGTCTTTTTATAATAACTTAATAAAAGAAATACATAAAGCAATAAAAAATGATAATTATTTAAATTGGTCTAAACAATTTATAAAAGATTATAATAGTATATAGTTGTTCGTTTATTTCAATAAAACAATTAAATTTATTTATGTCAATTAAAAAGAAACCATTTAAAAATTCATCAAATATTCATTTAAAAACATTTTATGGTAAAAATAAACCTGGTGAATTTCCTTATACCTCAGGTATTTATCCTGATATGTATCGAAGAAAATTATGGACAATGAGACAATATGCAGGATTTTCATCTGCTAGTAAAAGCAATGAAAGATATAAATACTTATTAGAGCAAGGAGTATCGGGTTTATCTGTAGCATTTGACCTTCCAACACAAACCGGTTATGATTCTGACCATGAATTATCAGCTGGAGAAATTGGGAAAGTAGGAGTTCCGATTTGTACAATCGATGATATGAGAATTTTATTTAAAGACATACCTTTAGATAAGGTTTCAATTTCAATGACAATAAATTCTACAGCAATTGTTTTATTATCATTTTTAATTGTTTTAGCTGAAGAAAATAATATTTCACTAGAAAAATTATCTGGAACTATACAAAATGATATTTTAAAAGAATATATTGCTCGTGGTACTTATATTTTTCCTCCAAAAGATAGTATGAAATTAGTAACAGATATTTTTGAATTTTGCAGCTCTAGAATGAAAAAATGGAATACAATTTCTATTTCTGGTTATCATATTAGAGAAGCAGGATCTAGTGCTGTTCAAGAATTAGCATTTACTTTTTCTAATGCTATTGAATATACCAATGCAGCACTAAATAGGGGTTTAGATNTAAATATTTTTACAAATCAAATGAGTTTTTTCTTTAATAGTCATAATAATTTTTTTGAAGAAATTGCTAAGTTTAGAGCTGCAAGAATAGTTTGGGCAAATATNATGAAAAAAAGATTTGGAGTTACAAGTGAAAAAGGACTGATGTGTAGATTTCATACACAAACAGCTGGCTCAACATTACAAGCACAGCAGATAGATAATAATATTGTAAGAACAACAATGCAAGCGGCAGCGGCTGTCTTAGGNGGAACTCAATCATTGCATACTAATTCTAAAGATGAAGCATTATCTTTACCAACNAAAGAATCTGCTCAATTAGCTTTGAGGACCCAGCAGATTTTAGCATATGAAACAGGTATACCAGATGTTGTGGATCCCTTAGCAGGATCCTATTATATTGAAAATTTAACAGAAAATATTGTTAATAAAACTATGGAATTAATTTCTGAAATTGATAATCAAGGAGGTGCGGTATCTGCTATTGAAAATTCATTTCAACAAGAGCAAATAGCAAATTCATCATATGAATATCAAACAGAAATTGAATCTGGGGAGCAAGTTGTCGTAGGTGTAAATAAATTTACTGATCATGAAAATCAAAAATCTGATAATATTTTTTCAATTGATCAAAATGCAATTAAAGATCAATTAGATAGACTAAAGATATTTAAGAAAAATCGTGACATAAAAAATGTAAATGACTCATTAAAAAAATTAAAAAAATCGCTTAATCAAAATAAAAATCTAATTCCTTTTATTATCTNTTGTATCAAAAATCATTGCACTTTAGGTGAAATTTGTGATGTTCTAAAGTCAAAGTATGGCACGTACATATAATGTTTTTTGTTAGTTTATTAGAATCTAATTTCAAATGTAAAAGTCTTTTTCAAGAAATAGTTTATTTATCATCAACTAAATCAACCACTAATGAATTATGGACTTATTATAATAATAATCCAAAAAAATATTTAGTCATTACCGATAATCAAACTGCAGGAAAAGGTAGGGGAATTAATTCTTGGTTTTCAGTTGCACATAAAAGTATCGCATTTTCTTTTATCATAGAACAATTATTTCCTATTCAAAAATTTAATTTTCATTCTTTAATAATACCTTTATCAATAATTAAAGGAATTAAAAAACATTTATCAATTGATTTAAAAATTAAATGGCCAAATGATATTATGTTTGAAAATAAAAAGGTTGCAGGAATTTTAATTGAATCTAAAAAAATATCTGATAAATATATTTTAAATATTGGTATTGGCATTAATATTAATGAAGATATTAGTGATTTTAATGATGAAATTAAAAATAGCGCAACTTCATTAAAAATTATTAAAGGTCATAATATCCAGAGAGAACCATTATTAGCATGCATATTGAATGAGCTATATTATATAATAAAAAATTATTCTATTAATCAGATTAAAACTGAATGGTTAAATTCATGTAANCATATAAATAAAAATATAATTTTTAAATATAATAATAAGAATATCAGAGGTAATTTTTTAGATATTAGTAATGATGGGCAGGCTATGTTAGAAGTAGAATCAACCNAACAATTAGTTAATTATGATGGAGAAATTAAATTTTCATGAAGTTAGTTATAGATATTGGTAATACGTTTATTAAGTGCGCTATATTCAAAAGCACAAATATTATTGATAGAATTTCTATTCAATCAGTTAATCAGTTATTAGATTTTTTAAAAAAATATGATTTAGATAAAATAATTATTAGCTCGGTAGTACCAGAGAAAAATAAAGAATTTATAAAATACATTGATAACCATATAAATACTAAAATACATTTTATATCTTATAAAGATACTGATCTAAAACTAAACGTTGAAAATCCAGCATCTATTGGTAATGATAGAATATGTAATATTTTTGCTGCTATAAAACTATATAATATTCCAGCAATTATAATTGATTTTGGAACAGCCACAACCTATGATGTGATTAACTCAAAAAAGGAATTTATAGGTGGAATTATTTCACCCGGAGTTGAAACATCTGTTGATAATTTAATTTCCAAAGCGGCACTATTAAATCAAATTGACTTTAAGTTTCCTAAATCTGTTATAGGTAAAAATACAAAAACTAATATACAATCTGGGATTATGTTTGGAGCTGTATCTCAAGTTGAGGGACTAATAAATCGTATTGAGTTAGAAAGTAATCAGAAATACAATATTATACTTACAGGTGGTTTTTCTAAATTGTTATCAAAAGTACTTTCAATAAATCATACTGTTGATGTCGATTTAACATTAAAAGGAATGTTCCATATAGATGAATCATTTAATAAGTAGCTCTTATTTTGGGATTATTTCTGCATTATTAGCTGCATTTTGCTGGAGTATTGCAGTAATAATTTTCAAATCTGCAAGCAAATATCTATCACCCTTATTAATTGTAGTTTTAAAAAATACAATAGCAGTTATTTGTTTTATTATAATGTTTATAATTTTAGATATCCCGCTATGGTATTCTCATCTTGCAACTTCTGATTATCTAAAAATTATCTTAAGTGGAGTTTTAGGGATGGGTCTTTCTGATTTATTATTTATAAATGCCTTAAGTAAAATTGGAGCAAGTAGAGTTGCTATTATAAATTGTTTTGAACCTGCTGTAATTTATTTTTTTTCAATATTAATATTAGATTCATATTTAACAACTCAACAGTTTTTTGGTTTTACGATTGTTATAATTGCACTATTAATTATTGCATATGAAAAAGATAAAGAAGAAATNAATCCTAAGATTAAAAAGAAAGGTATGTTAACTCAAATTTTTGCAGTTATTTTGAGTAGTTTTGGTATTGTTTTAATAAAACCAATCTTATCTGAAATAAATAATTCTATTGAAACTCAATTGTGGNTCACATTTTTTAGGCTTTTCCCAGGATTTATTTTTACATGGTTTATTTATACTTTTCAAAAAAATAAATTGGAATTATTAGCACCATTAAAACAAAAATCAGTAATTTTAAAAATCATCATTAGTTCAGGTCTTGGAACATTTGTAGCTCTAAGTTTTTGGATCATTGGATATGCGAATATTCCAAAGCCACCCATTGCAAGTATAATAGGTCAAACATCTGTTATATTTATTATTGTATTGTCTTATTTATTTTTAAACGAAAAAATTTCAAAAACTAGAATTTTTGCCATGCTTGTTGCAATATGTGGAGTACTTTTTATTATTTTTAATTAAATAATTATTAAAAAATCTAACCCAATATAATATTTACTAACAAAACTATATCAAGAACATTTATTAAACCATCAAAATTTAAATCAGCAGATTCAAATACTTGATTATTTGCTTCATCTTCACTTGTGATTAAATTAACCATAATTACAGCATCAAGAATATTGATTATTTCATCAAAATTTAAATCTCCCATAAATGCTACATCTTCATTAATAAAAACATATAGAGGAATATTTACATTACCACCAAAAGAGGTAATATTTACATAATTTAAGTACTCATTTAATAATAAATCATTGGAATCAACCGTAATATTAATTTGANCTGATTCACCGGCATTAATTTGACCAAAGTTTTGAGATAAGGTTATCCATTCTGGAGATTGAACTATTTTGATTGAAAGTAAACTTTCTGCATAATTATTGTTAAAAGATACCTGCAATCCATCCTCAGCTCCAAAGTTTTGTATTCCAATAGTCGCGCTAGAGTAGTCTCCTATCATTTCGTTATAATTAAAATCAATATCGCCATTTGAGTACATAATAACCTGAAAATCATAAAAGCTATTTTCAAAGTTTGTCCACCAATGTGCTACATTGTTAAACCAAACAACTATTCTATCGCTATTAGAATGATAAAATACATTCCCTGAACAATACTGATTGCAATTATCATTTACAGGATTTAAATCATCCCAAAAAGGGAATATTGCGGGCGAAGGTGCAGAGCTTGAAGGTAGCTGTTGATTATCCCATTCGCTGCTATCATCACCAAAGCCTATCCAACCATTTGGATTTATTCTAATTATATTATAATTATTACCATAAAATGGAAAATCAAAATCTAATGATAGTTCCTGTCCAAAATCATCGTTATTAGGGAAAGAATATACTGTTCCAATTTCTGAAATATCAATCCATTCATAATCAAACAATTCAGTTTCTGAGTCTGACCAAATATTTCCATAATTATCAGACTCGTTCATACCCAAAAATGGTGAAACTTTTAATTGATAAGACAAAATAGAATTGTCCTCACCGTTATTAAATAAAGTCAATATATCATTTTCCAAATCTCCTTGATTAATTTCAAAAGTAAATTCTCCAGGGCTAAAATCTAAATTAGGACTTGGACCACTAATTTCTTGTAAAGCATTAAAAAGATTTAATCTTCCTCCACTTACGGTTATTCCATCTAAACTTGGNAGGATATCGACAGTATTTAATAATACATTTTTTATTTCTAAAGAGCAAGCAGCAGGATTATTAATACAATCTTGTGCAAAAGCTATTGAAGCTCCAGCATGCATTAAGCCAACTGCCCCAGCTACATGTGGTGTTGCCATCGAAGTCCCTGTGTATGAACAAGAAACACCTCCAGATACAGTACTACAAATATCTGTACCAGGTGCACCTAAATCAATATTATTAGCACCATAACCGGCACTACTATATTTTATATCATTGCGAGTTGTATTAGTTACAGAAATAACCCATTCACTATTGCATCCTGTTGGAACATCTCCAACTTGATCAACATTTTGATTGCTATTGGTCGTTGCAGCTGCGCTCAATATTCCAACTTGTCCCATTGCATCATATAAATCATTCCATACTGGATAAGACCCTGAATTGCAATTTGCATTATCGACTCCAAAGCTACTATTTGTTGCAACAACATTTGCTCCAAATTCACCATTAGAAGATAACCATAATGACTTTTGATCTAATATATATCCATATGCAAGACTAATAGTTGATGTTGATCCTGAAGATCCGGCAACAGACATTATTTTCACATTCCAGTTTATACCTACTACATCTGAATTATTATTTCCCTTAGCGCCAATCGTTCCAGCAACGTGTGTNCCATGATTATCTGATGGTATACTTCCATCATTACTATAAGCATCCCATCCATTTATATCATCGACATACCCATTTCCGTCATCATCTATACCATTATNAGGAATCTCATTTTCATTGACCCATATATTACTAATAAGATCAGGATGATTGATATCAACACCTCCATCAACAACTGCCACCACAATTTCATCTCCGATTGAAGTTAAACCACCGGTTGTAATATCCCATGCTTCTACAGCATCAATATCACCATCAAACTGACCACCATTTTGGCCAGTATTATTTAATCCCCACATTTGGCTGAAATATGGATCATTTGGTATTTCACGTTGGCTAACCTTGTGATCTAACTGGACATAATCAACAAAATCAAAATTAGAGATTTCTTCTAAATGTTCAAAAATAGTTTTATTTTTTGAATTCAATTCAATAAGCCATATATTTAATTTTTTAACAAGAATTTGCTTCAAAATAAAATCTGTTTTTTCTAATTTTTGAGATATATTTTTCTCATCTAGACCTGAACTAAATTTTACTATTAATTGATTATCTACATAAGGTGTTGCTGCATATAAATTATTAATCGTTAAAATAAAAACTAATTTTAGTAATAACTTCATATTATGTTNTCCAATTTCTTTTAATCATTTCACAATAATTTATAAATATAATTATTTATTTGATTTTAAAAATCTTACTTGGTAATGATTATAATTTGTTATCTTTTCCTTATTTTGATTTTTTTTTAGAATTATATCATATCCATCAATATTTTCAATTTCTTTAATTCCATCAATATGCATTTTTTTTGTCATATATTCTTTATTTTTTTTTACTTTCTCTCTAGCTGAAAATGCATCTTTAGCAGTTATAAAAATATTTGAATGTTGTTCATAAAAACCATCACCAATATTTTTATCATAATATCCTGTATGTATTAAAAATAATTTCACGATTTATTTTTTCCTTCCTGTCCAAAAATTCATGCTACTATACCCGCCCAATATTTTCCCTAGAAAATCAAAAAAGAAATAAGGAGTAAGTGCTTTTAGTATTGGTATAAACTTTATAAATGCTGGCTCTAAAACAAACCTTTTGTTTTTAGAAACAGCCCTAACAATTTTATAAGCTAATTTTTCTGGTTTAAGCATTGGAATAAATAATGGCT
The DNA here is from genome assembly GCA_002704685.1 of Fidelibacterota bacterium. Taxonomy (GTDB): domain Bacteria; phylum Fidelibacterota; class Marinisomatia; order SCGC-AAA003-L08; family D37C17. The sequence continues at coordinate 73,831 of PAHD01000025.1, forward strand.
CTTTAACACCATCAAACATACCGGTGTTAACATACGCTGGACATACAATTGTCATACCAACATGATTGATTTTATTTTGTTTTAATTCATTTATTAATGATTCGGATAGATTAGTTACAGCTGCCTTACTGGATGCATAAGTAGCACCGTTTGGTAAGGCAGTAAAACCAGATGCACTAGCTATATTTATAATATGTGATTCTTTTTGTTTGATTAAATCTTGCAAAAAAATATGAATCATATTAACAATACCTTGAGTATTAACATCATATGTTTTTCTGTGTTGTTCAATNGNTATATCTAAAAAATTACCTCCAAAAACAATTCCTGCATTATTTACCAATATATCAATTTCACCAATATCGTTATTAATTATTTTTCTTGTTTCACTAATATTATTATAATTACTGACATCTAAATGATAGCCATAACAATTAACNCCAAATTTTGTTATATCTCTAGTATGCTTGGTAAAATAATCTTTGTTAAAAAAAGATTTATCTAAATCACATATTATAATATGTGCTCCATTTTTAGCAAATTCTATAGCAATTTGTTTACCAATTCCTCTGGCACCACCNGTAATTAATACTTTTTTATTTTTTATTATTTTCATTTTTTTATTTTTTCCCAAAATGTGTACGTTGCTTCTTTTGATAATTCTAATACTTTCTTTTTAATAAAATTATTTTTAATACTATCTATTGAAATAGGAAAATATTCATTTATATCTTTATTATTTAAATGAATATTGGTTATATGTAGATATTGAGCATCATTAAAGAACCTACTGTATATTGATCGACCTCCAATGATAAAAACTTTATTAATTTTATTTTTTTCTAAAAAGTGCATGCATTTATCATAAGAATTGCAGGTGATAGATTTAATTTTAGTACTTTTAGATAAAACTAAATTTGTTCTATTTGGTAAAGGTTTTATTGGAAGAGAATCCCATGTTTTTCTCCCCATAATAATTGTAGAATTTAAAGTAATTTTTTTAAAATTTTTTAAATCGTCTGTTATATGCCATGGTAATTTACCACTTACCCCAATGCCCCCATTTTCATCTTGGGCCCAAATAAGATGTATCTCAATCATACTGCTACAGGAAATTTTATAATAGGGTGATGTTCATAGTTTTTTAATTTAAAATCATCAAATTTTAAATCCCAAAAAGGTTTTTTGTTTATTTCTAAAATTGGAAGTTTATGTGGTTTTCTTGTGATTTGCTCTTTCAATCCATCNATATGATTTACGTATATATGTGCATCATTAATGTAGTGAGAAAATTGACCAAGTTGAAGATTAGTTTCTTGAGCAATCATTTGCGTTAATGTTGCATAGCATGCTAAATTGAATGGTATACCCAAAGCAATATCTCCGCTTCTCTGAGTTAAGTGACAATTTAGTTTTCCATTAACAACATTAAACATAAAAAAAGCGTGACAGCTTGGAAGTGCAATTTCATNAAGTACTGAAGGATTCCATGCTGTGACTATCATTCGCCTTGAATCTGGGCTATTTTTAATTAAGCTTATTACATCATCAATTTGGTTTATATATGATTTTGTAATTTCTCCACTTTCATTTCTTTTAAATTTTTCCCACTTAACCCATTGATATCCATACATTTTACCTATTTCCCAATTTTTCTTTTTATTGGTCCATGCATCCCAAATTTTTGTATGTTCTCTTAAATTTCTTATGTGCGTTTCTCCAGATAAATACCAAAGGAGTTCTCTTATAACTGAATTAAAAAATACTTTTTTTGTTGTGAGTAGTGGAAAACCTTTATCTAAATCAACTTTATAATGATATCCAAAATACATTAGAGTATCTGTACCTGTCCTATTTTTTTTAATTACTCCTTTTTCAAGCACAGTATTAACTAAGTCTAAATATTGAATCATGAATTATTTTCTACAGTTTCTTTTTATTATTACCAGTATAAATTTGTCGTGGTCGATTAATTTTAAAATGAGGACTATCAATCATTTCTTTCCAATGGGCAAGCCATCCAGGGAGTCTTCCCAACGCAAACATAACCGTAAACATATTTGTTGGTATTCCCATAGCTCTATAAATAATTCCTGAGTAAAAATCGACATTCGGATATAATTTTCTCTTTATAAAATATTCATCTTTTAGTGCAACTTGTTCAAGCTCTCTGGCAATATCTAACAAAGGATCATTTATATTTAGTTTTGAAAGAACTTTTTCTGCCATTTTACTTATAATCTTTGCTCTTGGGTCGTAGTTTTTATAAACCCTGTGCCCNAATCCCATCAATCTAAAATCAGAATCTTTATCCTTTGCTAATCCTATATACTTTTTATAGTCGGAACTATCATTTTTAATTTTTTCTAACATTTCTAATACTGCTTGATTAGCACCACCATGAAGTGGACCCCATAATGCGGCGATGCCTGCAGAAATTGCACCATAAATATTAGCCATACTGCTNCCTGCCATTCTAACAGTAGATGTTGAACAATTTTGTTCATGATCAGCATGTAAAATNAATAGTAAATCTAAAGCNTCAGTGAAAATTGGCTCAGCGTGAAAATCATCTTGAGAATCAGAAAACATCATATGAAGAAAATTATCTACATAATTTAAATCAGGATTTGGATAAATAAATGGAAGCCCATGTGATTTTCTGTAAGAATATGCTGCAATAGTTTTAACTTGAGCTAAAATTTTAATTATCGTGTCATTAATATTGAGTTCATCATTTTCAACAGATGGATTAAAAGTTGAGAGAGCTGTAACCATAGATGATAAAGTTGCCATTGGATGTGCATTGATAGGGAATCCATCAAAAAATCTTTTCATATCTTCATGAATATTCGCTTTATCCCTTAAAGATTTACTAAAAATATTTTTTTCATCAGGTGTTGGTAAATTACCGTGTAAAAGTAAATATGCAACATCTGTAAAGCTAACATTGTTTGCTAATTCTTCAATTGGGTATCCACGATACCTTAGTATACCTGTTTCTCCATTAATAAATGTTATATCACTTATGCATGATCCAGTATTTGCATAGCCTGGATCAATTGTTATGTATCCTGTTTTATTTCTTAATGAGGTTATATCAATTGCAGATTCATTTTCTGATCCAGTTATAATATCAAGCTCTAATTCTTCATTTTCTAATATTAGTTTAGCTGTTTTTTTATTTGTCATAATTTGTTTATTTATTTTTATTAACATTATAATTTACTAATCTCTGACTAGAATTTAAATCAGCTTTTTATTTTTTTTTTTATTTTTACAAATTCTATTTGTTTGGCAACAAAAACTAATTTATATTTTTCTAGTAATTGACATTACTAAGAATAGTAGATAAGTTTTTAATCCGACGAGAAATTTGCTGCTATTAATAAATAATCCTGAATTGCAATTTTTTAGGGTGATAATAACAAGGCAATTTGAATATAATTTCTAAGCTTAATTATTGGTTAAATTAATCATAAATGAGTCAGTTAATTTTTGGCTCAAAAATTAGGAAAGTTGAATATGAATGATATAAAAAAAATGTTTTCTCATAAGGGAAAATCGTCAAAATTAATTGGTAATTTAAGATCAAAAGTATACGAGGAATTATATAATCATATATCTGAAAAACAAAAAAATAAAGAATTAGATTACCACGGAGATTATCTTGGAGATAATGAGCTTGCAAAAAATATTTATACAAAAAAATATTTCTTAAAAGATTTAGACAATAAATTAATTGAAAAAAATCCTGAGGACGTTTTTAAAAGATTAGCATCATTTATAGCAACAGTTGAAGGTACAAAATCAAAGCAAAAAGAATGGTCAGAAAAATTTTATAGTGAACTTTTTAATGGTAGGTTTATTTCTGGCGGAAGAGTTTTAGCTGGAGCTGGCGATATGTATAGAATTAAAACCTTAGCAAATTGTTTTGTTTCAAAAATTAATAAAGATGATATTGATTCTATTTATCAAGCTGCTTTCGAATGTGCAAGAACATATTCTTATGGTGGAGGAATTGGAGTTGACATTTCATCTTTAAGACCAAAAGATTCTGTGGTCCATAATGCCGCTGATAGTTCAACTGGTGCAGTTTCTTTTATGGAATTATATTCTTTAACAACTGGTCTTATTGGTCAAAGTGGTAGACGTGGAGCATTAATGCTTACGATTGATGTTAAGCATCCAGATGTTAAGTATTTTTTAAAAGTAAAGAAAACACCTAACTGGGTAACTAAGCAAATTATTGAGCAATGTAGTTGGTCAGGTCAATTTTCTGAATCTGAGCTTGAAACAATTAAAAAGCAAGTTATGGAAAACACTCAGGTAAGATTTGCTAATATATCAATTAAAGTTAGTAACGAATTTATGTTTGCTGTAAACGAAGAGAAAAAATTTGGTAAAGATAAATTTTTAGTCTATAAAAAGTTCAATAAAACATCTGTGATGGAAGCACAACAAGATGAAGATACAATACATTATTCTTATGGTATCCCATCAAAAAATATAGATGATTATGAATTATTAAATAATTTTGACAATGTCTCTGATTTAGATCAGTGGCTATCGAAAGAATATGGAGCAAATATATCTGCTGAATCACTAAAAGATTCTTCAAAGAGAGATGTTTATGGTGATTTAAACATTAAGCTTAATAGCGAAGATTATGATTTAGCTATTAAACAATCTGGAGATTTTTTATTATATTTTGATAGTCCGCAAACAAACGAAGTTCGTGAGTTAGTTAAGGCAAGAGATATCTGGGATCAATTCATTGAAGGAAATTACAGAACAGCTGAACCGGGAATAATTTTTTGGACTACAATGAGTGACTACTCACCATCAAATTATGTAGGTAGACCAATAATATGTACTAATCCTTGTGCAGAAGTTCCTTTAGAAGATGGCGGAGCATGTAATCTTGGGTCAATTAACTTATCAAGATTTATAGATAATGGATTTACAGATAGAGCACAAATTAATTGGGACCAGTTAGCTGAAAGTACAAGAATTTTAGTAAGATTTTTAGATAATGTAGTAACTTGGAATGAAGATTTGAATGCTCTAGAGAAACAGCGTTTAGCAGCTAAGGAAACTAGAAGGCTTGGTTTAGGAGTTATGGGAATTGCTGATATGTTAAATCAAATGGGTTTAGGGTATGACTCTGAAGAGGGTATTGCTTTGATTTCTGAAACAATGAAATTTATAACCAATGCTGCATACCAAGCATCTGCAGTTATTGGTGGAGAAAAAGGTTCATCTCCTATATTTAATGAAGAAAATTATATGAAGTGCCCTTTTGTTCAAGAAGCTCTAAGTAAAGAAACACAGCTTCAAATTACAGAAAATGGATTAAGAAACATAGCTATTATGTCTATAGCGCCAACAGGATCTATTTCAAATATTGTTTTATCTTATCAAAGTAAAGATAAAAATTATATTGGTGTTTCTGGTGGTGTTGAGCCAATTTTTGCTCCTTATTATACAAGGAGATCTGAATCATTTGGTAATAAATTCTTTAAAGTATTTCATTCAACAATTCAAGCATATATTGATAGATTTGACTTACAAGAAAAAGTAGATAAAGCAATAGATATTGAAGAAGTATTACCTGAGTATTTGCTTAGAACTGCACATAAAATTAATTCGAACGAAAGAGTTGATATACAAGGATTAATTCAAAAATATATTGATCATAGTATATCTTCAACAATTAATTTACCAGAAGATATTAAGCCTGAAATAATCTCTGATATATATTTACAAGCATGGAAAGCAAAATTAAAAGGAGTTACAATTTATAGAGATGGTAGTAGATTCCCAATCTTAAGTACCAATGAAAATGAATTAACTGATTTTCAAAAAAATAAAGATAAAGAGTTTGAAATTACCAATAATAATAACGAAACTATTACAGCAAAAGGTGATGAAATTATTAAATTACCAGATGGCACACTAACTACTATGTATCATTATATGAAAAATAGTGAAACAAAAATTGAAGAAATAATAGAAAGTGAAAAATTTCAGAGTACAGAATAATGATAGAATTAAATAAAAAATCAACAATAGTAGAAGTTAAGAATAATCAGAAAAGCTTAGAAAAACCTGAACAAAATACAGTGCAAAAAAAACAATCTAGCTCTGCTTCAAGACCTAAGGTTGTTGATGCAAAAGTGTATAAGGTAAAAAGTGCTTTTGTTAAAAATTCTGTATTTATTACACTAAGCTATGTAGATACCGAAAATGGTAGAAGACCTATTGAGATTTTTATTAATTCAAAAGATTTAAATCGTGCACCAGAATATGTTGTATTAACTCGATTAATTTCTGCAATTTTTAGAAGAGCAACAGATCCAATGTTTATTTTGGAAGAATTACATGGTATACATGATCCTAATGGAGGTTCGTTTAAAGAGGGAAGATATTATCATTCATTTTATGCAGAGGTAGCTGAAACAATAGAAAAGTTTTTTTATGATGTTGGAATAATATCTAAAGAAGATAAAAAAAAAGACAAGGAACAATTAGATCAAATCCCAACTGATGAAATGCCAGAATTAGTTGAAAATGTTGCTGAGTCATTGATTGCTGATGAGAGTATGAACGCAGAATTTAGGATTTGTCCAGCATGTAGTAGTAAATCACTTAAGACTGAAAATGGTTGCGACACATGTATGGAATGTGGTTATAGTAAATGTGATAAATAATTAATTCACTATAAATTATTAATAAAATCCTCAGATAATACCTGAGGATTTTTTTTAATACTTAATAAATCTATTTGTACAATCAATAAGTTGGTTTTGAATATCTTTTTCAAGCATCGAATGACCAGCTTTATCAATAATATAAAATTCTAAATGTTTTAACTTTTTATGTAGATCCCAAGCAGATTGCATGGGACAAACCACATCATATCTTCCTTGAATTATTGCACCTGGAATATTTTTAATTTTATGAACGTTGTCTAAAATCCAATTATCAGTTTTAAAAAAAGCATTATTTATAAAATAATGACATTCAATTCTAGCAAATGCTTCAGCAATTTTATTATCATCAAAATGATGTAACGATTTTTGTGCTTGAACTAATTTACTTGTGCTCGCTTCCCATTTAGACCATGCAGTTGCAGCTTTAATTCTTGTGCTTTTATTTTTTGAAGTTAATCTTTTATAGTATGCTTTTACAAAATCTTTTTGTTCTTTTTTAGGAATGATTCTTTTATAATTTTCCCATTGATCAGGATAAATCATGTTACATCCTCCTTGATAAAACCAATTAATTTCAAATTTTCGAATTAGGAAAATACCTCTTAAAATTAATGCTTTACATTTTTTAGGGTGTAAGATTGCATATGCTAAGCTCAGTGTTGATCCCCAGCTACCTCCAAAAACAACCCATTTTTTTACATTTAAATATTTTCTAATTAATTCAATATCATTGATTAAATCCCATGTAGTATTTTCTCTTAGTTCTGCATGAGGCAAACTTTTTCCACAACCTCGTTGATCAAATATTATAATACGCCACTTTTTAGGATTAAAGTATTGTCTATAGACTGGTTCTATTCCACCACCAGGACCACCATGTAAAAAAATCACTGGTTTACCTTTCGGATTGCCTGATTCTTCAACAAAAATTGTATGAATTTTTGATGCTTTTAAATAAAATTTATTATAGGGTTCAATTTTTGGATATAGTTTATTATTCATTAAATATCTCTTGTAAGTTGTTATAGGATAATTTTTTATTTTGAAATCTAATAGCTCTTAGTGCTGCATTTGCTCCAGAAAGAGTTGTGATAACCGGAATTTTATATTCAATTGCAGCTCTTCCAATTTTATATTCATCGTATCTTGATTGCTCTCCAAGTGGAGTATTAATAATTAAATTAATTTCATTATTTTTTATTGCATCAACAATATTAGGTCTTCCTTCACCAACTTTAAATATCTTTCGTGAACTTATTCCATTATCATTAAGTAATTGTGATGTTCCTAAAGTAGCTATAATTTTAAAATCAAGTTCATTAAAATCACGAGCAATTTTTATAATTTGATTTTTATCATTTTGATTAACAGATATAAAGATATTTCCATCATTAGGGAGTGTATTCCCGGAACCTAATTCTGCTTTTAGATATGCAGAACCTAAATGTTTATCAAGTCCGATAACTTCACCTGTAGATTTCATTTCTGGTGATAAGAATATTTTTTGATTAGGAAATTTATTAAAAGGGAATACAGGTTTTTTAACAGCAATTAAATTTGTTTTTTTATATTTTAGATTTAATGATTTTATTTTTTCCCCAGCAGCAATTTGGCTTGCATATTTTGCATAAGGAATATTTTTTACTTTACTAATAAATGGTACAGTTCTACTTGCTCTTGGATTAACTTCAAGTACATAAATTATCCCATCTTTCATTGCAAATTGAAGATTAATAAGGCCTTTAATATTTAACTCAATAGATAATAATTTTGTATAATGAATTATTGTTTCTCTTTCTTTTTTGGGAAGAAAATATGCTGGATATACACAAGAAGAGTCTCCTGAGTGTATACCAGCTTCTTCAATATGTTGCATAATACCTGCTATTTCAACTTCATCACCATCACTAATTGCATCAACATCAAATTCATATGCATTTTCTAAAAATGCATCAATTAGTATTGGATGTTTACCAGAAACAAGAGCTGCTTTTCCGACATAATTCTTTAGACCATCTTCATTATAAACAATTTCCATTCCTCTTCCACCAAGCACATATGATGGTCTTACTAAAACAGGATAATTAATTTTATTTGCAATACTTATTGCTTCATCAATAGAAAAAGCAGTTCCAAATTTTGGAGCAGGTATATTTAATTTTTGTAAAATTTTACCAAACTTTTTTCTATCCTCAGCAAGATCAATCGATTTTGGGTGTGTACCTAAAATTTTTACATTAGATTGTAATAATTTATCAGCTATATTTAAAGGTGTTTGACCTCCAAATTGAATAATAACTCCCTTTGGTTTTTCTAAATCTATTATATTCATAACATCTTCATAGGTAAGAGGTTCAAAGTATAACTTATCAGAAGTATCGAAATCAGTTGACACAGTCTCTGGATTACAATTAATCATAATTGTTTTATATCCCATTTCTTTCAAACCATAAACAGCTTGAACACAACAATAATCAAACTCGATACCTTGCCCGATTCTATTTGGACCACCTCCTAATATAATAACACTATCTTCCTTAAATCGATTAACTTCATTGAATTGCTCATAGGTTGAATAGCAGTAAGGAGTTTGTGCCTCAAATTCAGCTGCGCAAGTATCAACCATTTTATAAACNGGAAGTATTTTATTTTTAATTCTTTCTTTTCTTATTTCTAACTCTTCTTTTTTTAATGATTTGGCAATTTGTTTATCAGAAAANCCTTCTTGTTTTAAAAANAATAAATTATTTTTATANNATNTATNTGTTATTTTAATNTCTGTTAATTTTTTNAATTGATATANAAACCATGGNTCTATTTTTGTTTGTTCATATAATTTTTCAATTGAATAATCTTCTTTTAAAGCTTGCCAAATTTTTAATAATCTAAATGATGTGGGGAAGCTTATTTTATTAATATCNAAGGGTCTNTAATCTGTTTTTTTAGGTTCAAANCCANTAAGCCCAACNTCTAATGATCTAAATGCTTTTTGAATAGANTCTCTGAATGTCCTTCCTATTGCCATGACTTCTCCAACNGATTGCATTTGNACACCAAGTATCCCATTGGAAGTTGGAAATTTCTCAAAATCAAATCTTGGAATTTTTGTTACTACATAATCAATTGAAGGCTCAAATGATGCTAAGGTTTTTCCAGTTATATCGTTTTGTATTTCATCTAATGTAAGACCAATAGATAATTTTGCTGCAATCTTTGCAATTGGAAATCCAGTAGCTTTAGATGCTANGGCNGATGATCTGCTTACTCNTGGATTCATTTCAATAATTATCATTCTNCCATCTTTAGGATTTACTGCAAACTGAACATTAGAACCACCAGTATCAACTCCAATTGTTCTTAAACATAGGATTGACCAATTTCTCATTTTTTGATATTCTTTATCTGTCAATGTTTGAATAGGGGCAACCGTTATACTATCACCAGTATGTACTCCCATCGGATCTAAATTTTCTATACTACAAACAATAATAGAATTATCATTTAAATCTCTTACCACTTCCATTTCAAATTCTTTCCAGCCTAAAAGAGATTCTTCAATTAATACTTCATGTATTGGACTAGACCTTAATCCTAATTGTACTTGATTAGAAAATTCTTCAATATTATAAGCTGTCGATCCACCCGTTCCACCCATTGTAAATGAAGGTCTAATGATAACTGGAAATCCTATANCTCTAATTAATTTAAGTGCTTCATTTTTTGTTTTAACAAAACCACCTTTAGCTGTAGGTATATTTACCTTTGACATTGATTTTTTAAATTTTTCTCTATTTTCAGCTGTTTCAATGGATTGTATATTGGCTCCGATTAATTTTATTTTATATTTTTTTAATATACCTTTTTTATCAAGTTTCATAGCCATATCCAAAGCTGTTTGACCACCAACAGTTGGTAAGATAGCATCAGGTTTTTCTTTAATAATAATTTGTTCTACTGCATTTATTTCTATGGGCTCCAAGTAAGTTGCATCTGCAATATCCTTGTCTGTCATAATAGTTGCTGGATTAGAATTTATAAGTATAACCCTATATCCTTCTTCTCTAAGAGCTTGACATGCTTGCGTTCCAGAATAATCAAATTCACAGGCTTGTCCAATTATAATTGGACCAGCACCAATAATTAATATAGAATTTATATCATTTCTTTTTGGCATAAGATTTATCTATAAGTTTTATAAATTGATTAAATAAGTATCTTGAATCATGTGGGCCAGGACTAGATTCAGGATGATATTGTACACTAAATGCAGGATAATTAGTTGCTTTGATACCTTCAACCGTATTATCATTTAGGCTAGTATGTGTTATTTGAATATTATTTTTAATATTTTCATCAATGCAAAACCCGTGATTTTGACTGGTTATTTCAACTGTATTTTTAATATGATTTTTAACAGGATGGTTGCATCCTCTATGACCAAATTTCATCTTATATGTTTTTGCTCCTAATGCAATTGANAGAATTTGGTGTCCAAGACAAATCCCAAAAATAGGCAATTTTTTTTCTAAAAAAAATTTTACTAAATCAATACCATATGATACAGCTGCAGGATCGCCTGGTCCGTTAGATAAAAACAATCCATCAGGATTAAATTTTAAGACTTCATTTTTGGAAACTTTCGCTGGAAAAACTTTAATTGAACAATCATGAGATTCAAGCAGTCTTAAGATGTTGTGTTTAATACCATAATCTATTGCTGCTATTTTGTATTTATTATTTTTTTTATTCCACCAATATGATTTTTTGCATGAGACAACTTTTGCTAAATCTAGTCCATTCATTTTTGGATGATTTTTTAATTTTTTCTTTAGCTTATTATCATTTAATTCTTTGCTCGAAATAATACCATTCATGGCACCTTCATCACGAATAATTTTTGTTAAATATCTNGTATCAATTCCNTGTATACCTACAATTTNATTATTTTTTAAATAACTATCTANCGTATCTTGAGATTGAAAATTTGAGGGGTTATCGCATGATTCTTTGACAATAAATCCTGATGCAAAAATTTTATTACTTTCGGTATTATTGTTATTGGTTCCATAATTCCCAANATGAGGATAAGTCATNGTAATTAANTGTTNACAATATGAAGGATCTGTTAAAATTTCTTGGTAACCAGTCATCCCNGTATTAAAACATACTTCTCCAAGCGACTCTCCAATTNAGCCNAGTGAAAATCCATTAAATATTNTACCGTTTTCTAATATGAGCTTGGCAGGATTTTTATTCATTTATTTATAAAAAAAAAGCTCCTGTTGGAGCTTTAAATTTGTATAATAATTGTTTATTAGCATCTTTTAAATTAATACTAATAAACAATTTCTAATAATGCATTTTTATCTATTCTTATATTTGTCAATTAAAGTTATTTTTTCAATAAGTCCTGCAAAATTTCCATTATAAATATTCTCACTAAGCCACTTTTTTTCTTCTTCTAATTTATTCTCAGGAATTACTTTAAACCATTCTTTTGTATCTCCATTAAAACCATATCGTTTGGATTTGATAATATCTACAAGCTCCTTTTTATAATCAAATTTTACAAGGATTCTGAATTGAGGAATTCTTGCATTTTGAATAAGTTCATTAATTGGTTTATTATCTTCATAGCTAGNATGAACCACTAAATGAATCATTGCATCGACATCATACATAGCTCTATGGGAAGTATAATAAAAGCCATGCCAGTGAGCTAATAGTTCTTGTTTGAAATTAGTAAAGCCTCGCTTTATCCAATCAATATCATTAATAGAACAAGCCCAAACTTTATTTTTTGACTCTTCTAGATTTTTATCTAAAAAAGCTCGATCAAAAGCAGCGTTATGCGCAACGCATAATTGGGAAAGATTAAGAATTTCAATTACCCTATTCCAATTAATTTGATGATTTTTAACCATGTCATCAGTTATATTATTGACAAGTGAAGCTTCTTCAGGTATAGAAAATCCAGGATCTTGGAAAGATTCATATTCAGCAATTGCTTGCAATCCTTCACCAGTAATTTTATCAATCTTAATAACTTTCATTGCAATTTCTATAATCTCATCATTTTTTTTATGGGTNCCAGTAGTTTCTAAATCAATAAAACATATATGAATGAAATTAGAGTCTTTAGTATTTTTTTGTACTTCAAGATTTGGATCTACTTTAAGGTCATTCCCATTGTACTTATACAAAGTTATTGCTTGTTTATTTTCACTTAAATTTTTTAAAAATGTCATTAATTTCTTTCTTTAGTGGTTATGCATTTTTTTAACATTATTGATTAAATAGGGAGTTATATATCCCCTACAATCATAGTCAGTTATATGTACAATCATTTGATTTTTTATTTTGAGATTATAATATTTTTCTAATATATATCTGTACATGGACAGTTGTAATGAATAATGATTAAAATTACAATCTTCCAAATCTCTTGTAGCTTCTTGATTACCTGTTTTATGTCTAAAAGCAGACGTATCAATTTTACGTGATGTTTTCCAATCAACAATTGTATACTCATCTGTTTTTTTATCATGCAGTAATAAATCAATTGAACCGGCTAGCTTTAATTCTTTACTATAAATAATTTTTTCTGATAATAAATTAAAATCAGATTGCATTTTATATCCATTTAACCAATTAACTGCTCGCAGTGATTTTCTGTCTTCTGGCTTTGTTTTATCATTAATATAATTTTCAATTTCTTCATGAACATAGGTTCCATAATCTGCTCTTTTTCTCCATTCAGCTAGGAGTTCTTCAGCAGTCATATGTTTGTATTTTGGATGAGTACTAGTTAATTTTTTTGCAACAAAATCAGCATCAAATTCTTCAAAAAATTGTCCTACAAATGTGGTAACGCTTGTAAATTGAAAATCCATATCATCTTCTAATCTGTAGATATGATCTTCTTTTTCTAAATATATATTATTTTTTACAATGTCATTCATAAGAGTAATTTAAAATTAGTAATTATATTTATAATATAATACAACGTTGTTGATTAAAATTTTGATAATTCATCAACTAAATTAGAGTAAAGTGAATTAATATTTTCATTATCTGATATTCTATACACTTTTTTTATCTTACTATTTTCGACCATAAGCTTTCCATCTAAATGATCAAGTTCATGTTGAAATAATCTAGATAAAAAACCTTTCAATGTTTTTTTTATCTTTTTCCCATTAATATCATAGTAACGAACTTTTATTTTATCATATCTCTCAGCAATAAGTCGTATTTCAGGTATGCTTAAGCATCCCTCCTCTTCCTCTTGTATTGATTTTTTATACGTTTGATCTATTTGAGGATTAATATAGAATTCATAGTTATCTGCATTTGGATTTCCTGATTCTTTTTTTTGTTCTTTTGGCTGTTCTTTTGGTTGCTCTTTTCTCAACTCTTTATATTGTTCTTCAGTATCTGGTTCATCTTCTTTCATTCCAATGAAGATTCTTTTATTATATCCAATTTGATTGGCTGCAATCCCTGCACATGGAACTTTTTTATAAGTATCTAATAAATCTGTTAAAATTTCTTTATTTGNATCATTAATAGGTAAATGAATCTCTTTTGTTTTTTGTTTTAGAAAATTGATATTATTTTCAATGATATTTTTACCATCCCAAACTTCTACTAATTTTTTTATAGCCATAGTCTTAAATTATATTATATTTTTAATAAATTTATGAATTAAAATATAAAAAAATGTCTAAAGATAAATATATTAAAATCTTTGCTACTGGTGGGACTTTTGATAAAGAGTATAATGAGATAAATGGAGAACTTTTTTTTAAAAAGACTCATCTTGCAGAACTATTAGAACTTGGGCGTTCTCAGCTGGATGTTCAAATTGAAACACTAATGATGGTTGATAGTTTAGATATGACTATTGAATCGAAAAAAATTGTTGTTCAAAAATGTAAAGAAGAAAAAACTAATCGTATCATAATAACTCATGGAACAGATACCATGGTTGATACAGCAAAACTTTTAGCAAAATCGATTAAAAATAAAACGATTATTTTAACAGGCGCAATGATTCCTATTAAGTTTGGTAGTTCAGATGGTCTCTTTAATTTAGGAAGTGCACTATCTTTTATCCAAGTTATAGACCCCGGAATTTATATAACAATGAATGGTAGATATTTTAAGTGGGATAATGTTAGAAAGAATAAAAAACTAGGAATATTTGAAAGGATTAAAAAGTAACTAAAGTGCTTCTTCAGTAATTTTTTCACCCCAATATTCAAGTCTAGTCTGTAGGTTGAACATGATATTTTGATTTACCAGATAAACTTCAGGTTTATCACCAATTCTAATATAGCATCTTGAGAAATCTGAAGATGATTTTCCAAAAACAAATGTTTCTATAACATCATTATTAAAATCATAAAATGTTAAGTGAGTTCCTAGTATATCATCAATATTATATTTAGACCATTTTTCTAAATTTTTTGTCATTATTGTTTCAGACTCTAGAGTAAAAATTTTATCAAAAAATGTATTTAAAATATTCTCTTTTAATACTAATGAATCATTATTTGCAATTGTCCAAGATGTATCAACTCTTTGAATTTCAATAGTTGCTGATTCTGATTTAATTAAAAAGCTGTTTACTTGAGTTTGATTGAAATCAAAAATTTGACTAGATGTACTTTGATAATTTTTTTGTTGATTAATATTAAGTATATAAAATAAAATCAAAACAGCTAGCACCCCAATTGATATATACATTCTATTTTTCATAGATTGCCTCTAGTATTTTAGATTTACTATTTTGTTTTCTTCTAGAAAATATACCTAAAGTAATAATTAATAAAGTTGGAAGTAGCATATTAATTATTTTCCATGTTAATCGTGTTTGATTTGAAACACCTTCTGCATCTCCTATCAGTGGTCTATCAAGAACTTCTCTGGATCTAAGTGCAATTAGTTCACTATCTCCTAGCATATAGTCAATAGTATTCATAACAAATATTATATTATTTTGTGAACCGCCACCGCCTTGATCTGAAAATAATTGAGAATCACCTACAAGGGTTAAATTACTTTCAATCCCTGTTTCTTTATCTGCAACGATTGTTCTTGCACCAACTACTTTTGATGTTTCTGTTAACTGATTAAAAATTGGATTATTTTTAGGATCTGGTTTTAAATTATAAAATTCGCTCATAGTTGCTGAACGATCTGAAGTATAAAGTAATGGTGTAAAATCTACAAGATTATCAGAATAAACAGAATCTGATTGAATTTCACTTGTAAATATTAATGAAATTGATTCAAGACCATTAACTGTAACTTCGGACGAATTGAATTTTTTTAGAATAGGTAAGAATGGATAATCCATTGGGACAGCCATTCTAAATGGTCCCATTTGTTGCTGAACATTAACCTGATTGCAGGTTTTATCTAAGACTAAATTTTCTTTAATACTTAATCCATAAGAATCTAATATACTAAATATATTTGATTGCACTGGATTTGCTTGCTGAGTTTGAATATCAACGCTAATTCTATTTTGAGCAAAAAATACATTTCCACCTCTTGATATAAAACTTCTTAAATTTGATTCTTGTGCAATATCTAAAGAATCACTAATACCATTAAATAGTAATATATCTATATTTTCAGGTACAGCATTTGAAAGATTTAAATTTGGTCTAGTTGCATACCTTTCATTTAAAAAACGTGTTAGGTTTTCATTTGTAATTTCATCTGCTAATGAAACGATTCCAATTGTACTTTTTTGAGCTTGGACCATACTTTTAATTTTTGTAGTAATATCATATTCTAGGCCTGTACTTGTTTGAATTACAGGAATAACTTCTCTTTTATCTTCATATAGTAAAACAAGACCCATATATACTTTTTTTATTTCCACTTTATCATTTTCTATAACTTGCAATTGTACAGGCTGAATACCATACTTTTGTGCATCCTCTGCTATTTGTTCTTCATTTTCAGGGCTATAAAATTCAAAGCGAAGGTTACCTGAACTGTAGGCTGTATATTCTTCTAAAATATCTTGAAGATAACGTTTGTTATTCGAATATTGCGCAGGAAGATCAGCTGAAAAATAGACTTTTATAGTAAATAAATCATCAATTTTTTGAACAACAGATTTACTTGATGATGATAATGAGTACATCTTATTATCTGTCAAATCAAATCTTAAAAACCAGTTTCTTCCAATTAAATTAATAAAAATAACTGCTGTTAAAATTATAGCTGAAAAAATTAAGGTTGATTTTTTATTGTTCAAATTCATTATTTCCACTTTCTGCTATTTAGTACTTGAGTGGTTACAAATAAAAATGAACTAATTATCGAAATAAAATAAACTAAATTTCTTGAATCAATTACGCCTCTTGAAATATTTGAAATATGATAATCAACACTAAGGTATTGAATAAATCCAGCCATAAACGATGGAACAAAAATTAAAAGTTTATCAAATAGAAAAAACATTAAAACAATAAATACACCGATAATAAATGCTACAACTTGATTATCAAATAAGCTGCTTGCAAATGTCCCTATAGAGGCATAAACTGCACCAGCAAAAAATAATCCAAGGTAGCCAGTAAATAAAGCTCCATAATCTATATTTGTTCCAAAACTTACCAGTGTAAAAAAATGTACAACAGTAAATAATAGTCCAATAACAATTAATGAAAGAGCTGCTAAATATTTACCAATTACAAACTCATACTCTTTAATTGGTAAAGTACTCATAACTTCCATAGTTCCTAAGTTTTTTTCTTTTGCAATTAATCCCATTGTGATTGCTGGTATAAAAAATAAATATACCATTGGAACTATATTGAAAAGAGCTCTTAAATCTGATTGGCCGATTAGAAAAAATGTATTTGAAAAAAAGTAACCATTAACAAGTGAAAATACTACTAAGAATATATAAGCCATAGGGCTTGAAAAATAACTATCAAATTCTTTTTTAAATATATTATATATGTTGTTTTTCTTCATTATTTTAATTTGTTAATTTTCTAAAAATATCTTCTAAGTTTGCTGTTTGTGGATTCATTTCTAAAAGAGATAATTTATTTTTAACTATAAAATTAAAGATATCTAATCTTGGATCATTTTTTTTCTTATATTCAATAGTTACCTTATGTGAATCTTTAGTTTTCTTAATTTTCACTTTATTAAATGCTTCTTTGAACTTTTTTATTTTAGTATCTGTAAAACCTACAACCTCAAGAGATAATTTTACATTACCCATAAATTGATTCATTAATTTTTTAGTTGTTCCATCTGCAACAATATTACCATGATCAATTATAATAATTCGGTCAACAGTCGCTTCAATTTCTTGAAGAATATGGCTAGACATTAATACTAATTTTTCTTTACCTAAATTTTTAATTAATTGTCTAATTTCTATAATTTGATTTGGATCAAGACCTGTAACAGGTTCATCTAAAATTAATATTTTTGGGTCATGTATCATTGCACATGCTAATCCAACACGTTGTTTATAACCCTTTGAACATTCACCAACTTTTTTATGTACAACCTCTTTTAGTCCACATTGAGCAATAACTTTATCAAATGCATTTTTGAATTCATTATCATAGATACCCCTGGTGTTTGCAGTGAATTTTAATAAATCATAAACAAACATATCATAATAAAGCGGATTGCTTTCAGGTAGATATCCTATCATTTTTTTTATTTCATGAGAATGAGTTTCTATATTTAAGTTATTGATTAATACTGAGCCTGATGTTGGATTCAAATATCCTGTTAATATTTTTAGGGTGGTAGATTTACCAGCACCATTAGCACCTAAAAATCCAACAACTTCTCCATGGTCAATAGAGAAATCTATTGATTTTACCGCCTCAAAAGTACCGTAGTTTTTAACTAGTTTTTTTACTTTAATCATTGATTACTTTAACAAAGTGATCGTTATCAACCCATTTAAACCCATCATAATTAAACCCTGAAAAATCTTTTGTATCTGTAATAGAATTTTCAGCAAGAAATCTTATAAACTTACCTTTCACTGCTTTTCCAAAGTGACCAGCAGCAGTTTTTTTACCCTTTTTCTCAACTTTAAAATCAACATTTATAACATTTTTACCAGGTTTATAAGCTTTTCTATAAACTTGAGGAAGTAAATCAAAAATCACATCCTCATCTTTTAATGCTTCAGTTAAAACTGGTCCCCAATGATATTGAAGTGATAAAACATTCATTTTTAACTTATAATCAGGTATTAAAGTAAGAGGAGTCGTCATTCCAAATAAACCACTGAAAATTAATACATTATCCGCCATATATTTTTTACCTGATTCATTTAATGTTGACCAATCTAAATGTTCATAAACAACGCCTGTATATCTTTCTATAGCATAAGCACACCTACTTTTAAAAATATCTTCATTTTGTCTGTGAAACAATTCAGATTTTTCTTGTGAGGTACCATAGATTGATCTTAAATCTTCATTATCTATAAGATTGAGGAGCCTTACAACTTGTTTTACATATTTTTCAAAAACAAAATTTGTATCCTTAAATAATATATCTTGAGGTTTTTGTATTTTTGCTTTTCCCTCGCTCGGGGGTATTAAAATTTTCATATAAATCCTATTTAAGGTTATTAATTAAGGTCGTTAATTTAATAAAAAAAAATTAATTTTTACAATATTCTAATGAATTATATAAAGAAGTATCAAGCATAAAAAGAATGTCACATTCTTTTTTAGCCTCTCTAAATTTACCAAGATTAATATATGTTTTAACAAGCATGTGATGAGCTTTTGAATAATCGTAGTTGATTTTTAGAATTGATTTGAAATATTTTGCTGCATTAATATTATCTGATATTTCAAAATATGATAATCCTAAACTATATATTGTTTTAACATCCTCATAATCATATAATTCTAAAGCTTTTCGATAATTTATAATTGATTGCTCGAATTGCTTTAGATTTGCATAACAATCTCCAATAAGTCGATAGCTTATTGGATCATCTTGAATCTTATCAATATATTGTTGAAATTCATAAATAGCTAAATCATATATTTCCATTTCATTATAAATGATTCCCAATTGATAGTGAAGTATTGGATCATCAAGCGAATAATTCAGTGCTTCTTTTAAGCATATTAATGCTTGAAGATATTTTTGCTGCCCTCCATATGCTATACCTAATTCAAATAGAATGTCTTTAGATGTAAACCCACAATAAATTGCTTCAATTAAGTATTTTTCAGATTTTTTATAATCATATAATAAATTTGATATAGATCCAAGTTTGAATAAGACCTCAGTATTATCTTCATTAAATGATAATACTTTTTCATAATATTTTTGAGCAGCTGAAAAATTATTTAATTTATAAAATGATTCTGCAATTTTTGAATAGTAGATTTCGTTATCAGGAAATTTTTCTATTAATCTGTTATAAGTATCGATAGATTCTGTAAATCTTTTTTCATACATAAAGATTTCACCTAAAATTTCTAAAATTTCAATGTTATCTGGTTCAAAAATAATAAATTTTCGTAGTGGTAAAAGCGCTTTTCTGTATTCTTGTTCCTTAAATAATATTTTCCCATATTTATAATTTAGTTCATGGCTATCAATATATTTATAAGCTAATCTATACTCGTCGATTGCTAAATTAACTTTTAAAATTTGTTCATATATTTTACCTAATTCAAAATGTGCATAGCCATTAAATGGATCAAGTTTTATTGACATATTTAATGCTTCAAGAGCTTGCTTGTTTTTATCGATTGATTTATATGATTTTCCAAGGTAATAATATGTTTCTGAATTTTTTGAGTTTAGTAATAGCGCTTGAGTCAATTCATATATAGATTTTTTATATTCTC
>PAHD01000026.1 GCA_002704685.1 Fidelibacterota bacterium
AAAAAGCTAAAAAATATAGTGAGTCTTTAGATGAATCTTTAGTCCTGGTCGGTGATGGATTAGATGAAGATTTTTTAGAATCAGAATCTATACATGAAATTGATTGTTTTATTGCAACAACCGAAAATGATAAAACAAATATGTTAGCAAGTTTGATTGCAAAGTATAAAGGGGTTAAGCAAGTTATTATGCATGTTTCAACAACAAACTATTTTAAATCAATGAGAAAAATTGGAATTGATGCTGTTGTTAGTAAAAATATTTCTGCAGTAAATGATGTATTCAAAATAATTCATGCTAAAAGTGAAGATATAAATATTACTCCTTTTGAAGATATGCATATAGATGCATTAGAAATAACTGCAAATCCAAATAGTAAATATTTCTTTAAAAACTATTCTGTAGAGGATTTACCAGACAACATATGCTTAGCAGGTATCATAAGAAATAAAGAAGTAATTATCCCCACAGTAAATAAAACAAATATTGAAGAAAATGATAAGTTGTTAATTTTCCTTAACCCTGAATCTTTATCTAAAATTGAAAATTTGTTTAAATAAATGATTAATAATAAAATTTTAAAAGTTTTAGGTATTATGCTAGGTTTTTTATCTTTTTCTATGGTTCCTAGTTTTTTCTGGAGTTTATACTATAATGAATCAGCTCAGTTAATTTCATTTACCTATTCCTTTTTTATTACATTTTTTTTTGCGCTAATTTTATATCTTGGTAGCTATTTATTTAAAAAAACTAAACATGATATAAGCTCAGTAGATGCATTTACAATAGTTACATTTGGCTGGTTATTAACTGCTTTTTTTGGAACTTTACCTTATTTTTTATCACCAAATAATTTATCTTTTGTTGATTCATTTTTTGAGTCTATGTCTGGATTTACAACCACTGGAGCTACAATACTAGGTGTAAATACCACTACAATAGAATCTTTAGGGTATGGACTTTTATTTTGGAGAAGTTTTACTCAGTTTTTAGGTGGTATAGGTATAATTGTTTTTAGTATAGCTTTATTACCGCTCTTAGGAATTGGTGGTGTCCAACTTTTTAAAGCTGAGGTTGCTGGTCCTACTGCAGATAAAATTACTCCAAGAATAAAGCAAACTGCAAACCTACTCTGGAGAATTTATTTAGGCTTAACATTTATAGTTTTTATTCTCTTTTACCTACAGGGTATGACATTTTTTGATTCTATTTGTCATTCATTTACAACAATTTCAACAGCAGGTTTTTCAACTCATACCGAAAGTATTAAGTATTTTAATAGTCCTGGAATTGAATGGACTATGATATTTTTTATGTTTATTTCTGGTATTAGTTTTTCAATACACTACTTATTTTTTGTAAAGAAAAAATTTCATTACTTTAAAAATGAAGAATTTAAAACGTACTTTTTTTTATTTATTATAATTTTAATTTCTATTTTTATTAATCTATCTATATCTAATTCAAATTCATATAATTTTAATTTTGAAACATTTAGACATACTGCATTTACTGTTATATCTTTATTAACAACTTCAGGATTTGTTACTGAAAATTATGAAATTTGGCCTCATCTAAGTGTTGCTTTATGTTTTTTCTTATTTTTTATTGGTGCATCTGCTGGATCAACAACAGGAGGTATAAAAATTATAAGAACTCTTTTAATTTTTAAATATATATATTTTGAAATTAAAAGATTAATTCATCCAAACGTTGTTTATAATATTAAAATTGAAAATAAAATTATAAGCGAGGATGTTGTAAAAAACACTTTAGGATTTTATCTTTTTTATATAATGATTTTTGTTCTTTTTTCTATTTTTATATCATTTTTTAATATTGATTTAATTTCAGCTTTATCTATTTCCGCTTCCTCATTAGGAAATATAGGTCCAGGTTTAGGAAGTATTGGTCCTTATGATAACTGGGGCCATCTTCCTAATGCCGTTAAGATTATTTCTACTTTTTGTATGTTGTTAGGTAGATTAGAAATATTTACTGTAATGGTGTTAATTAGCAGATTGTTTTTTAAATAATATGTCGAAAACAAAATTAGAAGATATTAGAAATTTTTGTATAATTGCTCATATTGATCATGGAAAATCTACATTAGCTGATAGACTTCTTGAATTAACCAAAACTTTAGATAAAACTGAATATACGTCACAAGTTCTTGATAATATGGATATAGAACAAGAAAGAGGAATTACAATTAAATCCCATCCTATACAAATGTATTATGAATATAAAAATAAATCATATAAGTTAAATTTGATAGATACGCCTGGACACGTCGATTTTACATATGAGGTTTCAAGAAGTATGGCTGCATGTGAAGGTGCTTTATTATTGATTGACTGTACACAAGGTGTAGAAGCACAAACTGTTTCAAATACATATCTAGCTGTAGATTCAGATTTAGAAATAATTCCTGTTATAAATAAAATTGATATGAAAAATGCTGATATACAATCTGCTGAAAACCAAATTATTGAATTACTAGGATGTAATAAAGAAGAAATATTGTATATAAGTTCTAAGGAGGGTATAGGTGTAGATAAAATATTTCCTAATGTAATAGACAGAATTCCATGTCCTAGAAAAATAGATACTAAATCTTTTTCTGCTTTAATCTTTGATTCTTACTTTGATCAATATCGAGGCGTAATTATATATGTAAGAGTGTTTTCAGGCACTGTAAAGAAAGGAATGGTATCTAAGTTTTTCAACTATTATGGTAATCATGAAATATTAGAAGTAGGTATTTTACAGATAGATAGAATAAAAAAAGATTATTTATCAGAAGGTGATGTTGGATATCTAATAATAAATATTAAGGACGTATCAAATATTAAAGTAGGGGATACAATTACAACTAAAGATAATCCATGCAAAAAATCTTTACCAGGCTACAAAGTTGTTAAACCAATGGTTTTTAGTGGTTTATATCCAATAAATTCAAAAGATTATGAAGATTTAAAAGTAAGTTTAGATAGATTGAAATTAAATGATTCCTCATTAACTTACGAACCTAATACATCTTTAGCACTAGGCTTTGGATTTAGATGTGGCTTTCTAGGTCCACTTCACATGGAAATAGTGCAAGAAAGGCTTGAAAGAGAGTTCAATATAGATTTAATTACTACATGTCCAAATGTAAGCTATAATGTACTTCATAAAGATGGTTCTAAAATAATAGTTGATAATCCATCAGAAATGCCGATTTCCAATGAGATTGATAAAATATATGAACCATATATTAAAGCTGAAATCATTGTGCCTAAAGATTATATTGGTAATATAATGTCTTTATGTACAAAACATAGAGGTAAGTATTTATCAACCAGTTATTTATCAATTGATCGTGTCCAGTTAGTTTTTGAAATGCCGCTAGCTGAAATAATTTATGATTTTTTTGAAAATCTTAAATCTTCATCAAAAGGCTATGCATCTTTAGATTATGAATTAATCAATAATAAACCTGGTAAATTAATAAAACTAGATATAAAAGTATCAGGAGAGATAGTTGATGCCCTAAGTATTATTATTCATAAAGATGATTCGTATTCAAAAGGTAGAGTATTATGTAAAAGACTAAAATCTGAAATTGATAGACATCAATTTGAAGTTCCAATTCAAGCGACTATAGGACAAAAAGTTATTGCCAGAGAAACTGTAAAAGCACTAAGAAAAAATGTTACTGCAAAGTGTTATGGTGGAGATATTTCTAGGAAAAGAAAATTATTAGAAAAACAAAAAGCGGGAAAGAAAAGGATGAAGCAAGTTGGAAATGTTCAGCTCCCGCAAGAAGCATTTTTAGCAATTCTAAAAGCTGATACTAATAGTTAGTGAAGTATTTTTATTACACAAAAAATAATATAGTTTCATTGTTTTTTATATTTCCTTTTTTTCTTATGTATGAAATGCTATCGTTGATACTTTTTGACCAATCTAATTTTACAATAAGAAATTCAGCTGATATAATTTTAAGAGACATTTTATCAATAATAACTGATAATACATTTTTTACTTATAATAGTTTATTATTAATAGGTATAAGTTTTTATTTAATTATTAATTACAATAAGACAGATGATAAGTTCAACCTTTTTTTTATGTTATTAATGTTTTTTGAAGGTATAACTTTTGGAATTATATTAGTTTTTTTATTAAATGGTTTTGATTTTTTAAATTTCAATTATGATTATTATTTATATGATTATAATTTTATGTTTTATTCATGTTTGGGAGCTGGTATTTGGGAAGAAGTTTTATTTAGATTTATTTTCTTAAATCTTTTTATTTTAACTACTTCTAAGTTTTTAAATAAATATTCATCTTTAATAATGTCTGTCTTTATTTCATCTATACTTTTTTCTTTATTTCACTATATTGGTAGTTTAGGTGATGTTTTTATATTATATACTTTTATTATTAGATTATTCGGTGGTATTTATTTAAGTATAGTTTATTTATATAGAGGGTTAGGTATATCAATGATATCTCATATTATATATGATTTTATTCTAGTAACAATTCCAGTTATTTAATGTATCCGGTATTATTGCAAATAGGAACATTCCAAATATCTACATATGGTTTTATGTTGATGATGGCTTTTATTGTAAACAATTATTTATTAAAAAAATATTTAATATCAATAGGTAAAGATGGTACAATAGCAGAAGATATTATTTTTTATGCGGCTATTGGAGGGATTATTGGAGCAAAAATATTTTATATTGTAGAGTACTATGATACTGATGGATATAGCAATGTTAAAGGTTTAATTTCTATATTTAAAGGTTTATTTACTCTTGATTTAACCCTAGTACTATCAGGTATTAATAAGTTTGGTTCAGGTTTAGTTTTTTTAGGTGGTCTGTTTGGTGGTCTTTGTTCTGTTACTTACTATGTTAAAAAAAATAATTTATCATGGCTTAAAGTTTCTGACTGGGTAGCGCCATATATAATTTTAGGTCAAGGTATAGGTAGACTCGGTTGTTTTTTTGTTGGTTGTTGCTATGGAAAACCAACAAATATCCCTTGGCTTTTTTCATTTAGTAATGGAAGACCCCCAACGACCTATGAATCATTTCAATATAACCATCCAGAAATTTTTGATAATTTAGTTAAGCCTTTTTATAGTTTTGGTGATTTTATAAAAGTTCATCCAACTCAATTATATGAGTTTTCAATTTATTTTATAATTTTTGTCTATTTGATTAAAATTCGTCCTTTTAAAAAGTATGATGGTCAAATCTTTTTAGAGTATATATTTTTAGCAGGTTTCTCAAGGTTTATTATTGAATTTTTGCGATTAAATCCATCTTATATGTTTAGTCTTTCAAGTGCTCAATTAATTTCAATTTTTATGATAATTTTATCAACATTTTTGATGTATCTAAAAAGATATAAATATCAGAATGATTAATTTAAATTGTCTTATTTGTAAAAAAAATGAAACAGAGATTTTTAAACCTTTAAAAATCTCTTTTAATAATTATACTCTTGTAAATTGTAAATCTTGTTCTTTTGTTTATTTGAATCCCAGATTATCAGAATTGGAAATAAAGAAGTATTATAATCAGGACTATATGCCTTTTTTAAAAAAGAAATCAATTTTTAATATCGTTTATAAAATATTTAGGAAGATAAATTTTATATATAAATTTTTTATTATTACTAAGTATATACCTAGAAAATCTAAAAATCTTGATATTGGATCTGGTGATAATTTTTTTTCTAATTCACTTTTAAAAAAGGGATGGAAATCTTACGCATATGATAAATACAATTATGATAAAGATAATGTAAGAAAATTATCAATTTTAAAAAGAAATTCATTTGATTCAATAACTCTATGGCATTCAATCGAACATATGTATGATATTGAACAAACATTTACATCAATAAATAAAATTTTATCATCAAATGGATTTTTGTTTATTGCATGTCCTAATATAGATGCGAAAGAAATTGATTACGTAGGTAAAAACTGGCCTGCTTTTGATCTACCAAGACATATTTATCATTTTAATTATAATTCAATGAAGAAATTTTTAGGTAACTATAATTTAAAAATTATAAATATTCATAATTTAAAAATTGATACTTTTTTTAATATTTTAATGGTAAAAAATCTTAATTTTTTTCAAAAAACAAAATATATAATTAAAAGTTTATTTTATCAATTTTCAAATATAAAAAAATCATCAACATTGGTATATGTATGTCAAAAATATTAATATTAATTTTTATTTTATTAATTTCAGCATGCAATAAGTTGCCTGAGAGTAAGGGTAAATATAATGAAATAACAGTTGTATCTTCATTTGAAGATAGAGATTATGCAAAATTATTTATTGGTGGTATTTTCAATGATAGTATTTATACTCCTATATTGCAAAATTCATACATCATTAATTATATAAATCCCAAAAACTTTACTAATAATAAACTTAATAAAAATTTAATTATTTTTTCACTTGATTTTCCTCAAGATTCAACTATTGATTTACTTAGTAATAAATTTATTGAAAAATATGAAAATAATATAATGTCATTTAATAATATGTTTTCTAATAATCAGTTGGTTCTACATTTAAGATCTTTTGATTACGATAATTTAGTTAGAGAAAATTCAATCAACCTAGAATGGATAAAAACACAGTTTGATAATAATATATCTGAAAATATATTGTATGATTATAATAAAGAAGAAAAATCAGAAGAGATTAACCAGAAAATTAAAGATAAATTTAGTATAAACATTAATATAGATGATAGTTATAAAGTAATTAAAGAGGACGATAGTTTTTTATGGATAGGCAGAGGATTTCCATATAGATGGATAGTTATAAATAAATTAAAATCTTCAAATAATAAAGATATTGAACTATTAAAAATAATTTTTGAAAAAAAATTAACTAGTGTTAAAATCCCAAATCTTTATTTAAAAGAAAAAAAATACAAGTCTTTTAAGAAGGTAAGGGGTATATATGACCACCTTGATTCTGATACTGGTGGACCATTTGTTAGTTATATATATGAAGATAGATATAAAAATTATAAATTATGTATATCAGGTTTTGTTAATAATCCTGGTAAAGATAAAATTTTATTATTAAAACAACTAGAATCAATAATTGAAAATATAAAGGAATAAAAAATGAAAAATAAAGTAGCATTTTTAATAGGAAGTGAAAGCGATAGAAAAATTGCTGAAGCATCACTTCCTTATTTTGATTATTTTAACATTAGTTTAGATCTTTTGGTAATGTCTGCTCATAGAAATCCAAAACAAGTTTCTGAATTTTCTTCTAACGCAAGAGAGAAAGGTTATTCTATCTTAATTTGTGGAGCTGGAATGGCTGCTCATTTAGGTGGTGCTGTGAAAGCAAATACAACGCTTCCAGTTATTGGTGTTCCTCTTCCTGGTGGAATGATGGATGGTTTAGACTCTTTGCTTTCAACTGTTCAAATGCCTAAAGGCGTTCCTGTAGGTACAATGTCTGTAGGTAAATCAGGATCAATTAATGCTGCAATATTTTGCGCTGAAATACTATCCCTGCATGATAGTACATTGAAATCTAAATTAGATGAATTTAAAAATAATGGTGCTTCATTAAGTGCGTAAAATTCTTGTTACTGGTTCTAATGGTCAATTAGGATTGCATTTCAAGAATATACCTAACTCATCATTGTTTTCGATGATATATACTCATCATTCGCCTTTTTCAGGGTTTATAAATATGGATATTTCGAATGAAGAGCAAGTACGTTCTGTTCTTCAGAAATTCAATCCTGATATTATTATTAATACTGCAGCTATTACAGATGTTGATTTATGTCAAAAAAATAAATTATTAGCAAGACGGGTTAATGTAGATGGTTTAAAAAATTTAATTAAACACTCCAAATTAAAAGCTAAGATAATCCAAATTTCATCTGATTATATTTTTGATGGTTTTAGTGGGTTTTATTCAGAAAATTCTACTCCTAATCCATTAAGTTATTATGGTAAGACAAAACTTGAAGCTGAAAATATTTTAATTTCGTCAAATAAAAATTTTATTATAATTAGAGTATCAACTCTTTTTTCAAATATTTCAATTAATTTTTATAATTGGGTCTTAAGTAATCTTTCAAAAAATAATCATATAAAAGTAGCTAAAGACCAAATTTCCAATCCTTGCTATGCATTAAATCTCATAAATTTTATTTATGATTTAATACTATTAGATTTTAATGGAAAAATTAATTTTGGAAGCAAAAATAGTATATCTAAGTTAAATTTTGCTAACGATATTGCTGATGAAAATAATCTTGATAAACATCTTATAGAAGAAGTAAAAATAAAAGATATAAATTTTGAAGCAGATAGACCTTTAAATTCAAGTTTCGATTTATCTTTATGTAGTGATTTAAATATAAATCTTTTTAACATTAAAGATACTTTAAAGTATATGGCTAATATTTAAATGAAAAATCTAGTAATAATACCTACTTTTAACGAAATTGAAAATATTCCATTAATTTTAAAAGAAATTTTTAATTTAAATATCAATTTAGATGTTTTAGTAGTTGATGATAATTCACCTGATAAAACATACCAAAAAGTTGAAGAATTAAAACAAAAATATCCAAATTTATTTTTAATTTTAAATAATAAAAAGTCGGGTATTGGAAAAGCATATTTAAAGGGTTTTAATTTTGCAATTAAAAATAATTATTCGAAAGTAATACAAATTGATGCAGATATGTCACATAATCCTTATGATATTAAAAAATTATTAGAGAAATCAAATGATTACGATCTAGTTATTGGCAGTAGGTACATTAGCGGAATAAGAATAATTAATTGGCCATTGAGTAGGCTTGCCTTAAGCTACTTTGCCAATTTATATGCAAAACTTATTACTGGTTTAAGTATTTATGATTGCACTGGTGGATTTAAATGTTTTGATATTAAAATATTAAAATCCATAGATTTAAAAAAAATAAATAGTCAAGGATATTCTTTCCAAATAGAAATGAATTATAGATCTTATGTTAAAAACTTTAAAATTAAAGAAATACCTATTATTTTTACAGATAGAACCATAGGGAAGTCAAAAATGTCCAAAAAAATTATATTTGAAGCTATTTTTATAGTACCATTATTAAGAATTAAAAAAATATTTAATTTTTTAAAATGATAAGCATTGTAATTGTAAACTATAATTCAGAAAATTTTTTAGAAAAATGTTTAGGTTCAATTCAAAATTCAACTTTAGAAAATATTAAAGTTGAAGTATTGATTGTTAATAACAGTTCTAAAAAATATTTTCAAGTAATTAAATACACAAACTTTAGTTTAAAAATAATTGAAGTTAATAAAAACATCGGTTTTTCTAAAGCAGCTAACATTGGAATAAAAAAATCAAATTTTAAAACAGTATTGACATTGAATCCAGATGTGTTATTATTCAAAAATACTTTATTTAAAGCTTTTAATTATTTCAAAAATAAAAAAAATATTGGGGTTCTTGGATGTAAAGTTTTAAATGATAATAATTCATTTCAGAAATCTTCTCGAAGAAGAATGCCCTTTTTAAGCGTATTATTTCCATATATTTTAAAGCTTCATTATTTAGGGTTAGTTAATAGGTATAACTATATGGATTTTTCTGAAGATACAAGGCATTGTGTTGATGCTGTAAGTGGTGCTTTTATGATGTTTAATAAAGATATATTTTATAAAATGAAAGCATTTGATGAGCGTTTTTTTTTGTATTTTGAAGACACTGATTTTTGCTTAAAGCTAAATAAATCAGATTTTATGGTTGTATATTTTCCAGAAGCAAAGATTAAACATTTTAAAAAAGGTAGTAGGAATTTCTTAAATTATATTTCAGTTGAATTCAATTTTTATCTATCATTTTTAAAGTTTATACTTAAATACAGTAGAATTTTTTTTAAATTTAATAATTAATTTGATACTATATGTCACATTTTACACTAGATTTCGAAAAACCACTAAAAGAATTGCATGAAAGAATATTGCATGCTAAAAGTACTGATTCATCCACTGGAATCGATAATTCAGAGTTGATAAAATCATTAGAATTACAGCTTTTAAGAGAAAAAAATAATATTTATACAAATCTTAATAGATGGCAAAAAGTTGAAATAGCCAGACACCCAATGAGGCCTCATTCTAGTGATTATATTAAAAATATTGTTAAGGATTGGTTTGAAATTCATGGAGATAGAAAATACTCTGATGATAAGGCTATTATTACTGGATTTGGTTATATAAACAACGTTAAATTTGCAATAATTGGCCAAGAAAAAGGACGAAATACTAAAGATAAATTAAAACATAATTTTGGAATGTCTAAACCTGAAGGTTATAGAAAAGCTCTTAGAGTTATGAAACTTGCTGAAAAATTTAATTTACCAATTTTATCTCTTATTGATACACCTGGAGCATATCCAGGTATAGGTGCAGAAGAAAGAGGTCAATCACAGGCAATAGCAGATAATTTATTTAAAATGTCAACGCTTGAAGTACCAATAATTTCATTAGTTATTGGAGAGGGAGCATCTGGTGGTGCTCTAGCAATTGGATTAGCAGATAGAATAGTATGCCTAGAATATTCTTGGTATTCGGTTATATCACCTGAGGGCTGTGCATCTATTCTCTTTGGTGATCCATCTTTTAATAAAGATGCTGCAGAAATGTTAAAAGTTAATTCAAGAGATTTATTTGATATGAATATTGCAGATAAAATTATAAATGAACCTTTAGGTGGAGTACATAATGACGAAAACATAGTCTTTAAGGATGTTACAGAGGTTATATTAAATGAACATAAATATTTGAATTCTTTATCAAAGAAAAAGCTTATTGAAGAACGGTTGACAAAATATAATAATATCGGTATTTTTTCAAATGAGTAAAATTTTTAAAAGCAAAATATTAAATACTAATAATGAAAACTTTAGGGATAATTTCAAAAATATGTTGAAGGATTTTAATAATCAAATAGATTTAATTAAAAATTGTGGTGGAAAAGCTGCAATACAAAAACAACATGATAAAGGAAGATTAACAGCAAGAGAAAGAATTGGTAATTTGATAGACGAAAATACATATTTTTTAGAACTTAGTAAATTTGCTGGTTTCGATATGTATAAGGAGTATGGAGGTTGTCCTGCTGGTGGACTAATTTCAGGAATTGCAATAGTAAATGGTATAAATTTTATGGTTATTGCAAATGATGCTACAGTAAAAGCCGGAGCTTATTTTGAAGTAACACTTAAAAAAACTTTAAGGGCTCAAGAAATTGCTTTTAAAAATAATTTACCAATTATATACTTAGTTGATTCGGCTGGTGTTTTTTTACCTTTACAAGATCAGGTATTTCCTGATGAAGGACATTTTGGGAAGATTTTTTATAATAATGCTAGATTATCAGCAAATGGTAATATTCAAATTGCATCTGTTATGGGACCTTGCGTTGCTGGTGGTGCATATCTTCCTGTTATGTGTGATAAATACGTAATGACAAAGGGTTCTAGTATGTTCTTAGCTGGACCAGCATTAGTGAAAGCTGCGGTAGGTCAAGAGATAGATGCTGAGTCACTTGGGGGAAGTAAAACACATTCTAGAATTAGTGGTATAGTAGATTATGAAGTAGAGAATGATTACGATGCCTTAACCAAAATTAAAGATATTATATCAAGTATAAATATAAATCAAAATAATACACATAATGAATTTATAGACCCTAGCTTAAGTTTTGATGATATTTATAATTATTTTGATATAAGTAATAACTCTCAATATGATGTAAGAGAGTTAATCGCACGTTTGGTTGACAATAGTGAATTTATTGAATTTAAGGAAAATTATGGAAAGACAATTGTATGTTTAAATGCAAGAATTGGAGGCCATAAAGTTGGTATTGTTGCAAATCAAAAAATTGTAATCAAAACTGAAGATAATCAGCTCCAATTAGGAGGTGTTATTTATAATGATTCATCAGATAAAGCTTCCAGATTTATAATGAATTGTAACCAAGATAAAATACCAATTATTTTTATACATGACGTTAATGGTTTTATGGTTGGAAAACATGCTGAATGGTCCGGCATAGCTAAAGATGGTGCTAAAATGGTTAATGCAGTATCAAATAGTATTGTTCCTAAAATAACATTAATTATTGGAGGAAGTTACGGAGCTGGAAATTATGCAATGTCGGGTAAGGCTTATGATCCATCTTTTATTTTTGCTTGGCCAAATTCAAAAATTGCCGTTATGGGCGGTGATCAAGCAGCAAAAACACTTACTTCTTTGAAAGTTTCAAAACTAGGTAGTATATCTGATGAAGAAAAAGAAAAAATATATAAAAAAATTAAATCTAGATATGATATTCAATCAGACATTAGATATGGTGCAGCAAGATTATGGGTGGATGAAATAATTGAACCTAAAGATACACGTTCTATATTAATAAAAAGTTTATGTATTGTTAACAATACTTCCTACATTAATAATAGACCAAACTATGGGGTTTTTCAAGTATGAAAAAAAGTGTTAGAATTGCTAATGGTCAGGGTTTTTGGGGTGACAGTATTGATGCTCCAGTAAATTTGATAAAATATGGAAAAATAGATTATTTAACTTTAGATTATTTAGCGGAAGTTACAATTTCTATTATGCAAAGACAAAAGTTGAAAAACAAATTACTTGGATACGCTACTGATTTTGTTGATTTGATTATTGATAACCAAAAGCTTATTAAAAAAAACGGTGTTAAAATTATCTCAAATGCTGGTGGTGTAAATCCTATAGAGTGTGCAAAAATTATCAAGAATAAACTATCTAAAAGTTGTGATTTGAAAATCGGTGTTGTTTATGGTGATGATATCATAAAAGATATTGAAGATTTAATCAGAAATGGTCATAATTTCAAAAATTTAGAAACTGGACAAGATATAAATAGCATCAAAGAAAATATTACATCAGCAAATGTTTATATTGACAGCTTTTCAATTAAAGATGCTCTTGAAAAAGGAGCTGATATTGTTTTAGCTGGAAGAGTTTCTGATCCAGGCCTAACACTAGGTCCATTAATATATGAATTTGGATGGTCAAATATTGATTACGATAAATTAGCCTCCGGAACACTTGCTGGTCATATTATAGAATGCGGTGCGCAATGCACAGGAGGTAATTATTCTAAATGGTATGAACTAAATAGTTTGTCAAATATAGGCTATCCCATAGCTGAAGTGAAATCAAATGGAGAGTTTTTAATAACAAAGCCTGAAAATACTGATGGTATAGTAAATAGAATTTCTGTAACAGAGCAAATATTATACGAAATGGGTGATCCAAAAAATTATATATCACCTGACGTATGTGTTGATTTCACTTCATTTAATTTAAAGGAATTATCTGAAAATAAAATATTAATTGAAAATGTTAAAGGTTTTAGGCCAACAAAAACTTATAAAGTTTCAATAAGTTATTTTTCTGGGTATAAATGTTCAGCACAGTTAACTATTTCAGGACCAAATGCTCATGAAAAAGCAAGTTTTGTTGCTAAAACAATATGGGAAAGATTAAGCAATTCTGGATATTCATTTGATAAAACAAATACTGAATTTTTAGGATTCAACTCTTGTCATAAAAATATTAATTTAAAATATGATGGTTCAAATGAAATTGTTTTAAGATTATCAGTTAAAGATGATGTAAAAGCTAATGTAGAAAGATTTAGCAAAGAAATTTCACCAATGATTACTTCAGGTCCACCAGGAGTTACAGGTTTTGCTGGTGGAAGACCTAAAGTCCAAGAAGTTATTTCATTTTGGCCAGCACTTTTAGATAAAAATGTAATTCAAACTACAGTTGATGTAATATGAAAGTAAATTTAGGATCAATTGCATCTGCTCGTTCAGGAGATAAAGGTAAAAATACTAACATTGGCTTAGTTTTTAATAATAAAAAAACATATATATGGGCTAAAGAGAATATTACATCAAATCTTATTAAAAAAATTTTTAAAGAAATTGTTAATGGTAATGTTTTACGGTATGAATTAGATAATTTATTATCCCTAAATTTTATATTAGAAGATAGTCTTGGTGGCGGTGGAAGTGATTCATTATTTAATGATGCCCAAGGTAAAAGCTATGGTCAAGCAATTTTGTTAATGGAAATTAATCTACCTAATAAACTACAAGGATACATAAATGAGTAAAAATCTAAATTTTAAAAAACTAGATAAATATATCGGTTGTCTAGAAATATGTAGAGAGCCCCTCAATGCACTTTCTTCAGTTTTTTTAGAAGAGATTCATTCTATAATAAAAAAAATAAATATTGATAATGAATGCAGAGTTTTAATTATAAAGTCAGGTTTAAAAAATTTTTCTGTAGGTGCAGATTTAAAAGAAAGAAAAATTATGTCTAAATCTGAATCACATAATGCATTAGAAATTTTTAATAATTGTTTCAATGCAATTGAAGATATAAAAATTCCTACAATTTGCTTAATAAATGGCTATTGTTTAGGAGGAGGTACAGAGCTATCGCTATCTTGTGATATAAGAGTTGCTTCTGAAAATGCTATTATTGGACTTCCAGAAACTAGTATAGGAATTATACCAGGTGCAGGAGGAACATTTAGATTATCTAAAGCAATAGGATTACAAAATTCTAAATATTGGGTATTTACAGCAAAAAAGTTTAGCGCTAAGGAATCCTTAAAGTATGGTTTTCTTCATAAATTAGTAGATGAAAATGAATTATTTGAATGTGGACTTAAAATCGCTAATGATATTTTAAAAAATGCACCTATAGCAGTTAAATCCTCAAAAAAAGCTATTAATGAAAATTTATTTTTAAATGATCGTTTGGCTTGTATTGAAAACGAAAGAATAAATTATAATAAAACATTAATAACGAAAGATAGAGATGAGGCATTGGATGCATTTATAAATAAAAGAAAGCCAATCTGGAAAAATGAATAATTATATAATACTACTATTTTTCACCCTATCTATTTCTTTTTCACAAAACCCTATAGCTATTAAAGAATTTAATTTCTATAAAAGTAGAAATATAAAAGAATTAAATCTTAATAATTATTTTTATGATTTAAGTGGTATTTATTTATTAAAATTAATTAATGTTGATAATGTTAGCTTTGAAAGAACTAAGAAAATTCTGGTAGATAGATGTGATTTTGAGTTTGATATTAAATCATCAGTAAATAAAATCACTATTGAAAAATGTAATGATGTTTTAAATATTAAAGGTGAATTAATTATTGATGAAAATAATTATATATTAACATTTAAAAATCAAAAATTTAATTATATTGAAGGTGAGTTGACGTTTTGGATTTATGGAAGTTTTAATGAAGAACCAGTTTCTAATAATTTAAATGATGGAATTCTTAGAGAATATTATGAAGATGGAAATTTAAAAATTGAATATAATTATGATAATGGAAAAAAAAATGGAATACAAAAAAAAATGGTATGAAAATAAACAATTATCCATTAATTATAATTATATTAATGGAAAACTTAATGGTATTCAAAAAAAATGGTATAAAAATGGAAATATCCAAAGTGAAATAAATTATAAAAATGATGTTTTACATGGTATATCCAAATATTGGTACAAAAATGGTCAACTTAAATATACCAAGATTTATGAAGATGGAATTTTAGTTAAAACACTTGAAAGCTATAATTTTGATGGAGAACCATTATAGCTATTTTAATGTTAAAATCTTCAAGTCTCTAAAAAACACCCATACTCCAATATTCAGAGATCCAACAATTAAATTAAAAAGTAAAAACTCTTGGCTATAAAGATATAAGTTATAAAAGCCTAAAATTAAATTTAGCTTAAGTATTAGTTTTAATATTTCTTTTCTATTATTCATAATAATTATCTTTATTGAATAATAAATATGAAAACTAAATAAAAATGAGAAGTAAATCACAAAATTTGTTTTTAAATAATAAATGTTAATTATATCACAATTATTTTAAATTACCACATGGATTATCAGAATTTATACAACACAATTATATCTGAACCTATTTATCTGTCTCTAGTTATTATTTTTTTGTTAATTATGATTTACAGTATATTAAAGAAATTTTTCAAACTATTGATTTTAGGTTTTTTCGCAATAATTTTTTATATATCTTTTTTAATATATACTGATGGTGATTTACCAGGAGATTCAGAAGAATTAATCAAGCCAATAATAGATGAAGCAGGTAAGGCTATAAACGATTTATCAAATCAATTACAAGATATGTCTAAGGATAAATAATTATTAATATTTATCAGATATAATCAGTGAACCAAGATTTTTATGATGAGGATATGAATATATCAAACCATAAAGATTAACAACATCTTCTACAATTAATTGCATATCTAATGAATTCCCAGTAATAATTTCAATAGGAAGATTATCAATATTATTCTCAATAAATACTAGAACTTTATTTTTACACACTTCATGATGAGTTCCATGTAAATCTAATTTTTTCATAAGTACCGAGGGTGGGACTCGAACCCACACGTTCCAAGGAACATTGGATTTTGAATCCAACGTGTCTACCAATTTCACCACCTCGGCAAAAATTAATTTATATTATTATTAATATTTATTTATAAATTATTAATAATTAATAATATATATAATATGAATTATAAAACAATTCCAGAAATGTTCTTTTCAGTTATTGAGGAACAAAAAAATAAAAAAATTTTCAATTATAAAATTGATGGCAATTGGATTCCAATGATTGGAAGTGAAATCAAGGAAACTGTTGAATCTTTGTCATGTTCGATGCTCCACCTAGGTTTAAAACCAAAAGATAAAGTTACTATTTTATCATCTACATCACATTTGTGGGCACTATCTGATTATTCAATTATTTCGCTTGGGATGACAACAACAACAGTTTATCCTACTCTCATTGAGGAACAGGTTAAGTTTATCCTAAATGACTCAGCAAGTAAATTGATTTTTGTTGAAAATAAAGAGCAATTTGAAAAAATTAATAAAATATTTGAAAATTGTGAAAGTCTTAAATATATAGTTTTAATGGANAACGATCCGATTGCTNGTTCTTTTGAATATTGTTACTTATTTTCTGATTTAATTAATCTAGGAAATGTTTATAAAAAGAAAAATANTGTATCAGTATTAAATGATTATTCATCAAAAATATCAGAGGATGATCTTGTTACTTTAATATATACATCTGGAACAACTGGAATGCCAAAAGGAGTTATGCTTTCACATAAAAACCTTATTTCAAACTTATCAGAAGTAGTTAAGCTTCAAGATAATTTATATAAAGAATCTTTTTTATCTTTTTTACCCTTAAGTCATGTTTTAGAAAGAATGGCAGGTCATTTTTTCCCTATGTATATTAAATCAAAAATTTACTATGCTGAAAATATAGATACTGTAGGCATAAATATGTCTGAAGTTTCTCCATCAATTGTTGTTGCTGTTCCTAGATTTTTTGAAAAAATGTATGATAAAATTATGTCAGGANTAAAACAGACAAGTGATACAAAGCAAAAATTATTTAATTGGGCTCTTAAAATTGGAAAAGATTATACAAATTTATCTCATGCTAATCAGCCTGTTCCATTAATTTTAAAAATTAAACATAAAATTGCTGATAAAATTATATATAGTAAAGTTANAGATAAACTTGGTGGTAAAATTAAATTCTTTATTTCCGGTGGTGCTCCTCTTCCTCAGAAGATTGCAGAATTCTTTTCAGGTATAGGTATAACAATATTGGAAGGATATGGTTTGACCGAAACATCGCCTGTTTTAACAAGTAATACACCAAAGAAGATTAGGTTTGGTACAGTTGGTGTAAAATTAGATAATGTTGATTTAAAAATAGCTGATGATGGTGAAATTTTAGCCAAAGGGCCTAATGTTATGCTTGGCTATTATAACAATGAAGTTGCAACTAAGGATGTTTTTGATAAGGAAGGATGGTTTCATACAGGTGATATTGGAAAAATAGATAAGGATGGTTTTCTTAAAATAACTGACCGTAAAAAAAGTTTAATAGTTACTTCAGCTGGTAAAAATATCGCTCCTGCACCGCTTGAAGTTGCTATGAATCAATCAAAGTTTATACAGCAGTCTTTAATAATTGGAGATCAAAGAAATTTTATTAGTGCTTTAATTGTCCCTAGTTTCGATAATGTTAATGATTATTTATTAACATTAGATAAAGAAAAATTAAGTAATGAAGCTATGGTTGATCATNATGATGTATTAAGCTTATTTGATAATGAAATTCAAAAAATAATGTCTAAATTTTCTCAGTTTGAATCTGTAAAAAAGTACAAATTACTTCCATGTGAATTTTCAATTGAAAAAGGTGAAATGACTCCTAAAATGTCTATTGTTAGAAAAAAAGTTATTACTAATTACGAANATTTAATAGAATCTATTTACAAATAAATTATGACAACATACAAAGATGCCGGTGTTGATATAGATGCAGCAAATAAAGGGCTAAAAAAAGTCAAAAAACATGCTGAAAAAACCTTTAATAAATATACTCTTTCAGATATAGGTTCNTTTGGAGGTTGCTTTAATTTNCCTTTTAAAGATTATGAAAATCCCGTTTTAGTTTCAAGCGTTGATGGTGTTGGTACTAAATTACTTTTGGCTAATTTATCAAATCGTCATGATACTGTTGGTCAATGTCTAGTAAATCATTGCGTAAATGACATTCTAGTTATAGGTGCGAGACCATTATTTTTCCTTGATTATTTTGCAGCAGGTAAGCTTGATAATGAAATTTTAGAAAATGTAGTAAAAGGCTTTTCTATTGCTTGCAAACAAAATGAATGTGTTCTTATTGGAGGTGAAACAGCTGAAATGCCTGGCTTTTATGATAATAAAAAATATGATATAAGCGGTACAATAGTTGGTGTTGTTGATAAATCTAATATGTTATCAAACAGAAAAACACAAAAGGGTGATTTGCTGATTGGATTACCTTCGAATGGTCTTCATACAAATGGATATTCTTTAGCAAGAAAAGTATTATTAGATAAATATAGAATAGGCGAAAATATTGAATCACTAGGTTGTTCTATTGATGACGAGCTACTTAAAATTCATAAATCTTATCTAAAAATTTTATCACCAATTTTATATAAACCATGGCTACATGGACTGTCTCATATAACTGGAGGTGGTATAATAGAAAATACTCATCGTATAATTGAAAAAAATCAAGATATTAAGATAAATTGGGATAGTTGGGANCGTCCNGAANTNTTTAAGTTAATTCAACGNGAAGGTAATATAAAATTTAANGANATGATTAGACCATTCAATTTAGGTATAGGTATGGTNTTAGTAATTGATAAAAATAATGTTAATGAAGTTGAGTNNTATTTTAATAAACTTGAAGAAAAATTTTATTATTTGGGNGAAGTTATCTAATAATGAAATTTAATATTATTGGCTCTGGTACTTGGGGCATAACATTTGCAAATCTTCTTGTAAAAAATAATAATTCAGTTACTGTTTTACATAGATCATCAAAAAACTCTTTGAGTTTAATAAAACAAGGCAAGCATCCACATTTACCAAATATAATAATTTCAAAAAAAATTAACTATACANATGATTTTTCTAGTTTAGATTTAAAAAATATTAATGTATTGGCTTTGCCAGCTAATGAAATTGATAATTTTTTTAAAATAAATAATTTTATTAATTCTAAAATTCTANTTTTATGTAAAGGAATAGATATTAATCACAAGNTGTTAATATCAAAATTNCTNACAGATAAANATAATATCTTNCCNGANNATATTGCAGTTTTATCNGGTCCAAATCANGCTGAAGAAATTTTAAAAAATAAACCAACTACCTCAATTATTGCTAGTTCAAATAAAATTTATAGAGAAGAACTTCAAAAAACAATTTCCTCAACNTCATTTAGATTGTACACAAGTAATGATATTAATGGTGTTCAAGTTGGAGCCGCTGTAAAAAATGTAATTGCAATCGCTTCTGGTATATGCTTTGGTCTTAAACTCGGTGATAACACTCAGGCATCTCTTGTATCTAGAGGTTTAAATGAAATTTTAGAACTAAATAAAGTATTTAGTTTTAATGATGNAACAATTTACGGTCTTTCAGGTTTAGGAGATTTGATTTGTACTTGTTATAGTAATCATAGTAGGAANAGAAAGCTAGGTATATTGCTATCTACAGGAAAAAACTTAGATATGTCTAACAATGAAGTTGGTATGATATCAGAAGGAATATATACATCTAAAGTCTTATATGAAATTATTAATAAATTTCATCTTGATATGCCAATTTGCAAAGAGGTTTATAATATTATTTATAAAAATTTTAATCCNAAAGATTCTNTTCTAAAGCTTATGAACAGATCATTAAAAGATGAAAAATAGTA
Source organism: Fidelibacterota bacterium (assembly GCA_002704685.1). Taxonomy (GTDB): domain Bacteria; phylum Fidelibacterota; class Marinisomatia; order SCGC-AAA003-L08; family D37C17. Next base: position 20,515 of record PAHD01000026.1, read on the forward strand.
TTGTATATGAAAAAGTTTCAGATTTAACTTACGTACAATGAAAATTTAAATAAAGGATGCCCTCGTAGCTCAACTGGATAGAGCGTTCGCCTCCTAAGCGAAAGGCTCCCAGTTCGATTCTGGGCGAGGGTACAATATAATGAAAAAAGAAGAAATTAAATACGATCCAGTAAGAGATAATTTTTTAAAAACAATAACATATATCTCTANTAATCCAAATAACTTNCTAAAGGTTTCTGGTTTAATATTAGTAATTTTATTAGTATTTATAATATATAGCAATAACTCTAATAAGCAAAAACTAGCTGATAATAGATTTATAAGTATTGCAACAAATAAACATCTAGATAATAAAATAGATTTAAGTATACCTAATTTTAAAGAANTTTTAGTATCATTTAAACCTTCAGAATCTTATAATCAGGCCTATATTTATTTATTTAATTATTACTTAGAAAATAATTTCATTGATAGCCTAGATTTAATGATTGAGAATAGTAAATTNGATAGCAATGATAAGAATATTGAANCATCCTTGAATATGATGTATGGTGATTATTATCAAAGAAAAGGTGATNNTGATAAAGCAATAAGTANTTATAAAAAAGCTATAAAGTCTTTTACTATTAAAGACAGGATNATTTACACAAAAATTAAGCTTTGCATGCTTTATAAAGATTTNTCGATGTNTGATGACTTTACTAATTTATTCAATACTATCGATTACGATAGTATAAGNGATTTTCAATTAAAGTCATTATACGAACAGATTTCAATAAAAAATTAATTTTGATTGAAATAATAATTTTAGTTAAATTATGATAATTGAAAGTGGGGAACAATCCCCACTTTTTTTATNTTAACATAAAAGAGGAAAGAAAATTGGATAGTAAACAAATAATTGAAGCATTTACATTGCTTTCAAAAGATAAAAATGTNGAAAAAACATATCTTTCAAGTATAATCGAAGACATTTTTACATCAATGTTATTAAAAAAATATGGTGAAGANAATGAGGATATTTTTAGTATCATNGTAAATATGGACCGTGGTGATATAGAAATTTTTCACGAAAAGACTGTTGTTGAAATAGTTAAAGATCCCGTAAGAGAGATTGCAATTGAAGAAGCAATTAAAACTGATGATACTCTAGTTGTAGGTGAAATGTATATTGATATTATAAATCCAAATAGCTTTGGTAGAAGATTAATTTCTCATGCTAAGCAACATTTATCAACTAGAATTAAAGATGTCGAAAAAGAGTCTATATACAATGATTTTAATAATAAAATTAACANTATTTACTCAGGATATGTTCACCAAATTCAAAGAGATCGTATTTTTGTTACTGATAATAATAAAATAGAAATTATTTTACCTAAAACTGANCAAATATATAATGATCATTTTAAAAGAGGAGATCAAATACGAGGTTTAATTAAAGATGTAGATTTAAAGTTTNGTAAATCTCCTGAAATAATAATGTCGAGAACAAGTAATGTTTTTTTACAAAAATTATTTGAATTAGAAGTTCCAGAGATTGAAGATGGAATAATTGAAATAAAAAGTATTGCAAGAGCACCAGGTGATAGAAGTAAAATTGTTGTATACTCATCAGATAGAAGAATAGATGCTGTTGGAGCTTGTGTGGGAATGAAAGGAAGTAGAATACAGTCTGTTGTAAGAGAATTAAATGGTGAAAAAATTGATATAATTAATTACAGTGAACAAGCTGCATTGCTAATATCAAGATCATTATCTCCAGCTAAACCAATAGACTTATATTTAGATGATAATAAAAAAATTGCTGTTGCAATTTTTAAAGATGATGAATTAGCAATTGCTATAGGTAGAAATGGTTCAAATCTAAAACTCACAGAGTCAGTTACAGGTTATACAATTGAAGCAAAGAGTGAAAGTCAGCATACCTTATCAAAAAGAATTGAAATTTCTAACTTATCTTCAATTTCAGACAAATTTAAGAACTTACTTATTGATAATAAGATTACAGACACATCAATTTTCTTAGAGACTGATAAAGATTTTTTACTAACAATTAAAGGATTTGGTGAAAAAACTCTTGATAAAATTACGGAAAAAATAAAAGAAGAAATTAAAAGTATTAGCTAATGAAAGAAAAAAGAATATATCAGATTTCGAAGGAACTTAATATTTCTCATCATGAAATAATTAAATTTGTTGAAAATAATGGTTTTAAGGTGACAAATCATATGATGCCTGTTTCTAATGAAATTTATTCTTTAATTTTGACAGAATTTTCAAAAGAAAAAACACAAGTTGAACGAGTTCAGAAAGAAAAAGCTCGCCAAGCAATAGTGACCAATAATCAGATAAAGAATACTGCACCTATTATTAAAGAAAATAATACATTAATTAAAACCAAAAATGAAAATCCTATTTTGGATTTAAAAGAATCTATTAGAAAGTCCAAGGAGAAAATAGAAAGCAGTAAAGTATCAAAACCTCCAGAAGTTGAAACAAATCTAAAAAAAGTTGATATTTCAAAAATAACTGAAAATAAGACAACCAAATCTAGAGGACCTGCAAAAAAAATAAATATTGCAGAATCTTTATCAAAGCTAAATAAAAAATCAAAAAAGAAAATCAAGAAAAAGATTGAAGATGATTCTGCTGAAGAGCAAATAGAAATTAAAACTATTAAGGTCCCTGAGTTTTTAACTGTTGATGAATTATCTAAAATGATGAAAAGTCCAGCACAAGATATAATTATGAAATGTATGGATTTAGGTCTTATGGTTACAATTAATCAAAGATTAGATATGGAAATCATTACAATGATAGCTGATGAATTTGGTTTTAAAGTTGAAACAGTAGATATTTTTAAAGAAGTTGTTGAAGATGATGTAATAGATGAAAAACTATTAGTAGATAGACCTCCTGTAGTTACAGTAATGGGTCATGTTGATCATGGAAAAACATCACTACTAGATTACATTAGGGAAACAAATGTAATAGCTGGTGAATCTGGTGGAATTACTCAGCACGTTGGTGCTTACGAAGTTGAAGTTAAAGATAAGAAAATTACATTTATAGATACTCCAGGTCATGAAGCTTTTACTGCCATGAGAGCAAGAGGAGCACAAGTAACAGATATAGTTATTTTAATTGTTGCTGCTGATGATGGATTAATGCCCCAAACTATTGAAGCCATAGATCATGCAAAAGCTGCTTCTGTACCAATGATAGTAGCAATTAATAAAATTGACAAACCTGGTTCAGATCCTGATAAGATTAAAAATCAACTATCTGAAAAAAATATATTAGTAGAAGATTGGGGTGGAAAAATTCAGTGTGCACAAATTTCTGCAAAGAAAGGGACTGGAATAGATGATCTGCTTGATAAAATACTTTTGGAAGCAGAAGTATTAACTTTAAAAGCACCTAAAGATTGTTTAGCTAAAGGTATGGTTTTAGAGTCAAGACTTGATAAAGGACTAGGTCCTGTTGGAACAATAATTGTTCAAAAAGGTACATTGAAAAAAGGTCAAATATTTGTTTGTGGTTCTCAATATTCTAAAGTCAGAGATTTACTCAACGAAAGAGGTGAAAGTATACCTAACGCCTTCCCTTCTGATCCTGTTCAAATCTTAGGTTTTAATAAAGTTCCAGTTTCAGGTGAATCATTTGTTATTTATAAAGATGAAAGAGATGCTAAAAAAATATCTCTTGAAAGATCTCGTTTAGAAAGGGAAGCAATACATCAAATGCATTCCAAAATAACATTAGATCAAATATCTGAAGAAATTAAATCTGGTAAAGCATCAGAGTTAAATATACTTATAAAAGGTGATGTTGATGGTTCAATAGAAGCATTAAGTGATTCGTTGATGAATTTATCAAACTCTGAGGTAAGAGTTAATATAATACTTAAATCAGTAGGTATGGTAAGTCAAACAGATATAAGGTTAGCTTCAGCATCAAAAGCAATTGTTATTTGCTTTAACGTAAGTTCATCAGTTCTTGCAAGAAAACTTTCAAGAGAACTTGGTGTAGATATAAAACACTATTCAATTATTTATGAAGCAATTGAAGAAATTCGCTTAGCTCTCGAAGGTTTATTAAAACCTGATATTGTTGAAGAGTCTGTTGGAACTGCTGAAGTAAGAGATATATTTAAAATTCCAAAAATTGGTATGATTGCAGGATGTCATATTAACAAGGGTAAGGTTGTAAGAAACTCAAAATTACGATTATTAAGAGAAAATGAAATTATTTATGAAGGTCACTTAACATCTTTGAAAAGATTTAAAGATGATGCAAATGAAGTACTAGAAGGATTTGAGTGTGGTATAGGTATTGATAATTTTAAAGAATTTGAAGTCGGGGATGTAATAGAAGTATATGAAAACAAAGAAGTAAAAAGGAAATTGCAATAAGTATTAATTCCATTAAGCCATATAAGCGCTCAACCCGCTTATCTAATCAAATCAAGAAAATTTTATGCAGTGTTTTTATTAAAGATGTGATTATTGATAATGCTATAATTAGTATCACAAAAGTCAATTTATCTTCTGATATTAAGTTAGCTAATGTTCATATAAGTATTTTTACTTCTGATAATACTAATTCTTCGGAAATCCTAAGTTTGATTATTAAAGAAAAAAAGGAAATTAAGTATAAGATGGGCTTATTATTGAATGCAAAATATGTCCCAGAATTAAAGTTTCACCTTGATACTAGTATGGAATCATATGATGAAATAAATAATCTATTAAAAAAATAATATGAAAGAATTAATATCTATTTGGAAACCTGAAAACATTACTTCATACGATGTAATAAGAAAAATAAAACATTTTGATTCTTCATTAAAAATTGGTCATTGTGGAACTTTAGATCCTTTTGCTAGTGGAATACTCTTAGTTTGTATAGGTTCTAACACAAAAAATATATCAGAATACATGAAATTAAAAAAAACATATGAAGCTACTATTAGATTAAATATAGAAACAGATACTTTAGATTACACTGGAAAAATCATAAAAATCAAATCTAATCCTATTACATTTAATAAAAATGATATAAAAAAATCTATTTTAAAACTAACTGGTAATGAGATTTTACAAGTTCCTCCTTTTTTTTCAGCTAAAAAGTTTCATGGTCTTAAGATGTACGAGTTTGCAAGGAAAGATATATTTATTAGAAGAAAGCCTTCAGTAGTAAGTATTGATTCTATAAAATTATTAGAATTTTCAAAAGATCAAATAAAAATTAAAGTAAAATGTGGAAAAGGTGTTTATATTAGGTCAATAGCAAGAGATCTTGCATATCGCTTAGATACATTCGGGCATTTAACAGAGCTTATTAGGACTGATATAGGTCAATATAACTTTTCAAATTCATGTAATATTGAGGATTTAAAAAATGTTTGTGCATGAATTGTATGATTCTAACAAAATTTCTGACTCATCAATTATTACTATTGGGAATTATGATGGTTTCCATAAAGGACACAAATTTATCATTTCCAAAATGCGTGAATTAGCAAATGATAATAATTTAAAAACTGTTTTGTTAACATTTAACCCACACACAAAAACTATTATTAGTAATTCAAATTTTAAAGTATTAACTACATTTAGTATGAAAAAAAAATTAGCTGAGGAATTATTGATAGATTACTTATGTGAGGTTAAGTTTAATAAAATCGTTAAAAATTTGAATTTTAAGGAATTTATTAATATTGTTATTAAAAAATATAATCCATCTATAATATTATTTGGATACGATAATAAAATAGGCAAAAATAAAGAAGGTACTTTTAACTTACTAAAAAAATTTCTTAAAAATACAAATATTCAAGTTAAGATGTGCGATTCTTATTTTGATAAGGATAAAAATAAAGTTACTACTACATCAATAAAAAATAATATTATGAATTATGAAATTAAATCTGCAAATAATTTCCTTGGAAGAGAATTTTCATTAAAAGGTGAAATTATAAGGGGTCTTAGTAAAGGAAAATCCATAGGTTTTCCCACAGCAAATGTTAAAATTGAATCATTTGAACAATTGATACCACCTAATGGTGTATATTCCGTAACTTTAGAAGTTGAGGATGATAAATATAAAGCAGTTTGTAATGTTGGTTTTTGTCCTACAATTAAAAATAGCAGTCAAATATCAATAGAGGTTCATGTAATAAATGAAGATATTAACTTGTATGGTAAAAGGATTGTTTTAAAGTTTAAAGATTTTTTGAGATTAGAAACTAAGTTTAAATCTGAGGATGATTTAGCTAAGCAAATAAAAAAAGATATATTACAAGTAATTTGAAAGGATAAAAAGTGACAGAAAAAACTATAAAAAAATTTGGAAAAAATAAAAGCGATTCTGGTTCAACAGAAGCCCAAGTTGCATTATTTACAGATCGAATCAATCAACTAAATGAACATCTTAAAAGTAACAAGAAAGATAATTCATCTAGAAGAGGTTTGATGACAATGGTTTCCAAAAGAAGAAAGTTGTTAAAGTATTTACAAAAGCAAAATATTAAATCGTATACNGATTTAATTAAAAACCTTAAAATAAGGAAGTAAAATGAATTTAAGAAAAGAGATAGAATTTGGTGGTAGAAAACTTGTTTTAGAAACTGGAAATTTAGCCAAGCAAGCAAGTGGATCATGTGTAGTAACGTATGGAGAAACAATGCTATTAGTAGCAGCTACTGCTAGTAAAGGTATAGAAGAAGATAGAGGTTTTTTTCCATTATCTGTTGAGTATAGAGAAAAGTATTATGCTTCTGGCAAAATACCAGGAGGTTTTTTTAAAAGAGAAGCAAGACCAAGTGAAAAAGAAATTCTTGCATCAAGATTAACTGATAGACCTCTAAGGCCATTATTCGCTGATGGTTTTAATAATGAAACCCGTTTAGATATAAATGTAATCTCGTATGATGAGGTAAATGAGCCAGATGTTTTTGCTGCTTTAGGTTCATCATTTGCACTTTCATTATCTGATATACCATTTAATGGTCCAATTGCATCTGTAAGGGTTGGTAGAATTGATGATAAGCTTGTAATGAACCCTACTAAAGAGCAAATGGAAAACTCTGATTTTGACTTAGTTCTTTCAGGAAGTGAAGATTCAATTGTTATGGTTGAAGGGAAATGTGAATTTGTTTCTGAGGAAGATATACTTACAGCAATNCAATATGGACACGAAGGAATTAAGGAACTAGTAAAATTTCAAAAAGATATTTTAACAGAGATGAATATTACAAAAAGAGATTTAGTAATTAAAGATGATAATATTGAATTACAAGATGCTGTTGACAAGTTAGTAGAAGGTAAAATTTCTAGTTTAAATGATCCCAAAGATAAACATTCAAGATATGCAGATGTTGAAAGTTTAATTAATGAAGTTATAGAAAATCTTGAAGCAGAATTTCCNGATATGTCTTCTGATATAAAATCATATATTGATAAACTTGTTGCTGAAGACTTACGTATTAAGACTATTAATGGAAACAGAGCTGATGGAAGAGATTTAAAAACTGTTAGAGATATAGCAGTTAGTACATCCTTATTACCTAGATCTCATGGTTCAGCAACTTTTACAAGAGGAGAAACTCAAGCATTAGTTGCAGCNACTTTAGGTGGTAAAAGAGATGAGCAAATGATTGATAGTATTGAAGGATTATCTTACAAAAGAGTTATGCTTCATTATAATTTTCCTTCATTTTGTGTNGGTGAAGCTAGAGGGAAGTTTAGTCTCTCAAGAAGAGAAGTCGGCCATGGTAATTTAGCAGAAAGAGCTATAACACCAACCTTGCCATCTTTTGAAGATTTTCCATATACAATTAGATTAGTNTCAGAAATTTTAGAATCTAATGGTTCATCATCTATGGCATCTGTTTGTGGTAGTTCACTTGCATTAATGGATGCTGGTGTACCAGTAAAAAGTCCCATTGCTGGTGTTGCAATGGGATTAATTATGGATAAAGATGGTAAATATGCAATATTGACTGATATTCTTGGTACTGAAGATCATATTGGTGATATGGATTTTAAAGTTGCTGGCTCTGTAGATGGAATCACTGCTATTCAAATGGATATTAAGATTGATGGATTATCTTATGATATTTTAAGTGAAGCACTTCAACAAGCAAAAGATGGAAGAATTCATATTCTTAATGAAATGAATAAATCTATTAATANGCATAGAGAAAGTCTTTCTGTGCATGCCCCTAAAATTGGTCAAACATCAATGCCTACAGATATGATTGGTGCATTCATTGGTCCTGGTGGCAAGAATATTAAAGCTCTAGCTGAACAATATGAAGTTGAAATTAATGTTGAAGAAGATGGTTCAGCTACAGTTCTAGGCTTAAACCAAGANAATATTAATAGTGTCTTAGATTATGTTAAAAGCATGACTTACGAACCTAAGGCTGGTGATATTGTAAATGGTGAGGTAGTAAGAATCTTAGATTTTGGTGCTTTTGTAAAAATATCTCCAACTAAAGATGGTCTTGTACATATTTCTGAAATTAAAAAAGAAAGAGTTGAAAAAGTTACAGATTGCTTGAATATTGGTGATAAGATTGATGTTAAGATTATAAAAGTTGATGATGCTGGAAAAATAAGCTTAAGTATGAAAGCTTTATTAAAAAAATAAATGATTATTGGTATACCAAAGGAAATTAAAGATAATGAACAACGAGTTTCTTTAACTCCTTTTGGTGTATCAGAATTAGTTAAATTAAATAATAAAGTATATGTTCAAAAAAATGCTGGAGTAGGTAGTGGTTTTTCTAATGATGACTATCTAAACTCTGGTGCCTGCCTTCTAGATAATTTAGAAGAAGTTTATCAAAAGTCTAAACTTATAATAAAAGTTAAAGAACCTCAAGACATTGAAATAAAACTTATTAACTCTGAACATATTATCTTTACATTTTTTCATTTTGCTGCTTCAGAGGCGTTAACTNGTGGAATAATATCCAGTGGATGTACAGCAATCGCATATGAAACTGTCCAAANTNAAGACGGTAGTCTTCCTATATTAATTCCAATGAGTGAGGTTGCAGGTAGAATGTCAGTGCAAAATGGTGCTAAGTGTTTAGAGGCAAACATGAAAGGTAAAGGTAAGCTACTTGGTGGAGTTCCTGGAGTAGATTCATCAACTGTAACTATTTTAGGTGGTGGAATTGTTGGAACGAATGCAGCAAAACTTGCTGCTGGCTTAGGTGCAAAAGTCTATATCTTAGATGTTAATATGAAAAGATTAAGATATCTTGATGAAATAATGCCAGCTAATGTTCAAACAATACATTCAAATCATCAAAATATTTCTAACCTCTTGTCATATACAGACTTATTAATTGGATCAGTTTTAATTGTTGGTAGTAAAGCTCCAAATTTAGTTTCAAAATCTATGCTAAAATTAATGAATAAAGGATCAGTTATCGTTGATGTAGCTGTTGATCAAGGTGGATGCGTTGAATCATGTTTACCTACTACTCATAAAAATCCAACATATTTAGTCGAAGATATTGTTCATTATTGCGTATCAAATATGCCAGGTTCTGTACCTTACACATCAACTCTTGCTTTAACAAATGTTACTCTTCCTTATATTAAAGAACTGTCGGTTAATTTTAAAAATATTAATTCCTTCATGAAATCAGGTATAAATATTTCTAATGGAGAAGTTAATCATGAAGGTGTTGCAAGTGCATTTAATTTAGATTTTAAACCTATTTCTTAATTTTTATATTTGTAACAGTTTGTTAATTACTCTTTTATTATAATTATTTATTAAATATATTTAAAGTATTACTTTAATTAAAAAAAACTAATTATGGCACTTAAAAAAATAAATAAACTNTACTATTCNATNGGNGAGGTNAGTAAAATTACTGGTTTAAAACAGTATGTTCTTAGATATTGGGAAACTGAATTTAACGTACTGAANCCNGTTAAAAANTCTGCTGGNAATAGAATTTATAAAGATAATGATATTAAAATGGTTAAATANATACAGGATTTACTNTATACNAANAAATTCACTATTAAAGGNGCTAAGCTTCACCTTNAAAATGAATTTAATGAATCTNNAGNANCTTCAAATAAAAATTTATCNGAAATTAAAAATGACTTANAAAATATAAAAACCTCANTTNAAGATATTCTAAGTTTAATTCACANATATAAAGACTANGCGGGACGTGGCGCAGCTTGGTAGCGCACTAGACTGGGGGTCTAGGGGTCNCNGGTTCAAATCCNGTCGTTCCGACACTATTTAATGAAATCAAGACTTAAACAAAACAAAAATAAACTTAAGTTTAAATATATTGAAAATTTACAAGGCTTGGGATTTATTTTNAAAAAAAACTCTTCTCTTTATATAAAAAAAGATTTTGATACTAATAAAAAATATAATGAAAAAATAATTTCAAATTTTTCTAAAGAAGATAAATATAATTTTATTGAATTGATTAATGATTGCGATCAAATATTACCGTTCTTAAGAAAGATAGATTCTAGTTTAGTTAAATCGCACAATATTTTCAAGTCATATTTGAGTTTAATGGATAAATAATGAAAAGAAAAATTCAAAGACAAGTTACTGAATATTATAGTACTGGTCAGGTCAAAATGGTTATTGAATATAGAGGNAATTGGAAATCTGGAGATTTCACAGTTTTGAAGCACTATGATTATGACGAAAATGGNAAACTTTTAAAGTTTAAAAATGAGTTCGATAGATTAGATTTTCTTGATAAAAATTATAAAAAAGCTATTAATCTGNATAAAAAAGATTATAAAAATTTATGGGAATGTGCACTTGCTATTAATAAGATTGTAAAAATTGGTGAATTAGATTTTTCNGTCGATGATGGATATAGATGGGCTGTTAAGTGTTGTACAATAAATTCAANTAAAATTAATAATTTTTCTGAATTAAAAAAATCATATAATGATGCTATTTTAACAAATAATAAAAAAGTCATTAAGTTTGAAAGTAATTATTAATTACATTGTTATAATTTTTTACAATCTCTATCTTTTTTACTTAATATATTTTTTATAAAATACAANATGGTAAAATTTTTATTTTATATATTATTGTCTAGTTTTATTTTTTCAAAGCCAGTTAATTACCTTTCTGCTGTGAAAGTAGCAAACAATGTCAATAAAGAGTATAATAATAGCCCAAGTAAAAGCAATTATGTTATTGACAGTTACGATGAAATTTTTGTTAACAATACAAAAGTTATTTATGCATTTCACTTAGTTCCAAATGGGTTTGTTTTAATATCTGCATCAGANAAGGTAAATCCAATTGTTGGCTACAGTTTCAACTCAGAGCTTATTTTAAATAATGATATAAGTAGTTTTAACTTTTTTTTAGATAAACAAAAAAATAATATTTATGAAAGTTTTGATTCCTCATTTTCAATAACAGAAGAATCACAACTAGAGTGGAATAAATACCTNAATGATAGTTTTGAATACAGAGACTACAGAAATGTATCACCAATGATTGATGCAGAATTTGATCAATCTGGATCTTGGAATAATACACTTACAGCTGAAACAGGTTTTAATGGTCCAGTTGGTTGTGTTGCAGTATCAATGGCTCAAATAATGTATTATTGGGGTTTNCCTGAACAAGGACAAGGAAGTAATACTTATATTGAAAATGATCTAGGAGAACTTTCTGTTGATTTTAGCACATCCTATTATGATTTTGATTCCATGGCTCCAACTTATGCTACAAATCCATCTAGGCTACTGCTTTATCACAGTGGTNTTGCTGTTAATATGGATTATGATTATAGTGGATCAGGAGCTCAATGTGAAGGTGTTTATCCATCTGCTGAGTATGCAATGAAAACTTNTTTTAAGTTTTCTGATATTGTAAATAACGCTGATGGTGATGTGATTGATAATATAAGTGAGTTTAGGTCTATTTTAANAAATCAATTAGATAATAATAAACCTATTTTGTTTAGTGGTTTTAGTGATACCTATGGTAATGGGGGTCATGCCTGGAATGTCGATGGATATCAAGGAAATAATTTNCACTGTAATTGGGGCTGGGGTGGTTATAATAATGGTTATTTCAATTTAAGTACGATGGGTGGTTTTGATACTTGGCAAAATGCTCTAATTGATTTAATACCTAATATTTACGAAANCCCACTTGCTCTTTTTGAATATGAAGTTATAGATGATACTGTGGTTTTTATTGATTTATCTGAGGTAATCAATACTGAACAATTAGAAAGTTGGAATTGGGATTTTGGAGATGGAATTACTCTTACTAACAATTCTGGATTTNCAGAACACACTTTCCAAGATAATGGAGAGTTTGAAGTGTCNTTAATTGTCACTAATATTTATGGTCAATCAGGTATCGCTCATACAGAAACTATATCCATAAATAATTATGTTATTGGCGATATTAATTCTGATACTTTTATAAATGTTTTAGATATAGTTCTACTTGTTAATTTTATATTGGATTCATCAAGCCCATCATCATCTGAATTTTTAGCTGCTGATTATAACTCTGATGGTTTTTTAAATGTTTTGGATATTGTTTCAGTTGTTAATCAAATTTTAAATTAATATTTATTATAAAGATTATCATTAATATTATATTTATAGTATGAATTTTATAGATATATTATTAGATAATGAGNACTTAAAAATTTTTATAATGTCTATGTTACCTATAACTGAGCTTAGAGCTTCTATACCATGGGGTATCAAATTTTATTCTTTATCTGTTTTTGAAATAGTTTTACTTTCATTATTAGGCAATATTTTAATAGGTATATTAGTACTTTATGCTTTAGGTCCTTTAATGGAGCTATTATCGAAAAATAAAATATTTAAAAAAATNCTTTTATATATATTTAATCGAACAAAAAGAAAAGGAAGAATGATCTATTTGTTAAAATTTTATGGGTTAATACTTTTTGTAGGAATTCCTCTACCATTAACAGGTGTTTGGACTGGTTCTTTAGCAGCTTATTTGTTTGGTTTAAGTAAAAAAAAATCTATTTTAGCAATAACATCTGGTCTAATTTTGAGTGCATCTATAGTAACTTCTATATCAGTTTTTACAATTAAATTATGACATCTTTCAAAACTTTAATATATATGGTAATATTTTGTATTTTATCATGTACTTCAACAACAAAAAAGGATTATATGGGCAAAGAATTAACAAAACTACAAAAAGAAGTAACTCAAAATTGTGGAACAGAGCCTCCATTTAATAATGAGTACTGGGATAATAAGGAAGAAGGTATTTATGTTGATATAATTGATGGCACTGCATTATTTTGCTCAAAACATAAGTATGACTCAGGAACAGGTTGGCCGTCATTTTACGAAGTAATTAATAATGAGTCTTTTGAAACTCACAGTGACTACAATCTTGGTTATAAACGGACTGAAATAAAGTCATCTAAATCTAAATCTCACCTAGGCCATGTTTTTAATGATGGNCCNACNGAAAAAACTGGCTTAAGATACTGTATAAATTCTGCATCATTAAAATTTATTAAAAAAGACGATTTAATTAAAGAAGGTTACGAAAAATACCTAAGTTTATTCGAATGAGTACAATTTTTAAACAAATTATAGACAAAAAAATAGAAACTAATTTGATTTATGAAGATAAATTGTGTTTAGCATTTAACGATAAAAATCCTATAGCTCCTATACATATACTTATTGTACCTAAAAAAGAAATTCCAACTATTAATGATTTAACGGAAGAAGATAAAAACTTAATTGGTCATTTAATTTTTACTGCAAAAAATATTGCCAAAGAAAAAAATATCGAAGAAACTGGATATAGGCTTTTTTTTAATTGCAATGAAGATGGTGGTCAAACTATTTTTCACATTCATTTACATCTGGTTGGTGGTAAAAAACTCTAAACTTAAATAATTTTAAATATGAAAAAAATAATTTTAATAAGGCACGGTCAATCAGTATATAATTTAGAAAATAGATTTACTGGATGGAAGGATGTTGATTTAACAGAAAAAGGTATTAATGAAGCAAAAAATGCTGCAGTTTTACTTAAAAACCATCAAATTAATTTAGCATACACATCTAAGTTAAAAAGAGCTCAAGAAACTCTTAGTATTATTTTAAATAAATTAAATTTAAACCTTGATATCACTAAAGATATAAGATTAAATGAGAGAGATTATGGTAGTTTAGTTAATCAAAATAAAGAAGAAGCAGCAATTAAATATGGTGCTGATCAAGTACAGAAATGGAGAAGAAGCTACGATATTCCTCCCCCAAATGGTGAATCTCTTAAAGATACTTATAATAGATGTATACCATTTTTTAAGGAAATAATGAAATTAAATAAAAATATTTTAATTTCAGCTCATGGAAACAGTATTAGAGCAATAGTTAAATATCTACTAAATATTAATGAAGATGATATTTTAAAAACTGAAATAGGTTGGTGCGAGCCATGGATATTTACATTAGATAAAAATATTGTAATGGATTTGCAAATTCTCCATTACGATAAAGTTAGTAATAGTAATTTGCCAATTAATATTAGATTTTGATATGTATTATGTAATTATTTTATTTTTGAATTTTATTTTTACCGATGATAATGCTCATGATCTAATAAATAGAACGATTGATATTGAATGCCCTGGAAATATTGGGTGTGAATGTAGTATGTCTGACGATTGTCTTAATGAAAACTGCCTTCGAATTCCAAAAGGTGGATTTTGTATGCCAACTGAAGGCGATAAGTTTCCAGATTTTTTTTCAGTAGATCAATTTGATAATTTATTTAGCTTAAATGATCTGAACACTAGCGGTAAGTATGTGCTTCTTGAAATGGGGACTACCTGGTGTGCACCTTGTAATGTTTTAGCAAACTGGCTTGCATGGAATGATAATGAAATAGAAAATAAAAAATGGTGGAAACCAGAATATAAAAAAATAAAAGACTTAATTAACGATAATAAAGTAATATTGATAACTGTATTATATGAAAATGAAAATAGAGATAATGCTAATTATGAAACTGTCTATGAATGGTATGAAAATTTCCCTGATGAACATACTATAATTATTTCAGATAACAATAAAGAATTACATAAATGGTATAAACCAACTGGAATTCCTGCATTTACTTTACTTGATTCAAATATGACTGTAATTTCATATACAAATAGAGGTTTAAATACACCTTTTGATAAACTTTTAGAGCTTACTCATGAAAACAAATAAAAATTATAATTTTTTACTAAATGAGGTAAAAAAATATTTAGCTTATCTTCAGTTTGAACGTAACATGTCAACTAATACTACGGAGTCTTATTATTTAGATTTAAAAGATTTTATCGACTATATTTTTTTTAATCAAAACATAGATAATTTCAAGAATCTTAAAACTAAAAATATTCAATCCTATTTAATTGAAATATCAAAATATAATTTTACAAAGACATACTCAAGCTCAAGTATAAATAGAAAAATTTCAAGCTTAAAGGGATTCCAGAAATACCTTTTTGTTAACAATGTGATAAAGATTAATAACTCAGATATTTTTAAGTCAATAAAAAAGACTAAAAAAATACCATTAACATTAAATTACGAAGAAATTAAAAAAATTTTATCTAGTATTAATATGAGTAAAAACAATTCCTTCAGAGACAAATGTATAATTTCTATGTTATATTCTTGTGGCCTTAGAGTAAGTGAGCTTTTATCATTAAATTTAACAAATATAAATTTAGATGAAGATATTTTAAGAGTTTTAGGTAAAGGAAATAAGGAACGTATTATACCAATTGGAAATAAATCAAGACAAGATCTGATAAACTACTTAGAAAATGAAAGACCAAAATTATCAAGAAAAAAAGATTCTAAAGGGTTTTTATTTCTAAGTAATAGAGGTAATTCTTTATCAAGAAAGACTACTTGGAACATAGTAAGGATTCATTCTAAAAAATGTTTTCCTGATAAAAGTATTTCTCCTCATACATTTAGACATAGTTTTGCATCTCATTTACTTGAAGGAGGGGCTGATTTAAGAATTGTCCAAGAACTACTTGGTCATTCTAGCATATCTACAACTCAAATCTATACGCATATAGATAAAAGTTATTTAAAAGAAATACATAAACAATTTCACCCTAGAGGATAGCAATGTTATTAAGATTAGATTTTGAAATATTAATTTTACTTATTCCTGCGTTAATATTTTCTCTTTGTGTACATGAGTTTTCACATGGTATTGTTGCATATTACTATGGTGATGATACAGCATACAAATATGGCAGGCTTACTTTAAATCCGATAAAGCATTTAGATCCAATGGGATCACTTATGTTATTATTTATAGGATTTGGATATGCAAAGCCTGTTCCAGTTAATACGTTTAATTTAAATAATCCTAGAGAAGATATAATTAAAGTTGCTGCTGCTGGTCCAATATCTAATCTAATTCTTGCATTTTTTGGATACTTTTTAATGTATTTTATATTTAGTTTTATACCTAATATTTTTAATGAATCTATTCATCTTTTTTTTCGTATTTTTATTCAGATAAATATTTATCTTGCTATATTCAACTTAATTCCTGTATATCCCCTTGATGGTGGTCAAATATTTGGTAACTTTATATCTAAATATTACCCTAATTTCAATAAAAATTTATTTGTCTATGGTCCAAGAATTTTACTTGGTATGATTTTAATTGGTCTTGTTAGTGGATTTTCAATAATAAGCTTGTTTCTTCAACCTTTTTATTATATTATAGATACATTATTCAATTTTATTATTTCTTTATTTTTTAATCTTTTTTAATGAAACATTTAAGACATACCAATTGGAGAAATAACAGTTTTAAGAGTAAAATTTTTAAAAATTTAATTATTTTACTGATTATTTTTTTTCTACTTAATTATATGAGAAGTCTATGAAATTAATTGAATGTGTTCCAAATTTTAGTGAAGGAAGAAATAAGAATTTTATTAATGATATAAAATCGATAGTTAATTCCTCAGATCATGTACATTTATTAGATATTGATCCTGGAGCTGATACAAATAGAACCGTTTTAACCTTTGTTGGAAAACCTGAAAATGTCCTTGAAACTGCTTTTAATTTAATTAAATATTCATCTACTGTCATTGACATGTCAACACAAAAAGGTGAACATCCTAGAATGGGTGCAACTGACGTTTGTCCGCTGATACCTCTTCAAAATGTTACTATGAATGAATGTATTGAATTATCAAAAAAACTAGGTAAAAAAGTCTGGGAAGAATTAAGTATACCTGTTTTCCTATACGAAAATTCTGCCTCTTCTAAAGAACGTAAAAATTTATCTAATATAAGAAATGGTCAATATGAAGGAATGAAGTCTAAAATTAAACAGAAACAATGGTATGCAGACTATGGATTATCAAATTTTAATATAAAATCAGGAGTTACTGCAATTGGTGCTAGAGAGTTTTTAATCGCTTACAATATTAATATAAACACTACAGATAAAAAGATTGCAACTGACATTGCTCTAGATATTAGAGAAGCTGGAAGACTAAAAAGAGATAAAAATGGAATTATATTAAGAGATTCAAATGGAAAAGGTATTAAAAAACCAGGTAAATTTAAGTACTGTAAAGCTGTTGGGTGGTATATAGATGAGTATAAACAAGCGCAAGTATCTATAAACCTAACAGATTATACAAAAACGACAATTTATAAAGTTTTTGAAGAAGTTAGAAAACAAGCTAGAAAACGTGGGTTTAGAGTAACTGGTAGTGAAATAGTAGGACTAGTTCCAAAAAAAGCACTAATAGATACTGGTATATACTACCTTAAAGATCAAGGTAAATCAATAGGAATACCTGAAAACGATATTTTAGATGTAGCAATTAAATCTTTAGGATTATCTGATATAGATTACTTTGATATAAGTAATAAAATTATTGAAAATTCTATCAAATCAACTAGCACTACATTGTTAAATTCAAAAATTAATGATTTTGCTAATGAACTATCAAGAAACTCATATGCACCTGGAGGAGGAAGTGTCGCAGCATTAGTTGGTTTAATGGGATCCTCATTATCATGTATGGTTTCAAATTTAACTTTTGAAAACAAAAAATTTTCACTACATAAAGAAAAGCATTTCAAAGCATCCTTCAATTTACAAAATTTATCAAATGAATTATCTTTACTAATCGACCAGGATACGAATGCTTATAAAAAAATTATTTCAGCAAGAAGACTTCCAAAGAAAACTAAAGACCAGATAATAAAAAGAGATAAAGCATTATTAAATGCAACAATACTAGCAATAGAAACTCCACATAAAGTTTTAGAGCTGTGTTTAAAAGTACATAAAATTATTTTTAAAGTTATAAACTTTATAAACATGAATTGTATATCTGATATAGGAGCTGCAAATAATTGTATTTTGTCCTCATCAAAAAGTGCTTACCTGAATATATTGATAAACTTAGGTGATATAAATAAAAATCAACAAAATAAATATAAGGAAAGTGCAAAATATTATATAAAACAAGTTGATAACTATTATTTACAAATCAACAAAATTGTTGATAAAGAATTAGGACTTTCTAATGATTAATAAAGTATTAAAACTTAATGATAATTTAATTAATCAAATTGCAGCAGGAGAAGTAGTTGATAACCCTTCATCTGTTATAAAAGAATTATTAGAGAATTCGATTGATGCAAATAGTAGAAAAATCCAAGTTTATATAAAAAATGGTGGAAAAAAAAGTATTCTTGTAATCGATGATGGTTGTGGTATGCATAAAAATGATCTTATTAATGCGTTCAATAGATTTGCTACAAGTAAAATTGAGAAGCAAAAAGATTTGGAAAACATCAGAACTTTAGGATTTAGAGGTGAAGCACTTCCAAGTATTTCTTCTGTATCTAATACAACAATAAAATCAAAGCAATCAAATTATGAAGGTCATAAATTAGAAATTAATGGAGGTACACAAGTAGATTTACGGCCAGACAGTATACATAAAGGAACATCAATTTTAGTTGAAAATCTTTTTTATAATATTCCTGCTAGATTAAAATTTTTAAAAAATGACAATAGTGAATATCAAAAAATATTAAAACTTTTTAAAGTTTTTTGTTTATCAAATCCTGAGATATCTTTTGAACTATTCAATAATAACAAAAAAGTCTACAGTTTTCCATCATCTGATCTAAAAACTAGAATAGTTAATCTTTATGGGGAAGATTACAAAAAATCTTTAATAGAAGTTAATTTTAAAATTGATAAATATTTAATTACTGGTTTTGTAGGTAATTTATCATTAGTTCGAAAAAGGAGAGGGCACCAGTTTTCATTTATTAATGGTAGATATATTATTAATCACTTAATAAACCAAACTATTTATAACACATATGATTCATTATTGCAAAGAGGTGAGTTTCCTTTCTATTTATTAAATATTGTTATTGATAATAATTTAATTGATATCAATGTTCATCCTAAAAAGACAGAGATTAAATTTAAAAACGAAATGCAAATTCAACATGCTATTAAAAAATCAATATCACAATCATTAAAAAATACTATAAAAGTTATACCTAGTATGTTTGTGCCAAGAGAAAATTTTAATAATCAAGTATTGGATTTACCATTTAATAATAATATTTCTAATGATATTACTGATGAGAAAATCGATAAGATGTTTACTGATTCAACCTTATCACTTCAAGATAATGTTAAAGTTTGGCAAATACACAATAAGTACATAATAACTGAAATATCTTCTGGCTTAATATTAATTGATCAACATGTAGCGCATGAAAGAATATTATACGAAAAGGCTTTAAAGTCATTGGAAGGTGATGGGTTAAATGCTCAGAAAATTATGTTTCCAATAACTTTAAATTACGATCCTGAGGATTTTAATAGTCTATTAGATATTATTCCATATTTAAATAAAATAGGTTTTGATATAAGAGAGTTTGGTGAAAACTCTATAATTATAGAAGGATCTCCTCCAGAATTATTAAATGGTAAGGAAAAAGAAGTTATTAGTGAAATACTTGACAACTATATTGAACATAAACAATTAAATTCATCTTTCATTGACTACATGGCTGCAACATATTCTTGTAAGGCTGCAATTAAAGCTGGAGATAAACTTGATGATTCTGAATGCATAAGTTTAATAGATAAGTTATTTGCTACCAAACATCCCTATTATTGTCCCCATGGCAGACCAATAATAGTAAATCTTAGTATAAGTGATCTTGATAAAAGATTTGAAAGACTTTAATAAAAAGTTTAAATTAAATATAATTAATGTTTATGAATAACGTAAGAAAATATATAATTACTGGAATTATTTCTATAATACCACTAGCTTTAACTTATTGGCTAATTAAATACTTATTTATTTTCTTTTCAGAACCTGGGAAATATATTGTTGATATAATATTTAATTATACCTTCATTAAAAGTTTGCCTTTTATTTTTAATTTATACGTTTATTTTTCTTATGTCATTGGTTTTCTACTAACTATTTTATTCTTATTTTTCCTAGGAGGTATAATATCAAATGTTTTTGGAAAAAAATTATACTCATTATTTGAGTCTTTTTTAAACAAAATTCCAATTGTTAACAAAGTATATCAAACAACAAAACAAATCACTAATACTTTTACTAAAGATAATACAAAGGCATTTCAAAAAGTTGTTTTAATTGAATACCCTAGAGATAATCTGTGGACTTTAGCTATGGTGTCAGGAGAAACATTAAACAGGAATAATGAGAAATGTTACAAACTTTTTGTACCTACAACACCTAATCCTACATCGGGTTTTTTACTAATTATAAATTCAAAAAATGCTATAGAAACTAATATATCTGTAGAAGAAGCAATGGAAATTATTATATCAGCAGGGATGATCTCACCAGATAAATTTGATATTAAATGAAATTGAACCTCCAAGATTATAGAAATATTGTTGAGTCATTAAACGAGGGTATTATTATTTTAAATAAAGACAATTGTATACTCTACGCAAACAAATATACGCAAAATCTTTTATCTACAAATTTTAAAAATCTATTAAACATAAAATTCAGTTCTCTATTTTCTAAAAAATTATCTAAGTTAATTGAGGACTCTATAAATTCTTCTCAAAATACATTAAATGATATAGAAATTTATGATAAAAATAATAAAAAACTTTTTATTAATATATCATCAGAAAAAGTTGATATCTCAGAAGATTTTTATAGATTAATTATTATTGATGATATAACAAAAATTCACACAGAAGAAATTAAAAAATCATGTATTTATAAAATTTCTGAAGCTATACATGATTCAGATCATTTAGATACTCTTTATAATGAAATTCATTTTATACTTTCAACGGTAACGGATGTTAAAAACTTTTATATAGCCCTAATTGACTGGGAATCAGAGCTTATTACATTCCCTTATTTTGTTGACCAGTATGACAAAATACCTTCACCATATAAAATGAAAAAAGGACTGACAGAATATGTTTTAAAATCAGGTCAATCTCTTTTGCTTAATAAAGAAATTTACAAAAATTTAATAAAAACACATAATATTGAACCAATTGGTCAAAGTTGTTATAATTGGCTTGGTGTACCATTAAAATTAGCAAATGGAAAAACAATCGGTATGATTTGTGTTCAAAATTATACTGACGATTATATTTTCAGTGAAGAAGATAAAAAAATATTACAATATTCTTCTGATCAAATTGCAATGGCTATAAAACGAAAAGTTGACGATATTAAAATACATAAACAAGCTCATTATGATGATCTTACAGGTTTAACAAATAAAGCATTATTTCACGATAGGTTAGACCAGGCAATACATAATGCTGAAAGAAAAGATGAAGTGTTAGCAGTTTTATTTATTGATCTAGATAATTTTAAATATGTTAATGACTCCATGGGTCATTCTATTGGAGACAAGCTTCTTAAAATTATTGGTAACAAATTAATAGAATCAACAAGAAAAAGTGATACTGTATCAAGATGGGGTGGTGATGAGTTTACTATATTATTACCTAATATAAAAAGACTTTCAGGTATTTATAAATTATGTGATAGGATTTTAAATACTCATCTTAATAACATTATTATCGAAGGTCAAGAACTACATATTACTGCAAGTATTGGCGTATCTTTATTTCCTCAGGATGGTATAAATCCTGACATGCTTATAAAAAATGCTGATGCTGCTATGTACAAATCTAAGGAATTAGGTAAAAATCAATTTCACTTATACAAACCAGATATAAATGAAGAGGTCATGGAGAGACTTAATGTTGAAACAAATTTATTTAGAGCAATAAAAAATGAAGAATTTCAGATTGTATACCAACCACAATTATCATTAAAATCAAATAAAATTGTTGGTTTTGAAGCTCTTGTAAGATGGAATCAACCAGATATGGGAGTTCTTGCACCCTATAAGTTTATTCCAATTGCTGAAGAAACTAATTTAATTATACCTTTAGGAGAATGGATAATAAAAAAAGTATGCGAACAAGCAAAATTGTGGCATGATAAAGGATATCACCTTAAAGCCGGTATAAATATTTCAGCAAAACAATTTAATCAAGATAAATTAGTTCAAATAATTCAGAGTACAATAAATGAAACCTCTATTAAACCAAGTCTTATTGAACTTGAACTTACAGAGAGTATTATTATGAAAAATGTAAATCGAACATTAAAAATATGTAAAGAATTAAAAAAAATGGGTGTTAGTATATCTGTTGATGATTTTGGTACAGGCTATTCTTCATTAAGTTATTTAAAAGACTTTCCTATAGATAAACTAAAAATAGACCAATCTTTTATATCTAATTTAGCTGATCATGATGGTGATGATGCAAAAATTGCAAATCTTGTTATCGACCTTGGACACAAACTTGGTTTGGAAGTGGTAGCTGAAGGTGTTGAAACACAGAATCAAATTGATTTTTTAAGAAAATATGCATGTGATGAAATTCAAGGTTTTATATTAAGCAAACCTTTAGAAATGAATGAATTTGAAAAATTGATTCATAGCCACTCTAATTAATACTTTTTAAAACACTTTCTATCTCTTCTATTGTTTCAGATTTCATAATTTCTTTTCGATAAAAAGATGAGTTATTAAAGCTTTTAATATAGTAACTTAAATGTTTTTTAGATAAATTTATTACAACTTTATTACTTTTATATTTTTTTAATAAACTAACATGCTCAAAGCAAATACTTAGAATTTCACTTAAACATATTTTTTCATTTTGTTCACTTTTTATAAATGAGACTATATCTCTAAAAATCCAGGGCTTACCTAAAGAACCTCTACCAATCATAACACCATCACATTTTGATATTTTCTTTAATTTTTTATAATCATCAATAGATGTAATATCACCATTTCCGATAATCGGAATTGATTTTACTGTTTCTTTTAGCTCTCCAATCATATTCCAATCAGCTGAACCTTTATACATTTGTTTTGAAGTTCTTGCATGCAATGTAATAGCTTTAACTCCTGATTCTTCCAAAATTATTCCTGCATCGTTTATTATAATATTATTGTAATCCCAACCTGCTCTCATCTTTACTGTAATAGGTACATCTTTAACTGCATTTACTGTATTTGAAGCAATTTTCCTCATTAGCTCTAAATTTTTTAAAGCCGCAGAACCTCCGCCTTTTTTAGTTACTTTTGGTACAGGACAACCAAAATTTATATCAATAATATCAGGTTTGAATTTATTATATATATTGAATGCTGATTCTGCAACAGTATCGGGATCATTACCAAAAATTTGTACACCTATAGGTCTTTCAAAATCATCAAATTTAACCATATCTAAGGTCTTAACATTTTCTCTTATTATACCGTCTGCGCTAACAAACTCTGTATAAACAACAGATGCTCCATATTTTTTGCAAATAATCCTGAATGGTTGATCCGTAACTCCAGACATTGGAGCTAAAAATAATGGGTATTTAATGTTAATGTTACCAATTTTCATATATTTAAATATATTTATATATATATAATTAATTAATATATAATATGGAAATTTTACAAAAATTAGGATCTCTTCCTATATTTATTTTAATGTTTGTTGTTATATATTTTTTAATGATAAGACCACAGTCTATTCAACAAAAAAATCATCAAAATATGCTTAATAATCTCAAAAAAGGTGATAAAGTATTAACCAGAGGCGGAATAATTGGTAAAATTATTGATTTTCAAGGCAAAAACAACAATATAATTATTCTAAGTATTGATGGATCTACAAATATTACTATTATGAAGTCATATATTTCATCCATTCAAAATTAATGAAAATAGTTTTTTTTGCTAATGGAACTTTTGCATTACATTCACTAGATATTCTTAACAAAAATTCTAAACATTATAAAATAAAAGCAGTAGTTACAAATGAAGATAAAAAATCGGGTAGAGGTCAAAAGCTAAATGAAACTTTAATTTCAAAATTTTCTAAAAAAAACTTATTAAATGTTATAAAAATTAAAAACTTTAATGATAAAACATTCATTAACAATTTAAAAGAATTAAATGCTGATTTATTTATAGTAATATCTTATAGAATATTACCTGAATTTATATATAGTATACCAAAACTAGGCTCTATAAATATCCATACATCAGTTCTACCAGAATATAGAGGCGCTGCACCAATACAAAGGTCTATTATCGATGGTAAAAAATATATTGGTTTAACATCATTTTTTTTAAATGATAATATTGACCAAGGAAATATAATTCTCACAAAAAAAATTCCAATAGATAATTTTATAACATATGGTGAAGCATTTGATAATCTTTCAATTATAGCATCTTCATTTTTAATAGAAACACTAGATTGTATACAAAAAAATAAAAAATTAGTAGTTCAATCAAATGAAAATGTAAGTTATGCAAAAAAAATTAAGAAAGAAGATTATATAGTGAATTTAAATACTTCATCTAAAAATGTTCACAACAAAATTAGGGGCCTAACACCACCGGGGTGTTATCTTTTTTTTAATAGTAAGAAAGTCAAATTATATAAAACTTATTTTAATAAATCGACATTACCTGTAGGAACATATGAAATAGAAAAAAATACTTTATTAATTGGGTGTAAAAGTGGTTGTTTGGAAGTCAAGAAAATACAATTTGAAGGAAAAAAAATAATTAATATTATGGATTTTAGTAATATGAATTTTAAAGATAATATTATTTTTAAATCGATAAAATGAAAATATTTTTTAAATATATATTAACACTTGGAACTTTTCTTGTCATTGGTTTGTTATTACTAGATAATGTTTTCCTATCACTTTATGTTAATAAAAATAAAGATATCTATTTACCTGACTTAAGAAATATTGATTATAATATTGCAAAAGAGAAACTTGTAAATCTTGGTTTTAAAGTTGAAGTTTTATTTAGTGATTATAATCCTGCAAATGATCCTGGTGACGTAGTTAAAATATCACCTCGTCCATTTACAAAGTTAAAATCAGGTAGAATAATAAAATTAACAGTAGCAAGTGATAAAAATGATGTAATACTTGATGATTTCACAAACATATCACTAAGGAATGTAAAGCTAATTTTAAATAGAAGCGATTTAAAAATTGATACACTGCTTTACGAATATAATAACACTATTAAAAAAAATCATATAATAACTCAATTTCCTAAACCTTCAAAAGTTCTTAGATCAAATGATTTAGTCACTTTAGTCATTAGTCAAGGCAAGCCACCTAATTATTACATTACGCCAAACCTAGTAAACTTAAATCTTAATAAAGCAAAAGAAAATATTTCCAGAGCTGGTTTAATTTTAGGTAATATTACATATGAATATTCAAATGATTTTTTAAATAATACAGTTTTAGAACAGGATAAGACTCCAGGAATGAAACTATCTTTTCCTGCGAGGGTAAACTTAATAGTAAGTATGGATAAAAAATAATGAAAAAAAGAATAATATCGCCATCATTGCTTTCAGCAAATTTTACAAGATTAAAAGAAGATATTAAAGTTGTTGAAGATGCAGGTGTTTCTAGACTTCACTTAGATGTAATGGATGGACATTTTGTACCAAATTTAACGTTTGGACCATTTATAATTAAAGATATTAGAAAAATTACTAAATCTCACTTAGAAACTCATTTGATGATAACCAATCCACATAAATATTTTGATGAATACATAAAGGCTGGTTCTGATACGTTAATTTTCCATTATGAAGCTTCTACAGATATAAATAGGGATTTAAAATATATTCAAGAAAGAGGAGTTAAAGCAGGAATTGCCATAAATCCAGATAGTGATTACAAACAGCTACTTAACTATACTGAAAACTTAGATTATATTTTAATTATGTCTGTTTTTCCAGGATTTGGTGGACAGTCATTTATAGAATCTACATTAGACTCTATGAAGTTCCTAAAAGATAACACTAAAGATTCAGATATACTTATCGGTGTTGATGGAGGAGTTAATATTAATACAATTGACAGAGTTTATGAAACTGGCATTGATGTAACAATTGTTGGTTCTGGCCTATATGGTGCAAATAATATTAATAAGAGATATAACGATTTAATATTTAATGGTAAGTAAAACACTTTCTTTTAAAAATGAAATTTACAGAAAATTAATTCACTTTTGTTCTTTAATATTTTCTCTATTATACTTCTACAATGATTTTTTATATTTTTTTACCGTTCTTTTTATATCAACATTATTTATCACATTTATAAATATTTATTATTATAAGATTGTTAGTTTAATTAACAAAAAAATTAATATTGATTTTGTTATTAGAGATAACGAATATCGTTCATTTTGGAGCGCAACACTCATGATGTTTGGGTTTTTACTAATAACATTTTTTTTTTCAAAAGATGTAGCAATTATTTCTATGTTAATAACCTCCATATCTGATCCACTTGCAGCTTTATTTGGAATTAAATATGGTCAAATAAAGCTATTTAATAATAAAACATTGGAAGGTTCATTTATTTTCATATCTTCAACTTTCTTAGTTTTGTTTTTTTATCTCAATACCATCTCAATTTTTATTTTAATTGTATCAATTATGATTTCTCTAACTGAACTATTTACTCCAATGAAATATGATAATTTTTCAATACCAATAGTTTCTGCATTATTACTAACAGGTTTTAATATTTATTAATGAGCTTTCTTGCCAGTATATATCTTTGGTTATTACCTGCAACTTTAATACCGATAATTTTTCATTTTTTAAAGAAAAGAAATTTAAGAAACCTGAGATTCAGTACCACGCGTTTTTTAGTAGATATGAAAGAAGATTCATTAAAAAAAATAAATTTAATAAATATAATTTTATTGATAGTAAGAACTTTGATAATATTATTTTTAATTCTAATGATTTCTAAACCAATATTTTCTTTCCAAAATAGAAATATTGTAAATGGTGAAGAAACAGTTTTTTATATTGTTGTAGATGATTCGTATTCAAACAGTAAATTCCTCAATGATAATTTTAAATCTTTATTAAATGAAATAATTAATAATTATACTCCTGAAACAAATATTTTAATTAAGGGATTAAGTGGAGAAATTTATAGTGATTTACAATCATTGCAAGATTTTAACAAAAATCAAAAATTTAATTTTAAGAAATATGGAATTTATAATTTTGATAACACATTCATACCAGTAACTGATAAATTTGAAAATTTTTTAAATAAAGATTTATACATTATATCTGATTTACATTCATCATTAATTAATAGAGAGGTTAATATGGATGGTTGGAATATTTTTATATTTGAACATAACACTTTAAATCATCCTATAATTATAAATAATTTATATATTAAAGATAATATTATTACAAATAACGAAATTGTTTCAATTTCTTTAAATGCTATTAATTTATCCAATGAATCATACCAAGATATTGATATTTCATTGTTTATTAATAATATAAAAGTTTCTGACAGTAATACAAGTTTTAGCAATAATGAATCAAAAACAATTAATTTTAATACCTCATTTCCTGATAAAGGTATTTACAATTGCTATTTTTCTGTAAATGATTACAAGTATTACTTTAATATAAATATAGATACAAAAAAAACAATTGCTTTAATTTATGATAACGTTGAGAGTATAAAATATATTGATAATGCACTAATAGCATATAATGAAATCTATGAGAACCTACAAATAGATAAATTTGTAACAAATAATTTTATAAGTAGTACAGATAATTATGATTCTATTGTAATATTTGGATCAGAATATCTAACTGATGATATAGTTTCTAATATTTTATACAAGACCTCAAATGTTTTATTAATTCCAAACAATACGTTAAATCTTTATCCATTTTCTAAATATTTTAATGATATAAAAAAAGAAAATTTAAACCCACAAAAATCAATGATAAGTAATAAAATGAATAGAAAATACAAAAATGATTCATTCCTTGATAATATTTTTAATAAATCAACTACTGACATACAAATAAATAATTATTTTAATCTTAATATATCAGACAATTCAATATTATTTCTTGATAGTCAAAATTCAATGCTTGACAAATATAATAGTAATAATAATAATCTTTATGTACTTCCCATACCCTTAGATATAAAATCTTCAAACCTACCTGTTAGTGGCTCATTTATTCCTTTATTAAACTATCTTTTAAGATTAAATGATTTTAATTATTATAACTACATAGATGATTTAATTGTTATCGATGATTCATATAAGGAATTTTCATTTAATATTAATATAAACGAAAAGTTATATCAATATACAAATGGATATTTCATTGATAATTCTCTTTATGCTGATAAACCAGGTTTTCATAAAGTATTTGTTAACGATATTAAATTAAATGATTTTGCTGTAAATATTAAAAATTCAGAATTAATTCCTCAAAAACTTAATAAAGACAGTATTAATATTTTTTTTAATAATCCTCTTATAGTAGATTCTTTTAGTGATTTTAATAATAAACTTAATTCCCTAATATCTGGTATTTATCTTTGGAAATATTTTTTATATGTAGTTTTAATACTAATTATTATAGAAATGTATATTTCAAATATTTACCTGTACAAAACAAATGATTAAATCTTTATTGTTATCATTATCATTGCCATCAACAAATCAAACCGATTTAATAGAAGAAATAGAAGAAATGCATAGATTAGCTAATACTCTTGGGTATACAATTGAAAATACTATAATTCAAAATAAACAAAAGATTGATTCATCAACTTTTTTTGGTAAAGGAAAGTTAAATTCAACTATTAATCAATGCAAAGAACTAAAGTATGATACAATTTTTATCAATAACGAAATTGAACCAGGACATTATAAAAGAATACAAAAGATAGCTGGAAAAAAGATTTACATAATAGATAGAACAAAATTAATTTTAGATATTTTTACAAAGCATGCAAAAACAATAGAATCAAAGAAACAAATTGAATTAGCTTCCGTTCAATATATGATGCCTAGACTAATTGGTCAATGGACTCACCTTGAAAGACAAATGGGTGGAATAGGGACAAGAGGTGGTCCTGGTGAAAAGCAAATAGAAATTGATCGAAGGTTATTAAGAAGCGATATAACAAAATTAAAAAAAGATCTTCTTCAAATTGAAATACAAAGAAAAACACAAAGGAAATCTAGGAAAGATATATTTAAAGTGGCACTAGTAGGGTATACAAATGCAGGTAAATCCTCAATATTTAAAAATTTAAGTGGTTATAAAAAAACTTATATAAAGGATGAATTATTTGCTACGCTTGATACTACTACTAAAAATATATACCTTAGTGATAACACTAAAGTTTTACTAAGTGATACCGTAGGTTTTTTAAGGAATTTACCAACAGATTTAATTGCTTCATTTAGATCTACATTAGGAGAAATTAGAGATGCTGATTTATTATTAAAAGTTATAGATATAACTTCTACGGATATTAATGGTCACATGAAAACAATTGATGATACGTTAGAAATATTAAATTGTCACAAAAAGAAATCTTTAATTGTTTTTAATAAAATAGATAAAGTCGAGGATGAAAATATTTACGTTAAAATAAAATCAAAGTACAGTAATTCTATATTTATATCTTCTTTGAAGAAATTAAACATAAATATTTTAATTAATTCAATATTGAAATATACTAACGAAAATCTTAACTTGTTTTCTTTAAAAATAGATTATAGAAACGCTGCAATTATTGATTTTATTTATACCTTAACAACAGTTATGTCTAGAAAAGATAGTTATGATAAAATAGAACTTGAATTTAAATGTACACAAGAAACATTTAACAAAATTAAAAAGAGAGTAAAATAATCTGTGAGAGTAATTTTCAGATGACCTTTATTTTAGGTACAGTGGGTAACTCCTCCTTAATCGCAAGTTTCCTTCAATTATATGTATAATAAGGCCTACTTTTGAGTAAGGCAAGTAAGAAACCCTATTTTTAAGCTGAAAGTTCTGAAAATTACATACCCCCACAGACAAATAAAATTAAAAATTAAATTATATAATTACATAATAAAAATTTAAATTTGGTTGAATATATAATTAATTATTAGGATGTTATGCAAGGATACTACAGATTTCCAACAATATATAAGAACCAAATAGCTTTTGTTTGTGATGATGATTTATGGATAAGCAATTTAAATAATTTAGTTGCGCAACGACTAACTACAAATATATCAAATGTTTCATCACCCAAATTTTCACCAGATGGAAAATATATTTCATACGTTGGATCAGAAGATGGAAACACTGAAGTTTACACTGTACCATCAAATGGAGGCAAATCTAAAAGATTAACATTTGAAGGTTCATTTATAAACAAAATATGTCTTTGGAATGAAAAGGGTATATATTATTCATCTGATTATGAAAAACCGTTTGGAAGAATTTCTGATATAAGAATTTATGATTTAAATAATAATGTATCTAAAGGACTTGATTTTGGAATTTCTTCAAATATAGCATTTCATAAAACATTTACTGTACTTGGTAGAAATACAGCTGACCCAGCTCGATGGAAAAGGTATAAAGGTGGAACTGCTGGTGAACTTTGGATAGATTTTAATCAAAATAAATTTAAAAAACTTATTAATATTGACGGTAATTTAGCATGTCCACTAGTTTTACGAAATAGAATATATTTTATATCTGACCATGAAGGAATAGGCAATATTTATTCGTGTTTAAAAAATGGTAAATCTCTGTTAAAACACACAAATCATAAAAATTATTATGTTAGAAATGCCTCAGCTGATTCAAGTAAAATTATTTATCATTCAGGAAGTAGACTATTCTTTTTTGATACATTAAAAAATAAAACATCAAGAATTAATCTTATTTATAACAATAGTAATATTGATTCAGGAAGAAAGTTTTCAAATGCTTCTAATTACCTTGAACATGCCTCAATTGTAGCAAATGGTAAACAATTAAATATAATTTCTAGAGGAAAATCTTTTATAATGGGCACTTGGAATGGTCCATCTATACAATATGGAAAAGTTAATGGTGTTAGGTATAAACACCCAATTCAAATTGATAAAAATAAAAAGCTTTTATTAGTTTCTGATGAAAACAATGTCGAGCATTTCGAAGTTTATAATATTGAAAGCTCTAAATTATTAAAAATTATAAATAAGAATATTGGAAGAGTACTTTGTGTAAAAAAATCACCAAGCAAAGATTTTGTATGTTTTCTTAATCACAAACATGAATTACACATCTTAGATATAAAAAATAGTAAACTTACTAAAATTGATCATAGCACTAATCATCCTATAGAATTTAATTGGTCACCAGATGGAAATTTTATTGCTTATTCATGCTCTTTAAATAGTAGAACTTCTATAATAAAAATTTATGATATAAAAAAAAGAACTTCTAAAGTAGTTACTAGTTCAATAAACCAAGATTTTTCACCAGTTTTTGATAATAATGGTAAATATTTAGCATTTATTTCCAAAAGAACATTTAATCCTGTTTATGATAGTATCCAGTTTGATTTAAATTTTACTAAATCTGAAAAACCATACATACTAACCCTTGATAGTAAAACTTCATCTCCATTTATTAAAACTGACAATACTTTAAACAAAAAATCAAAAAAAGATAATAAAAATAAGAAGAATAAACTTCCAAATGTTAAAATTGATTTTAAAAATATTTCTGATAGAATTATGCAAATTCCAATTAAAGAAACAACTTTAGATAACTCAATTGGTTTTATTGATAATAAACTGTTTTATTTAAAATGGCCTATTAGTGGATCACGAGAAGATGGATGGTATTCTTTAGAAGATACTCCCAAAGGAGTAATTTACTATTTCGATTTAAATACTTTGGAGGAAAAACTATTCTTTAGTGGTGCAACTTCTTTTAGTATTGATAATGAATCCTCAAATATTGTTATAAATTCAAATGATTCTATAACCGTTTGTTCAACTAAAAGCATACCAAATAAAGAACACCTTTTAAAGAATAGTTTTAATAAAGAAACAGGAAAAATTAATTTGTCGAGAATTAATTTGAGTATTGATATAAAATCTGAATGGAAGCAAATGTTCTCTGAAGCATGGAGACTTCAAAGAGATTATTTTTGGACCAAGGATATGTCAGGAATAGATTGGAAAAAAATATATAAACGCTATTATCAGCTCATAGATAACATTAGTACAAGAAGTGAGTTTTCTGATCTTATTTGGGAAATGCAAGGTGAGCTTGGAACATCTCATTGTTATGAGTTTGGTGGTGATTACAAGCCAACTAGAAGATATAAAACTGGTTTATTGGCAGCTAATTTCAAATACATTGGTAAGTATAAAGCATATGTAATACAAAATATAGCAAAAGGAGATTTGTGGGACTATTATGCATCTCCACTTTTGAGACCTGGTTTAAATATTAAAAATGGTGATTTACTTTACAGTATAAATAATATAAAATTAAATAAAGAATTACATCCAAATCAACTACTTGTAAATCAAGTTAATAAAGAAATTCAATTAGAAATAAGTAATAAAAATGGAACTCAAAAAAGAAAAGTCTCTGTAAAACCAAATGGTTTTCAGACTCATCTATATTATAGAGATTGGGTTGAAAAAAATAGAGAATATGTACATAGAAAATCAAAAGGTAAAATTGGATACATTCATATACCTGATATGGGAGCTGATGGTTTTGCTGAATTTCATAGATATTTTTTAACTGAAATTATATATGATGGCTTAATTGTTGATGTTCGATTTAATGGAGGCGGACATGTATCTCAACTATTACTAAGCAAGCTTGCTAAAAAGCGTATAGGATTTGATTTAACAAGATGGATGGGAGTAGAACCTTATCCTTCCGAATCTCCTGGTGGACCTATGGTAGCTATTACAAATGAGTTTGCTGGTTCTGATGGCGATATATTCTCACATTCATGGAAACTACTTAATCTTGGTAAATTAATTGGACGAAGAACTTGGGGAGGTGTAATAGGAATCTGGCCTCGTAATGCTCTTGTTGATGGTACATTAACAACACAGCCTGAATTTTCTTTTTGGTTTAAAGACGTAGGATGGAATGTTGAGAATTATGGTACTGATGTTGATATAGAAATCAATGATACACCTCAAGATTTTAAAAAAGGTATAGATGCTCAGCTTGATAAATCAATATCTGAAGTTTTAAAAGAATTAAAAAAACCTAACGCTGTATTGAAAGCTGATTTAAAAAATAAACCTAACTTAAAATTACCATAGTGAGTTATATACTATTACAATCAACAACTGATAGTTTATCTATAGCTAAGAATCTTAGTAAAAAGCTTGTAGACAAAAAACTGTCTCCTTGTGTTCATATTATACATTCCCCTAATACTTATTATAAGTGGGAGGGTGAAACAATATCCACTAAAGAATATATAATACTAATAAAAACAAATAATCTTAATAAAGAAAAAATAATTTCACTTTTAAATAAAGAACACAATTACAATAATCCAGAAATTTTATCAAGATCTTTCACTATTGAATCTAAAGATTATATAAAATGGTTTGATAAAGAATTAAATGAATAATGTATTATAAAGGAAATAAATCAACAATTTTTATTACTAAAGACAGAGAACTTAATAATACACCTATTGTCTTTCTACATGGTTTTTTGGGAAGCTCTAAATCATGGAAAAATATAAGAAATAAAATTAACTATCCATCACTTGCTATTGATATACCAGGCCATGGTAAAAGTTCATTTAATAACTTAAGTTCAACATATTACTTTAAAGATTTTTCTAATGAGCTTTATTTAGCATTATCTGACTTAGATATTAAAAAGATTCATTTATGTGGTTATTCATTGGGTGCCAGACTTGCACTTGCTTTTAGTTCTATTTATCCAAAAATGGTATCTACGCTATTATTAGAAAGCGGCACTGTTGGTTTGAATGATAAAGAAGAAAAAGAAGAAAGGCTATCAAAAGATTTGAATAAATCAACAAGAATCAAAGAAAATCTTAACGAATTTGTTAAAGATTGGGAAAAATTAGATTTCTTTTCAAAGCAAAAAGTTAGAAATAACGATGACTTTTTATCTCAACGTGAAATCAGGCTAACTCATGATAAATTTCAGTTATCAAAATCACTTGAAGTTTTTAGCTTAGGTAATATGCCTTACATGATGAATAACTATACTAAGCTATCCTTTCCAGTAATTATAATTAATGGCAAAGATGATATAAAGTTCATTAAAGAAGGAAGGGTAATGCTTAATGCAAATAAAAACTCTAATCAATATATAATAAATAATGCAGGACATAATGTTCACTTAGAAAACCCTGAACTATACATAGATACTATATCACCATTTTTTAAAGAGGATATAACATTTACTTAAAGTAAAACTTTATTATGAAAATAAGCGAAATTTTAAACTCAATATTTTTTCCAAGAAAGACAGAATACAATTCTGATGAAAAGGATTACCTTGTTCACGTTGATAAGAACGTAAATGTGGGAATAAGAATGTTTATTGCAAGTAACAATTCTCCAACAATTTTATTTTTCCATGCAAATGCTGAAATCACACATGAATATGATGATATTGCACAGATGTATAATAAATACAATATTAATTTTATAGTTTCAGGTTATAGGGGTTATGGTCTTTCTAACGGTCAACCATCAATGGATACATCACTTGAAGATTCTTTGAAAATTTTTGATTTTGTGCTGGACCATTTAAAATCCTTAAAAAACAAGAATCACTTAGTTGTTATGGGAAGATCTCTTGGTAGTACATCTGCAAGTCATTTGATGCTGAAAAGGGAACAAGAAATTGATGGCGCTATTATTGATAGTGGATTTGCGACAGAATATCCTTTTTTATTAAGATTTGGATTGGATCCTGAAGAAATTAATTTTTCACTAAGTGATGGATTTGATAATCTGAAAAAAATAAAATATTTTAAAAAACCTTTTTTAATCATTCACGCTGATATGGATGAAATAATTCCCTTTAGTCAAGCAGATATGATGTTTGTTGAATCTGGATCTTACAACAAAGATTTATTCAAAGTAAATGGCGCAGGTCATAACAATGTTATTGCAATAGCGAGAGATCACTATTTTGATAAGATAAGAGATTTCATTGAACAATTGTAAATATTTAATATTTCTATTTTTTTCTTTCTTATTTCTATCACCAAATTTAAATGAAGATTCGTTAAATCTTGGTAGGGATAAAGACCCAAGGGTTGTTGAAGATATATCAAAATATAAACTTTTTTATAGAAAATCAATATGGAAGGTACTTTCATATATTGGTGGAAGAAATATTTCATCTTTAGCATTTCCTAAATCAATATCCTATTTTAATTCATCCAATAAAGTTGCTCTAACCATTGATGATGGTTTTTGTGGTATTGACAATCCTGATGGTGATATGACTAAAGAAATTGCTGATCTTCTAAAAAAATATAATGCTAAGGCAACTTTTTTTGTTACAGGTTCCCATATATCAAATACAAAAGAATCAGATATAGTTAATTTATTAAAAGATGGAAATGAAATTGCAAACCACAACATGTATGATATACCATACAAAAACATTCCGATAAATCAATTTGAAAATGATTTGATTGAAACTAAATCTATATTAAATAAATTCTCTAAAAATCTACCTAAATGGTATAGAGCACCTCATGCATCTATATCAGATGATATGCATGAAATAATTAAAAAACATAATTTGAAACATGTTGTAGGTGATGTTTTCGCTAACGATACATCTATACCAGATGCAAACTGGATATCAAGCTTTATTCTTAAAAATGTAAAACCTGGATCAGTGATTATAATACATATGCCAGAAAGAGGTATCAGAGAATGGAATTACCTAGCTTTAGAGAACATATTAAAGGGTTTAAAAGAGGAAAAGTTAGAAATAGTTACTCTTACCGAGTTAGAACAAAAAAGCGCTAAATAACCTAGTATTTTATAAGCTCTATAAAATTACCATCTAAATCTTTTATATACTTTGATACAGAACCATCTCTGTGCTTTACAGTAGATGAGTCTAATTTTATTTTTTCATCTAAAATAGCAAAATGGGGAGGATGCTCAGAGTTTGTAACCAATGCTAGCTTAATATTTTCAAATTGCAAGAATCCCCAAGTATCATCAGAATATATCACCTTACAGTTATAGTTATCTGTATACCACTTTACAGATTTTTTTATATTCTTTACTTGAATTGCAATATGATCAATATTTTCTAATTTATTCATTTGTATTGATTTCAACTGGAACCCATTTTTTATTTGTATCCTGTTTAAAAGATGCTATGAATGTTAAACCAGAATCATTATCCCATTCACTAGGACTAACTAAAGACATGAAATTTGAATTTTGTTTATTTTTATAT
The DNA here is from genome assembly GCA_002704685.1 of Fidelibacterota bacterium. Taxonomy (GTDB): domain Bacteria; phylum Fidelibacterota; class Marinisomatia; order SCGC-AAA003-L08; family D37C17. Next base: position 57,583 of record PAHD01000026.1, read on the forward strand.
AAATAATACTCTCTACCAACAACTGGTTCAAATAAAATGTTACTTTCATAAACAATTTTATTCCAATTAAGCTCCTTTAGTAACGAATCATATTCTTTTTTTATTTCCTTTAATCTTTCAGAAAAATGATTTTTAAGATATGGTGCTTGATTAGATTTCCAATCATCAATTTCGTATACTTTACCTTCAACATCATCAAATTTTATTAATTTATTATTCATAATTTAAATTACAACATTTCGTGCATACCGTGCAACATTTACAGCTAAACTCTTTAAAAAACTAATCTAAACGAACTATAATTTCGTTTCTTCTAAGGAAGGGTAATTTCCATGGAGGGTCATATCTATTAATCATAAAAAAAGATTTAGTTTTTAAATTATTTTTCTCAATAAAATCAGAAAGTTTTGAGGAATAATATTCAATTCTTGATTCAGATGTACTCCAGCTAAATGATATTGCAACACATTTACCTAAATCAAATTTTTCAAATATTATATTTTGACCATTATGCTCAGGCAATTGATTAACTTCATCAACATCTAGCATATAAAATAACATATTATAATTTAAATCATCAGAAAATGTTGTTACTGGTGCAGTCATTGGAATTGATTCATTACTTTTGTTTCCTCCAAATATATAAGAAGCTAGAGTTCTAAACATGTTATTATCGTTGTTTGTATCTTTAGAAATAGAAGTTTTAGCAACAATGTAGCTTCCATATTCTCTTATTTCAATATCTCCTTCTTTTATAATAACTTTGTATGTAGGCTCTTTTACTTTATCTGAAAATATCATTGATGTAAATATTATAATTAGTATTAATTTCATTTTTAATTATACATATATTTTAATAGTTATGAAATTATTTTTAATCGTAATATCAGTTTTGTACAGTCAGACTTGGGAACCTTTTCATGGATTTGACCAAAAATTTCATAAATATAAAAGTATTAACTATATTCAAATTGATAGTATGAATAATGATAATTCATCCCAATTAAGACAAAATCTATCTCATAAAGTTATTGGCTATCTTCCATATTGGATGTACGACACATACAATGAAATTGATTACTCTTTACTAACAGAAATAAATTATTTTTCAGCAGAACTAAATGAGTATGGTAATATTATTAATGATCATAATTGGGATAATATCAATTTTATCAACTATGCTCAACAAAGAGGTGTTAAAGTTAAACTATGTGCTACCTTATTTGATTCAAATCAACTTGAAATTCTTTTAAGTAATAGCTTAAATAGAACTAACGCTATTTTCAACCTACTAAATAAAGTGTTAGATCAAAATGCAGATGGAATTGATATTGATTTTGAACTTGTACCGTCTTCGCAGAGAGAAAATTTAGTAATTTTTATGCAAGAACTATCAGATGTTTTTCATAGTAACATTTCAGATCCAGTTATTACAATGGCTACTCCAGCAATTGACTGGTCAAATTCTTGGGACTATAATGCTCTTGCTCAAATATGTGATGGTTTGTTTATAATGGGATATAACTATTTTTATAGTGGCAGCTCAACAGCTGGTCCTATTAGTCCGTTAGGTGGATATTTCTATGATTTAGATTACACTGTTAATGATTATATTCAAAAAACTAACTTTCAATTAGATAAATTAATATTAGGTCTTCCATACTATGGATATGATTGGCCAGTTACAAGCAGTATTATTCATTCCACTACAACCTCAAGCGGAGAAGCTTTAACATATAATAATGTTGAAAGTATTTTAAATCAAAATTTTTCTAACTGGAACACTATATCAAACGCTGTATGGTTTCCTTATAACAATTCTGATAATTGGAATCAAGTATGGTATGATGATAGTTTAAGCTTATCAATAAAATATAATTTTGCAAAACAAGCCAATTTAGCTGGAGTAGGTATTTGGGCGCTTGGATATGACAATAATAGTACAAAAATGTGGGGTAGTATTAGAGATCAATTCGCTGATGGTCTTTTTGGGGACCTAAACTATGACTTAGAAATAAATATTTTAGATATTACTCTACTAATTTTAAATATCACATCAAATGATTTATACATAGTCAATTTTGACCTTAATCAAGATACTATAATTAATATTCAAGATATTATACTTTTAGTTAATCTTATATTAGATAGTTAATACTCTTTGAATTATATTTATACACAATTAAAATAAGAAATATATGATTGAAATACTTTTAGGATTAATACTTACCATTGTAGTTGCTACTTTTTTTAAGCTTTTTATTAACAATCAAAAAAACTCAGATAATTCTTTTTTAAAGATTAATGAATCTGTTATACGTTTTCAAGCTTCTTTAGACAAGATTGAAAAATCAACATTAGAACAGTTAAGCAAAAATAGGGAGGAGCTTAACAATTCCTTAAAAGGAAACAGAGAAGAGCTTGCTAAATCCTTAAATCAATTTTCTGAATTATTTAATAAAAATATAAAAGATGTTAGAGAAACAATTAATAATCAATTAAAAGACATAAGAGATGATAATACTAAACAGCTTGATAAAATGAGGAATACTGTTGATGAAAAACTTCAAAAAACTCTTGAAGAAAAAATTGGTGAATCTTTTAATCAAGTTAGGAAACAACTTGATGCTGTTCATAAAGGCTTAGGAGAAATGCAAACTGTAGCAGCAGGTGTAGGAGATCTTAAAAAAGTACTATCAAATGTTAAGACTAAAGGCGTTTTTGGTGAATATCAATTAGAAAATATTCTAGAACAGATACTAACGCCTGAACAATATGGTAAAAATGTATCTACTAACCCTGATTACAATGGTTCAGTTGAATTTGCAATTAAGATGCCAGGTAATGATGATACAACTCTTTGGCTACCTATAGATTCAAAATTCCCAACAGAAACATATGAAATACTTCTGGATAAATATGAAAATGGTAGTAAGGAAGATATTGAATCTGCCAGAAAACAATTGATTAGAACTATTGATTCATTTGCAAAAGATATATCAAGTAAATATATATCACCACCAAGCACAACAGATTTTGGTATAATGTTTCTTCCAATCGAAGGACTTTTTGCCGAGGTTTTAAGAGAACCTGGTATAATGGAAAATCTTCGTCAAAAACATAAGATTGCGTTGACTGGTCCTACAACGCTCTCAGCTTTACTAAACAGCCTCCAAATGGGTTTTAGGACTTTATTGGTTCAAGAAAGAAGTAGTGAAGTTTGGAATATTTTATCTGCAGTTAAATCTGAATTTGCAACATTTGGAACTCATCTATCTAAAGTTCAAACACAGCTTAAAACAGCGTCATCATCTCTTGAAACCCTTAAAGGTACCAGGACAAGAGCAATGGATAGAAAACTAAGAGATGTTGAACTTATAGATTCTAAAAAAAGCAAAGAGATTTTAGATTTACCAATAGATGATTAAAATATTTAAAAAGTACACAAGATTATTTATTGTTATTGGAATTGTTTTAATAATCAGTAACATATCAAATTTAAAAACCATACCGAAAAAGGTTTACGATTATGAGGTAGTTATCCATAGAGATAAATGGGGTGTTCCTCATATTTATGGAAATACAGATGAAGATGTAGCATATGGACTTGCGTACTCTCATGCTGAAGATGATTTTGATACAATTTTTGAAATATTATTAGCATCAAGAGGCATATCTGCCTCAATAAATGGTAAAGAAAGTGCACC
>PAHD01000027.1 GCA_002704685.1 Fidelibacterota bacterium
ACTGATAAGCCTGAACCTGCAGCTCCTGCAGCCCCTGCTCCAGATATGGGTGGTATGGGAGGTATGGGTGGTATGGGTGGTATGATGTAATATACTTTATAATATTATCTAAAAAAAAGCAGAACATAAAGTTCTGCTTTTTTTTTATATTACTATATTGATTATTTTGGATAAAATTTAATTATGAATATAATTTCTACTAATCGCAAGTCTTCTTATCTTTATGATATTATATCTAAGTTTGAAGTAGGTATCCAATTAAAAGGATTTGAAGTTAAGGCTATTAGAGAGGGTAATGTTAATATAACTGAGTCTCATGTAACTATAAAAAATAATGAGATTTTTATTATAGGTATGCACATTGGTGAATACTCTCATTTAGGTTATGCTAATCATGATCCATTAAGAGATAAAAAATTATTAATGCACAAATATGAAATATTAAAAATAAAATCAAAATTTGAAACAAAAGGTTTTGCAATAGTGCCTTTGAAACTGTATTTCAAAAAAGGGAAAGCAAAAATAGAAATAGCATTATCTAAAGGTAAAAAGAAATGGGATAAGAGAGAGACTATCAAGAAGAGAGATATTGATAGAGAAATAAAACGTTCTATGAAAGGTAATTAATGGGATTTATGTCTGTAGACAGTCAGTATGATATTTTAACATCAAGAATTGAAGAAATTCTTCCTAAGAAAGAATTTATGTATAAGCTTGAAAAATCTGTAAAAAATAATATTCCTTTGAATATTAAACTTGGGTGTGATCCAAGTAGACCAGATTTACATATTGGTCACAGTGTTGTTTTAAATAAATTGAAGCAATTTCAAGATTTAGGTCACAATATCATATTGGTAATTGGTGATTTTACAGCAATGATTGGTGATCCTACAGGAAGAAATAAAACTAGACCACAAATAGATTTAAAAGAAACCAAAGAAAATTCTAAGACATATATAAGTCAAGTTTCAAAAATTCTAAATATTAAGAAAACAAAAATTGTTTATAATTCAAAGTGGCTTAATGAAATTAATTTTAACAAATTAATAAAATTATCTTCAAAATTCACTTTAGCACAATTTTTAGAACGAGATGATTTTAGTAAAAGATATAATAGCGGGTTACCTATTTCACTGCATGAATTCATGTATCCTTTAGCTCAAGCTTACGATAGTGTTTATTTACGTTCAGATATAGAAATTGGAGGTACAGACCAAAAATTCAATTTATTGCTTGCAAGAGATTTACAGAAAGAGTTTGGTATGGAACCTCAAGTAGTTTTAACAATGCCGCTTATTGAAGGAACTGATGGTTTTGAGAAAATGTCTAAATCATATGAAAATTATATTGCTTTTAATGATTCTCCAAATGAAATGTATGGAAAAATATTATCCATACCTGATAATTTAATTTTCAAATATTTTAAATATATTTCTAGTTTAACTTTAAAAGAAATCATTGATTTTCAATTATCTCTTAAAACTAATAAAATAAATCATAGAGATTTAAAAAGGAAGCTAGCTCGTGATATTGTATCAATTTATTATGATAATAAAAGTGCATCTCAAGCAGAAGAAAACTTTGATCGCGTTATTGTCAATAAAGGCATTCCAAAAGATATTAAAATAATTTCAATTTCAGAAAGAGTAAAGTTATTAGACTTTTTATTTGATAATAATCTCATTTCAAGCAAAGGTGAAGGAAAAAGATTAATTAAACAGTCTGCTATTAAATTAAACGATGAAATAGTAAAAGATTTACATTTTAATTTAGAAATTAAAAAAGAATATACTATAAAAGTAGGCAAAAGAAGATTTATAAAAATTAAATGAAATGCAAATTAAAGAATGTATAGTTAAAACAAGTAATGCACCATTATACTTTGAACCAACTTTTAAATCTGAAATGGTATCTCAAGCATTAATATGGGAATATTTAAATATAGTTGATTATCATGAGGATTGGTATGAAATAGTACAATGGGATAAATACAAAAGCTGGATACATAAGTCATATGTTATTCAAAATAATTTAGAAAAAAATATTAAAAATAAGTATGAATGGTGTTTCTTAAAAGAATTTATATATCGTGATAACATATTGTTAAGTTTTGGATCTTATTTACCAGTATTTAGTAAAAATAAAAATAATTCTATTGACTTATTATTACCAAATCAAAATCAAATTATTGTAGATCGAAATAAATTAATTTTTAATAATGATTCTTTATCAAGAGTTGGTCTTGTTAGTTTAGCCAAGAGCTTGTTAGGTACTCCTTACTTGTGGGGTGGTAAATCTTCATTTGGCTATGATTGTTCGGGTTTTATTCAGTCTATTTTTCGTTTGAAAGGAATTCTATTGCCAAGAGATTGTTCAGAACAAGTAAAAAGTAACGCAATTAAAAAAAAGACAACTAATGATATTATTCTTTGTGATTTGATTTATTTTAAAGAAAACTATAATTTTACCCATGTTGGAATGTTTATTAATAATGAGGAATTCATCCATGCATCAGGACAGGTAAAGATAAGTTCTATTGTTAAAAATAATAAAAATTTTTGTGAAAATTTGTCCAGTTTAGATTTTAATATTTTTGAGATAAATAATGAATATAGATAAAAAAGTTTTGCTTTTAAATAATAGCTATGAACCAATACAAATTATTGGTGGTAAAAAAGCTATAATTATGTTACTTCTTGAAAAAGTTGATTTAATAGAAAAAACAAATTCATTTATTTGTTCAGAAAAATTGAAGTTAAGTTTTCCAAGTGTAATAAAATTAAAAAAATATGTATTTATTAAGATAAAAAATATACCTCTAACAAGAAAAAATATATTGAGTAGAGATAATAATGTATGTCAATATTGTGGAAAAAATTCAAAAAAAATGACAATTGACCATGTTATTCCTAAGGATAAAAGTGGAAAAGATACGTGGACAAATTTAGTTTCTGCTTGTAGTAAATGCAATATAAAGAAAGGAAATTATTTATTAAGTCAGATAAATATGAAATTATTAAATAAACCTAAAAAACCATCACATATATATCATATGCAAAAATTAGTTAAAAGTGGTAATGCTTTATGGAAGCCATATTTATTTATGAACAAATAGGAGAATATTTTGGATAAAAAAACAATATTATCAGGTATACAACCTTCAGGTAATTTATGTATTGGCAATTATATCGGAGCACTAAAACATTGGAACAAATTACAGAAAGATTATGAAAGTATTTTTTTAGTTGTTGATATGCATGCTATTACAACAAATCAGGTGCCATCAGAATTAAGAAAAAGATGTTTATCATTTGTTGCTCAGTATATTGCTTGTGGTATTAATCCAGAAAAAAATGATATAATTATTCAATCACATAATTCTCATCATGCTGAATTGATGTGGATATTAAGTTGTTTTACATATCAAGGAGAATTGTCTAGAATGACTCAGTACAAATCTAAGTCAAAAAATTTAAAAAATATTAACACAGGTTTATTTACATATCCAATTTTAATGGCAGCAGATATTTTACTCTATCAGGCAGATTTAGTGCCGGTTGGTTCAGACCAGAAACAGCATCTAGAGCTCTCAAGAGATATTGCACAAAGATTTAATAAACACTATACAGATACTTTTAAAATTCCTGAACCTTTTATACCTAAAAATGGTTCAAGAATTATGAGCTTACAAAATCCAAATAATAAAATGTCAAAATCTGATTCTAATTCAAACAATATTATTTCTTTATTAGACGATCCAAATTTAATAAGAAAAAAAATTAATAGAGCTGTTACAGATTCAGGTAGTGAATTAACTTTTGATAAAAAAAATAAACCTGGTCTTTCAAACTTAATTACTATTTACAAAGCACTCACTTCTGATTCAATTGATGTAATTGAAAAAAGGTTTTTGGGTAAAATGTATTCACATTTTAAATCAGATTTAGCTGATATAATTATTGAAACTTTGTCCCCAATACGTGATGAGTATAATATGTTAATTAAAGATAAAGATTATTTAATGAAAATATTAGCTAAGGGTTCTAATAATGGATTTAGAAAATCAAGAAATACTATATCTAAAGTTTATAGAAAAGTAGGTTTTTTACCTAAATTAAAATGAGATTAAATAAATATTTAGCTAAGTGTGGCATTGGATCAAGAAGAAAATGCGACGAGTATATAAAAAATGGGAAAATTAAAGTAAATGGTAAAGTAATTTCTGATTTTTCTTACAACGTTAACCCTGGTTCTTACATTCAATTTAATAATAAGTTGATAAATAAGCTTGAAGATTTAACTTATATTTTAAATAAACCTAAAGGTTATATTTGTAGTAAGAAAGATAATTTAGATCGAAAAATCATTTATGATTTAATTCCTGATGGTTTAAATTTTTTTTCAATTGGGAGATTAGATTATGATACATCTGGTATCATTATTATTACAAATGATGGTGATTTAAGTTATAGTTTATCTCATCCAAAATTTAATTTTAAAAAAAAATATTATGTATTTAGTGATAAAAAATTTTCATATGAGAATTTAAAAAAAATAAAAAAAGGTATAAAAGTAGGTAATGATTTTCTTAAAGCAGATATAAAATTTTTAGAATATATTAACAATGGCTATTTTTGGGATGTGATATTAACTGAAGGTAAAAATAGAGAAATAAAAAAAATTTTCAACCAGTTTGATAATAAAGTTTTAAATCTTCATAGATATGAATTTGCTGGAATTAAGTTGAATGGTTTAAAAGAAGGAAAATATAAAAAAATAAGCAAAAAAAAAATAAATGCAATTCTTAGAGAAAAAAAAAATAATAAATATTAATTTTACATATCTCAATAAATATAGTATATTATCAAGCTTTTTGAACGAGGAGAAATTGGCAGTATGATTATATCTATAGATGGGCCAGCAGCATCGGGTAAATCAACAACCGCTAGATTATTAGCGAAGAAGCTTGATTTTATACATTTAAATACTGGTTTATATTATAGAGCTATTACCTATATTTTTATAAAAAATAATCTTTTTGATTCAAACCAAAGTAGTATTGATGATTTTTTTAATAAAAATAATATTGAATTAAAAGGTGAAAGTCTTAATCAAGTTTATTGGAATGAAATTAATATTTCTTCATTTCTTTTTGAAAACATAGTAAATGAAAAGATTCATATTACTAGTAACAACCCAATAATTAGGAAAAAATTAGTTTCAATGCAAAGATTAATTGGTCAAGATAATAATATCGTTTGCGAAGGAAGAGATATAGGATCAGTAGTTTTCCCTAATGCCGATTTCAAATTTTTTTTAGTTGCTGATCTTAAATCTAGAATTCAAAGAAGGTTTAATGAATTAAAACTCAAAAATCCTCTTTTGGATATTAAAGATGTTGAAGATTCATTAACTTCAAGGGATTATAATGATAGTACAAGAATTAATTCTCCTTTGATAAAACCACTAGAATCGATAGAGATTGATACAACAAAAATGACTATTGAAATGCAGGTAAACTATATATATAAATTAATAAAACAGGAACAAAACTAAATGACAAATGAACAAATAGAAAATGTTGAAAATGTAAAATCTAATAATGATTTATCTAATGACAATGTAATAATAAGTCATGATGTAAAAAATTATTTAGATGCAAAGATTTTAAATGTTAAATCATATAATTTTGAAGAAATTTCAAAAATTGATAAAAAAATTGATTTATCTAACAATGAGCTTGAAGAATCTGAAATATATAATAAAAACATTGTTGAATTAAATGAAAAACAGCTTGTAAAAGGAACTGTCGTATCACTTAACAATAAGGAAGTTTTAGTAGACATAGGATTCAAATCTGAAGGAACTATAAGCTTATCGGAATTTGAAGTTATTCCTGCAATAGGCCAGGAAATAGATGTTTTTTTAGTTGTTTTTGAAGATAGACATGGTAGATTGATTTTATCAAAAGAAAGAGCTGAGTTTGAGAAAAAATGGATGAGTTTACGTTCTGCTGCAAGTGATGAAACTATTATAAAGGGAACAATATTAAAAAGAATTAAAGGAGGAATGGTAGTAGATTTGAATGGTATAAATGCTTTTTTGCCTGGTTCTCAAATTGATGTTAAGCCTGTCTCTGATTTTGACTCTTATCTAAATCAAGAATTTGAGTTTAAAATTGTTAAGTTTAATGAGTTAAGACAAAACATTGTAGTATCAAGAAAAGCAATAATGTCAGAAAATTCTGATGTTAATAAAAAAGAAATTTTTGACTCTATTGAAAAAGGTATGGAGATAGATGGAATTGTTAAAAATATAACTGATTTTGGAGCTTTTATTGATTTGGGAAGTGGAGTAGATGGATTACTGCACATAACAGATATTACTTGGGGCCGTATTAATCATCCATCAGATAAATTATCTATTGGTGATAAAATAAAAGTAAAAATTATCGATATTGATGTTAATAAGAGTCGTTTATCTTTAGGTACAAAACAATTATCTCAAAATCCATGGGATAAAATTCAAGATAACTTCAAAGAAGGTGATAAAGTTAAAGGAAAAATTGTAAACATCATGAATTATGGTGTTTTTATAGAAATAGAGGAAGGTATTGAAGGTTTAGTGCATATTTCTGAATTTTCATGGACAAAGCATATTAAACATCCTGCTGATATTTACAAAGTAGGTGATAAAGTTGAAACTATTATTTTATCAATTGATCAAGAAAATAAAAAAATATCTTTAGGTGTTAAGCAATTAATTGATAATCCTTGGGTTCAAGTTGAAAGTAAATATAAAGTTGATGAAGTATATAATGGAAAAATATCGTCAATTGTTCAATCTGGTGTTTATGTTCAAATATCCGATGAAATTGAAGGTTTCGTAAATAATGAAGATATATCTTGGACAAGAAAATTAAAATCTGCTAATAATATATTTAAACAAAATGATGAAGTTAAAGTTAAGGTTTTAGATGTTGTGGCTTCTGAAAGAAAATTATCCTTAGGTATTAAACATACTTCTGATGATCCTTGGTTAAATATAAATGACTTTTTTGAAGAAAAATCTACAGTTAAAGGTACAGTTTTATTTAGTATGGATAAAGGGGTTGTAGTTCTACTTGATAATGATTTTGAAGGTATTGTGCCAGCAAGTAAAATTAAAAATTCTGTTACTGATTATCAGACGAATGATATTCTTTCTTTAAATATTGAAGAAATCAATGCAGATAATAGAAGAATTGTTTTATCAATTGATGATAAATCAGAAGAATCAGAAGATTCATCATCTGAGGAAAATAAAAGCTTAGATGAACAAGATAAATCTGAATAAATATAATTAAACTATATTTATGATTATTTTAGGAATTGAAACTTCGTGTGATGAAACATCTGCATCAGTTCTTAAAGATGGGAAAATATTATCAAATGTAGTTAATACGCAGCTAATCCATTCTAAATATGGAGGAGTTGTACCCTCACTAGCATCTAAAAATCATGAAAAATTAATTAACTATGTTGTTGATAAAGCTATTGATGATGCAAAAATTAATTTATTAGATATAAATGCAGTAGCAGTTACACAAGGTCCAGGATTAATTGGAAGTTTAATGGTTGGTTTAAATTATGCAAAAGGTTTATCGATTGGTTTAGGCATTCCCCTAATTGGAGTAAGTCATTTAGAGGGACATTTATTTTCAGGTCAAATTGATAATAATTTAAGATTTCCTTATTTATGTTTACTTGTATCTGGAGGTCATACTCAAATATGGAAATTAGATAGTTTTAATGATTATAAAATACTATGTACAACAGTTGATGATGCAGCTGGAGAAGCATTTGATAAAGGTGCAAGAATTCTTGGATTAAAATATCCAGGAGGTCCAGAAATTGAGAAAGCTTCGACTGGTGGAGATATTAATAAATATAAATTTAAAATTCCTTTTGTTAAATCAAATCCATTAAACTTTTCATTTAGCGGACTAAAAACTGCTTTGCTTTATTTATCTCAAAAATTTAGTAAGGTTGAATTAGATAAAGAATTATCTAATATTGCAGCAGGTTACCAAGAGTGTATTATTGATTCATTACTAAAAAAATTATCTTTAGTGGTTGATTTGCACCATCTTGATAATATTTTAATAGCAGGCGGTGTTTCTGCTAATAAAAGATTTAGATTAAAGTCTAGTATTTTAGAAAAAGAAAAAAATATTAAAATACATTTTCCAGATTTTAAATACTGTACAGATAATGCTGCGATGATTGCAATGGTAGGATATAAAAAAATGCTTCAAAATGATATATCTAAATTAGATATATTACCTTTTTCTTCAATTGAACATGCTTAAAGTTGATTTCAGCTATATTTATATAGTTTTTATAGTAATTTTTTCTTTTTTCATATACAATTATATAAAACTTTTAAGTTACAAAGTAAAAAAGTTCTTTTATCATTTAATACTAATTAGATCTATTGTTATTATTATTTTGGTAACATTAATAATTAATCCATCAATAACTTTCTCTTCGGTTTCAAATAAAACTTTTGACTTAGTTATTGATAATTCTAAAAGTATGAAAAAACATAGTCAAAATATAATAAACAACATAAAAGAAATTAAAGATTGGGGTCAAAAAAATAAAATTAATTTTAATTTTTATATTTTTGGAAATTCTTTAAGGAAGATTTTTGATCTTGATGAAATAGATTTTAGTGATAGTTACACAAATTTTAGTGACTTTGTAAATGAATATAAATCAAATAATGAAGTTATTCTTTTTTCAGATGGACTTAATAATCATGGTTTAACTGATATTGATTATAAAAATTTAAATAGCGTTAATATTATTGGTTATGGAAATCAGATGGTATCAGATTTAGATATTAGTATAGAAATTTTGGATACAGTAATTTATAATGATAGCATAAAAGTTAATGTTTTAGTTAAAAAAAATATAGAAAATATTCGTGTTAATGGATCTATACATTTAAATAATAATTTTTATAAAAATTATAGTTTAAATGATTATAATCTTGAGGAAAATTCTTATCAAGAAATTACTTTTACTTTACCAATAAATAAAATAGATAGATTTAACGCAATTTATATAACAAATAACTATTTTGAATCAAATTATTTAAATAATAGTTTAGAATTATTCATACCAGCAAATAAATTTTCAAGTAAAAAACTATTATTAATAAGTGGATCTATATCAAATAATACTAGTTATATAAAAAAAATTATAAAAAATAATTTATATGATTACAATATTGATCACATATATAGATTAAATAATAATTTATGGAATAAATCAATGAACGATTTTAATTTTGAGGATTATAGTCTTCTAGTTTTTGATGATTTTCCAATATATAATGATGATAAGTCAATTATTAATAATTTTGAAATAAATAATCAGAAGATTATTTATTTTCTTGGACCAAATAATTATTCTAGAAATTATATATTAGATTTTTGTAATTGTGATTATAAAAATATTGATAATTTAGTGGTCAATAAGTTTGGTAATGAGTATTTTTATAAGGGTAATTATTATATTCTTCCCTCCAGCGAAGTTAATCATATAATTCAATGCAATAATGATGCAAATATATCTTATGATAATGGAAATACATTTATTTCAAAGCATAAAAATATTATTTTATTTCTAATTCCAAATTTAAAAGAAAATTCTTACCAAATTGATGATACTAGTTTAATGCTTGAGGATTTGATTTTATCTGTAATTGACAATGAGGTATATTCAAATAATAGAATATTTGAAATTTTTGTTGATACATACAGTGTAAATATTAATACACCTTTAGATGTGAAAATTAAGCTTTATAATAATAAAAATATTAATGATTTATTTTTAAATATTTATAAAGATAATCAGCTGTATATGCAGTTTAATGATTTGGAAAAGAAATCTGTAGATTTTTTTTCCAAAGAAATAGTTTTTTATAAAAGTGGTGAGTACGTAATGCAAGCTGGTATAAAATTAGATAATAATAATATTAAAAGTAATTTCATAAATATAAAAGTTAATAAGATTGATAGAGAAATTTCTGTAGATGGTATTAATATGGATTTTTTATCTGTTATATCAAATAATACTGAAGGAGTTTTTTACAAAAGCATTAATTTAGATGAGTTTTTAGAAAATATTGAAATTTCAAAAGTTAATACCGTAAATTATACTAAATTTGACTTAAATAATTTATCTTACCTTTTGATAGTAATTATAATCTTGCTATCATTAGATTGGTATATTAGAAACAAAGTTGGACTTGTATAATGAATTTTATATTTTTAATAATTATAAGTTTTTTATTTACTCAAGATAATTCTTTCGATAAATGGAATTTGGAAAAACTATATTCTAATCAGTTAAAAAATAAACAAATAAATTTACAGAATCATAAAAATGTCAATCCCATAAATAACCCTATTATATTAGAAGAGTATATAGTAGGACCTGGAGATGAATTTTTTATTAGTTTTTCAGTTAATGATATTGTTTTTAGCGACTATATTGTTATTTCACAATTAAATGATATTGTTATCCCAGGTATTGGTATGATAAACTTAGAAAAGTTATCATTAAAAGAATCATATGATAAAATTAAAAGTATTTTTGCAAAAAAATATACAGATTCTAATCTTGATATTACATTAACAAATATAAGAAAATTTTATATTAATATTTTTGGTACAAATTCTGGTCCAACAAAAATTTTAACTAACCCTCTAGATAAGGTATCTGATGTATATGAAAAAATAATTAAGCAAATTAATATTAAAGAAGATTATAATTTAACTTATAGGAATGTAGTGTTAAAACGCAAATCTAATTTTTATAATATTGATTTGTTAGAATATAAAAGATTAGGCTTAGGAAATAATCCTCAACTCCTTGAAGGAGATGAGATTTATTTAAAAAATTATACAAAATATATTGATATTTATGGTGGTATAAATAGCCCAGGAAGATATGAGTATAAAAAAAATGAAAGATTAGCTGATTTTATTGCTGTTTGTGGTGGATTTAAAAATGATATTGAAACGGAAAAATTTAAGATTTCACGTTTTATAAAAAATAAAGATTTACCATCAGAAATTACTATAAATAATGATAGTCTTGATATATTTATTAATGAGTATGATCATATTATTATACCTGAAAAAGATTTTTCTAAGAAAATGGTTTTTATTAATGGGGAAGTGAAAATTCCTGGTTATTATTTTCTTGAAGAAAATATGACCGTATATGAGCTTATTTTAAAAGCTGGTGGATATACTGATAGCGCAGATAAAAATAAAATAATACTTAATAATGATATTTTAGGTGATATCAAGGATTTAGAATTAGCGAGGATTAACTTGATACCTCCACAAAACAGGTCCTTATCTGAAATATCATACATTCAGTCAAGAAGTTTAATTGAAAAGGGTTCTGTAATTTCAAATAATAAGGAGTTTACATCTGAAGTACTTGCTTATAATTTAAATATTGATGATAAGGTATATATTCCTGTTTTAATAAGTTATGTTGAGGTAATTGGTGCAATTGAATATCCTGGTAGATATCCTTATGTAGATGGCCAAAGTATAGAGGATTATATAAAAAATGCTGGAGGAAAAACAAATAAATCAAGGGGTAATATATATATTGTTAATTCTTTTAATCAAAAGATAAAAGTATCAAGTAAATTTACTGAAATCTATAATGGTGAAACAATTTTTGTTGAAACTAAAGAAAATTTTAATACATGGAATAAATTGAAAGAATCTATGAGTCTTATTGGTCAATTAGCAACTTTAATTGCTGTCATACAAAGTGCATCAAATTAATATGGATACAACATCATCTTTTACAAAGTATGTTTTTAAAAATAAATTAAATATAATGAAGTATTTAGTATTATCATTTTTTATATCTATTTTCTATTCTTTTTATGCTAAAGTTTTTTTTAAATCAGAAATTACACTTTATCCAGCAGGTGAGCTATCCTCAAGTAATGAAATTTATAGTGACTTTAAAGATGCGATAGAATCTTTTGGATTCGAATCATCAAATTCAGATAATAATTTTTATATACCTGATATAATTGAGAGTCGAAGATTAAAAAAAGAAATATTATACAAGAAATGGAATTCAAAAAAATTTTCTAACCCAGTTAATTTAATTGAATACTGGGAATTAGATGATTTAAATATTTTGAACCGTTTTCTATTATATTTTAAAACTTTATTTAATTCTTTTGAATATAATTCAAAATTAAAGTTCGAAGAAGATGCTATCAAATTGCTTGATGAACTTATTGATGTTGATGAAAAAAATTCTGGATTAATAGAAGTAAAAGTTCTAATGGATGAACCTCAATTAGCAGCTGATATTGCAAATTTTATTTCAAATTATGTAATTATGTACGTAGGTAATGAACAAAAACATTTTGCAACAAAAACTAAGCTTTTTCTAAGAACAATGCTGGACTCTTCTAAAATAGATTTAAAAGAATCAGAGCTCGAATTAACTAGTTTTAAGAAGAAAAATCCACTAAGTCTAGATACTCCAGATTTACAATTAAAAAGATTAAGATTAACTAGAAATGTCGAAGTTAATCAAGAGGTCTATATAACAATAAGAAAGCAATATGAATTATCTAAAATTGAGGAATCAAAAGAAAGACTATTTGTTAATATATTAGATAATGCAAAACCTTCTTTGTATAAGGAATATCCTAATAGATTGATTATTATAATTAGTTTTACATTTCTTGGAACTTTATTGCTTATCTTATGTCAAAGAATATATTTTGAGTTTAAAAGTATTAAAAGAAATTTTACATCTAATTTTCATGAAAACAAATAATTTACCTGATTTTTTTATATTAGGTGTTCAAAAAGCAGCAACATCATCAATACATAAAATTTTAAAACAAGATTATCGTATTTCTTTACCATATCAGAAAGAAACACATTTTTTTAGTCATAATTTCGATAAAAAAATTGAGTGGTATATTAATCAATTTAAAAATAAAAAAAAATATATTGTTAGAGGGGAAGTGGATCCATCATATATTTTTTTTAAAAAATCTGCTATAAATATAAAGAAATATATAAAAAATCCTAAATTCGTACTAGTTTTAAGGAAACCTATTGAAAGAGCTTTCTCTCATTATCTAATGTCAAAATCAAGAGGCTATGAAAAAGAATCTTTTTTTGATGCATTAGAATTAGAAGAAAAAAGATTAAAAAGTAGCAGTAGTTTTTTTTTATCACATTATAGTTACTTGAAACGAGGGAACTATTACCAGCAAATTATTGATTTTAAAAATATATTTCCAAAATCTAAGTTTTTATTTTTAAAATATGAAGATTTTAAAAATATTAAAAAACAAAGAAAATTTATAAGTATGATTTATGATTTTTTAAATTTAAAAATGCAGAATAATCTCAACTTTTCAATTCACGAAAATAAATCTGGTTTGATGCGTTTTGAATTTGTAAGAGATTTAACTCATACTGATAATAATATAAGAAACTTTATTAAAAATCTTATCCCATCTGAATATATAAGGTTTAAAATTTTAACATTTATAAATAATTTAAATAAGATGAATGGTGATAAAGAAAAATTAAATTATAGATTACTTAAAATCAAATATATTAAATGGAATAATGAACAAACAGATTTATTATCAAAAATATGTGATTTAGATGTTAATGATTGGAAAATATGAAGTTAACTTCACCTTTAATTGTTACTGGAATGCATAGAAGTGGAACAACACTTTTAGTGAAAATTCTTGAAAAAAATGGTGTTTTTTTTGGTGCTTACCAAGATAATAATAGTGAGTCAATATTTTTTCAAAGATTAAACAGATGGCTTGTATCTTTTAATAATTCATATTGGGATAATCCAAAATCATTTGATACTTTAGATAATATTAACCTTGATTTTTTAATTTCAAAGTGTAATAGAACAATTCAAAATAAAATATTAACTTTATACTATTTTGGATTGAAAAATATTTTTTTAAATAATAGTTTTTCTTCTTATGATTTGCCATGGGGTTGGAAAGATCCACTGAATACATTCACCCTAGATATATGGTCTAAAATTTTCCCTTGTATTTCTATCATTAACATAGTAAGAAATCCAATTGACGTATCATGTAGTTTAATTAATAGACAAAGTAAAATGAAATCTCACGATTTGAAAAATTTAAAAAAATATTTTAACTCTCTAGTTCCTATTTTATCTATAAACAAAGGAGCTGTTTTTAGATCATTTGAAATCAATACAATAGATGATTGTTTGATTTTATATAAAAAATATCAAGATAAAATTAAACTGAATAATTTAAAAAATATTAAGCAGATAAATATAAAATATGAAGATCTTGTAAATAATACAGAAGATGAATTAATTAAAATATATAGTTTTTGTGGAATTAATAATTTTAATTTGAAGCAAGATTCAAAATTAATTGATAAAAATATTGCTAATAAATACAATAATTTAGATATCTCTTTTGATAGTAAGCTGTTAGACCTAATTTCTTATGATAAATAATTATAATTCATGTTCAATAATTACTGTAAATTACAATTCATTTTTATACACGAAGAACTTAATAAAAAATTTAGAATATATAAGCACTAAAAACTTTAACTTATTCATTATTGATAATTTCTCAGACGATAATTCTTATCAAAAAATTTTCAATTTATTAAAATTTTCATCAAAAAATATTTTCTTTTTAGAAGATAATAAAATTTTAGAATCATTTAAGAAAAATAATATTTTTTTAATTAGATTAAAATCTAACTATGGCTATTCTGCTGCTGTTAATATTCCACTAAATATGAATGATAAAATATATTTAAGTAAGTTTTTTTGGATAATTAATAATGATGTTGAAATTGAAGTAAATACTTTAGATATTTTGAAAAAAGAATACATTCTAAATTCAATTACAACACCAATGGTTTACGATTTAAATAATAAAAATAATATTCAATCTTTAGGGTGCACAATAAATTCACTATTATTGACAACAAAAAATTTAAAAAATCTTAATAATTTTAATAAAATTGATTTTATATCAGGTGTATCTCTTTTTTTTTGATAAAAATGTTTTAAGAATAAATGGCAATTTACCTGAAGAATATTTTATGTATTATGAAGATGTAGATTGGTGCAAAAAAGCTACTGATAATGATATTAAATTAATAATTAATACAAACACTAAAATTTTCCATAAAAAAAATAATAATGTTGATTTCAAGCTTAAATTTTTTTCTATTTTAAATAGGTTGAGATTCTGTTCAAAGTTTCATCCTTATAAAATACCTTTAGTGCTTATATATAGTATTTTTGGTTTAATATATCATTTCACAAAATATTTACTTAATTTTAAAAATGTTAAATAAATTTGTTTATATATCAATTATTTTATGTATTTCTCTAATTGGAGCTGATAGAATTAATTTAATGAGTCAAGCATTTGAATTCTTTGTTTTTACTCCTTATTTACTATTAAGCTTATTAATTTTATTTACTTTGTTTTTATTCAATAGAGATTATTTTGATTTTAAATGGTTATTAAATAATAATATATTTTTATTATTTTTTTTAATATACATAGTTACATGTATTATAAGTATTTTTTTTTCAATTGATATTTATATTTCAATAAAAAGATTTATACTATTAATATATCTTTTATTATCTTCGATTATAATTCAATCTTACTTTAAAAATAATCAGGAATTGTTGAAAGTTTTAATTAAGTCATCATTATTAGGATCTTTTATTTTTTTTATATTTAATTTTCTTTTATTATTAAATTGGTTTTCTGATTTTGATTTTTCGAATTCCTATATAAATCTTGAACCAGATAAGCTTGCATATTTTTTACCAAGATTAGGGGGATATTCAATGGACTCTAATAGGGGAGGTATCATACTATTCTTCTTCACTTTTGTTTTATTTTTTTTTGGCAATAAAAACAAACTTAATTCATCTATTATAATTCTAAATATACTGTTCTTGTTTCTTAGTTTTTCAAGAACTATTTATTTATTATTAATAATGGTTTTTCTTTTTCAACTTTTAATTAGTGAAAAAGAAATAAAAAAAAATATGCTAAAGAAAATCTTTTATAGTTTGATATTTTTTTTATTAATAATAGGATTTTTAACATTTAATCAAAATATTAACTTATATTTAGCTTTTCAGGAAAGAATAGATATATTTGAAATTTCACGTTTTTCATCGGCTGGAATTCATTTAAAATTAATTTTAGAAGGATTTGCAAAAGCATTTAACGATTTTAAAATATTATTTTTTGGTTCAGGTTTTGGAACATCATTTCTATTGATCAAAGGATATTATTGGAGTGGTATTAAATATGGTAATTATCATTCATTATATATTACGACATTAGTTGAGTGTGGGATTTTCAATACAATATCAATGTTTATAATATCTTTTTTACTACCTTTTATAATTGATTATAAAAATCATATTTTCACTTTACTTTTTGGTTTATTGTTTTTTAATATTTTTTATCAATTAATTATGGAACCAGTTTTTTGGTTTTCAATTTTATTATTTTATAAGTTTAATTTTAGTGAATTAAAAAATGAAAAATAACATTGTTATTGATATTAGAATGTTAAAAAATTCAGGTATAAGTAATTATATCCAAAACATAGTGCCAAATGTAGTAAATCACTTTAAAAATACTAACTTTATAATTCTTACTGCATCTGATAGTGATTATAAATATATTATTAATAAAATTTACAGTAATAATTATAAAATTCTTAAAATCAATTCTCAAGTTTATAGTTTTTTTGAGCAGATTGAAATAGTTTTAAAATTAAAATTTTATAAAATTAATTTATATTGGGCTCCAAACTATAATATTCCAATTTTTCTAAATGCAAATTTTTTAATTACAATACATGATTTATGGCACTTAATTGATAAATCATGGAATAGATTTTATAGAAGACTATATTCTAAAATAATGTTTTTTGTAATTAGTAAAAAGAATTCTAGCATTATAGCAGTTTCAAATTTCACTAAAAATGAAATTATTTCTAATACTAAAATAAAGAATAATATTTCAGTAATTAAGCATGGAATAGAAAGACATTGGATTTCAACAAAGTCTTTTAAGAAAAATAAAGATATTCTATTTGTTGGAAATATAAGAAATCACAAAAACATTAAGTTGCTTATTGATACATTTATTAACTTGAATCTAAAGTCTATTAGTTTGATATTAATAGGCCAAAATAATAATTATTTAGATGAAACCAAATATTTAAATAAAAATATTAAATTTATTAAAGAAATTAGTCGAAAAAGATTAATCGATTACTATAATAACGCTAGATTACTTATTCTTCCCTCTAAATATGAAGGATTTGGCTTTACACCACTTGAAGCAATGTCTTGTGAATGTCCTGTTTTATTGTCAGATATAGAGCCTTTAAAAGAAATTTGTGGAAATGGAGCGTATTATTTTGATTTAAAAAATAGTAAAGATTTAAAAAATAAAATTTTACTTTTAATTAATAATGAAAGTTTGTGTGATGAGCTTATAGATAATGGTAAATTAAATATAAAGAAGTATAGCTGGGAAAAAACATCCAATGAAACTATAAAAAAAATTGATAAACTATTAGTAAGTTAAAATGCTAATTTTAAATAATTTATATAATTTAGAAATTTTATGCTAAGTTTAAAATATATAACTGAAAACACTGAACTTGTAAAAGAAAGTATTCAACATAAAAAATGTGATGTTAACATTAGTGATGTTTTATCTTTAGATAAGAGTCGAAAATCTATTATTAATAAAGTAGAAAAACTTAAAGCCAATAGAAATAATTTAAATAAAGAAATATCAAAAAGTAGAAACGATAAATCTAATTTTTCAAATACTTTAATTAATGATATGAAGAAAATTTCTAAAGAAATTAAAGAATTAGATAAAGAACTTAATGTTATTAAAAATAAATTAAATAATAAATTACTTTATATACCTAATATCATTCATAGTTCTTGTCCAAGAGGCACTGTAGATGATAATGTTGTCATTAAAGAATGGGGAGAAAAGCCTAAATTTACATTTGATATAAAAGATCATAAGGATTTATGCGAAATAAATAATTTAGTTGATTTCAAAAGAGCTGCAAATATTTCTGGTTCTGGATTTCCTCTTTACACAAATTTAGGTGCTAAATTGGAAAGAGGCCTTATTAATTTTATGCTTGATATTCATTCTAAAAGCGGATATGTAGAATTATTTCCTCCTTTTTTAGTTAATACAAATTCACCTAAAACTACAGGTAATCTACCAAAATTTTCTGAAGATATGTATTTTATTGATAATGATAATTTATATTGTATTCCTACTGCAGAGGTACCAGTTACTAATATGTATATAAATGAAACTTTGAACGAAGATAATTTACCTAGAAAATATGTTGCTTACAGTGCATGTTTTAGAAGAGAAGCTGGTAGTTATGGTAAAGATACTAAAGGCCTATTAAGATTGCACCAATTTAATAAGGTAGAATTAGTAAAATTTGTAAAGCCTGAAGAATCTTATAATGAATTAGAATTATTATTAATTGATGCAGAAAAAATATTACAAAAATTGAATTTGCATTATAGAGTTATTAGCCTTGCCTCAGGTGATTTATCATTTTCAGCTGCAAAATGTTACGATATAGAAGTTTGGTCTCCATATGAAAATAAATACTTAGAAGTGTCTAGTTGCTCAAATTTTGAATCATTTCAATCAACAAGGGGCAACATTAAGTTTCGAAATAAAAAAACAAATAAATTAGAGTTTCTTCATACTTTAAATGGTTCTGGATTAGCTACTCCTAGATTGATGGTAGCTTTATTAGAAACTTTTCAAGATGAAAATGGTAATATAAAAATTCCGTCAATTTTAAATCAATATATGAATTATGAATAATATAAAATATTTTTCATTTATACTATTATCTTTTGTTTATTTACAAGATTTAGATACAACTAATTCATTGGATTTTACATATGAGCCTTTATCTGCAAGTGATTCACTTGAATTCCAAGAAAATAATTTGTTTGAACAATTATTAAATGAATCAAAATTATTCTATGCTGATGCTATAATATCTGATTTGAAAGGAGATACTCTTAACACTCTATATTATTTTGATAATTTATTTAAAGCCTTGGCTCAACTAGAAGAAATAAGTAAAAATGTTCCAGAAATTGCAAAAGTAAAGTATCAAAATATATTGTCAGCTTCTATTGAGTATTATGATAATAAAGTAAGTTCTGTTGATCATACCAAGTCTGGCTTATCAACCGCTGTATTTAAAGATAAACTTGAAGAGTATATTTATAATCAAAATCTGTATGATATAATTGATATTGAAGAAACAGTCGAGATAATAGAGGGACATGTACCAATTACATATAATAAGCAGGTAGCAAGTATAATTAAGTATTATCAGAATCAAGGTAGACCATATATTAAGCAATGGTTGAATAGGGAAGATAAATTCAAAGAGATTATCTTACCTATTTTAAAAGAAGAGGGTTTACCTCCAGAGATATTTTATGTTGCAATGGTTGAAAGTGGATTAAAAACTGATGCGAAATCTTATGCCTCTGCTGTTGGACCTTGGCAGTTTATTGCAAGTACAGCAAAATCTTTTGATCTTGAAAAAAATTACTATATTGATGAACGTAGAGATATTGAAAAATCAACAAGAGCTGCTGCTAAATATCTTAAAAGATTGCATAAACAATTTGGTGATTGGTATTTGGCTTTTGCTGCATATAATTGTGGCGAAACAAGGGTCCAAAGACATATTAATTATTTCAATACAAGAAATTTTTGGGAATTGAAAAATTTACCCAAGGAAACTCAAAATTATATACCTAGTATATTAGCCATTATATTTATTTCAAAGAATCCAGAGAAATACAATTTTAAAGTTAATCCAGACCCTCATTTTGAATGGGAAAACATTGAAATAAATAAATCTGTTAAAATTAAAGATATTGCTAAGTGTAGTGGTATAAGTCAAAAAATTTTGAAGCAATATAATTCAGAACTTTTAAGAGATATTGTTTACGTTAATGGTAATAAACCTTACATGTTTAAAATGCCTATAGGATATAATCCTGATTTTGACTCTCTTTTTGCTTTAATTCCTGAGTCTAAATCTGAAGGTACATATATTATTAGTCATAAAGTTAAATCTGGTGAAAGCTATTGGCTTTTAGCAACTAGACATAATACAACAATTACTGCTATATGTGAATTAAACAATTTAGATAGAAATAAACCTTTAAGAATGGGAAAAATTATTAAAATTCCTGTTGGTGATAAATCTAAATATAAAAAACAACTTACCAAGCATATTTATAAAGTTAAAAGAGGTGATTCTCTAAGTAGAATTGCTGTTAAATATAAAATTAAAGTATCAAAAATTAAAAAATGGAATAATCTTAAAAGTGATTTCATTAAGATTGGTCAAAAGCTTATTATTTATAAATGATTAATTATTTAAAAAAAATAAAAAAGAAGTATTATGTTTTTTTATTATTATTTCTATTAATACTGTTCCTTCCATCAAAAAATATCAAAAATAATAGTATTGCAGTTGTTAATATTCAAGGAGTTATTTTAGAATCAAAAAAAATCATAAAAGCATTAGATAAGTTTAGTAAAGATGATAATATCAAAGCTATAGTTCTTAGAATAAATAGTCCTGGTGGTAGTGTTGCTCCTAGTCAAGAAATTTTCCATAAGGTTAATGATATAAAATCTTCAAAAGTAAAACCAATAATTACTTCTGTTGGTAATGTTGCCGCTTCTGGAGGATATTACATTGCAATAGGATCTGATGTTATAGTTGCAAATTCAGGTTCAATTGTAGGGTCAATTGG
Organism: Fidelibacterota bacterium; assembly: GCA_002704685.1. Taxonomy (GTDB): domain Bacteria; phylum Fidelibacterota; class Marinisomatia; order SCGC-AAA003-L08; family D37C17. The sequence continues at coordinate 20,994 of PAHD01000027.1, forward strand.
TGTAATTATGAGTTATCCAATTGCTGAAAAATTTCTAGATAATATTGGAGTAAATTTTAATACATATAAAAGTGGAGAATTTAAAGATTCAGGAAGTCCTTATAGACAAAACACAGAAAATGATGATGAATATTTTAATGAAGTTGTATCTGACTTGCATGCTCAATTTACAAAAGAAGTATCTGTTCATCGAAACATTGATTTAAAGTACTTAAATAATTATTCAAAAGGTCAAATTTTTACCGGAAATAAAGCTTATAGTATTGGTTTAATTGATACAGTTGGGACTTTTGAAGATGCTTTGAATATATCAAAGAATTTAGCTAATATATCGGGTGATTTGGATATTGTATATCCAGATTATGAAAAATATAGTTTTTTAAATGAATTCATTAGTTTTTATAATTTGACTTTTAAAAATTATCTATTACCAATGTTTTTAATGAATTAGTAATTTTATGACAAAAATTGAGATAATTAAAAAAATATCTATTGAGACAGGCTTTACAAATGTTGAAGTTGAACTTTTTTTGGATAGTTTTATAAACTCTGTCAAATCATCCTTATCGAAAGGTGATAGAGTTGATATAAGAGGATTTGGTAGTTTTGTAATTAAAAAAAGAAAAGCAAGAAAAGCTCGAAATCCATTAACTAACCAAATTGTTAGCTTGGATGAAAGATATATACCTTTTTTTAAAGTATCAAAAATTTTGAAAGAGTATGTTAATAAAACAATAATAAGAGGATTTTAATTTATGCCTTGTGGTAAAAAAAGAAAAAAGAAAAAAATGAACACTCACAAACGTAAAAAACGTTTGCGCTCAAATAGACATAAAAAGAAAGTAAGATAAATTTTTTTTATAATGATTTAGTTTTGCCCATCTATGAATTGATTATTTATGGATGGGCTTTTTTATGATATGAACAACCAATTAATATATACAGTAACTCAAATAAATAATTATTCAGCTGATTTACTTAAAAAAGAATTGTCAAATGTGTGGGTATCTGGAGAAATATCATCACTTAAAAAATATCCATCTGGATTTGCATATTTAACTTTAAAAGATAGTATTTCAGAATTATCATGTATATCTAATCATGAAGTAATTTCAAATATAGAAGTTGGCATGGAAGTTACAGTAAATGGTTCAATAGATATTTATACAATTAAAGGTAATTATCAATTTCGTATTAATAATGTATTTTTAAAAGGTAAAGGTAATCTATGGTTAAAATATAATAAATTAAAAGATAAGCTTTCAAAAGAAGGTTTGTTTGATATGAAATATAAGAAAAAATTACCTCCCTTACCTCAAAATGTAGGAATCATCACTTCGAAAGAAGGCTCTGTTTTAAGTGATATAAGAAATATAGTAAATAGACGATCTCCATATGTTAGTTTATTTGTTATGAATACAAAAGTTAGTGGACAAAATGCAGTTGCTAGTATTTGTGAATCAATTAAAAATTTCAAGGAATTAAAATTTATTGATGTGATTATTGTTGCTAGAGGTGGTGGAAGTATTGAAGATTTATCAGTTTTTAATGAAGAAAAATTAGTAAGAGAAATTTTTAAATTAAATACTCCTGTAATTTCAGCAATTGGACATGAAACAGATTTTACGCTCTGTGATTTCGCTTCAGATTTAAGAGCTTCAACGCCGTCAGAAGCAGCTCAATTATGTTGCATATCAACTAAAGAGTTACTAGAAAAAATATGTTACGATTTTGATAAAATTATTTCAAAGATTCAGTATACTATTAATAATAAACAAGAAAATTTATCTAGAATAGATTCAGTTATTAATAAAAAATTAGAAAAAAACATGATTATTAATAAACAAGAGAGGGTAGAATTTTTTTTTAATCTAATACAAAAGAGAGTTTTTAATAAAAAAAATTTTTTATTAAGTCTAATTAAAAGTAATCAAAAAGTTTTTAAAAAATATGATGATTATAAAATTAAAAAACTAGGTTATTCGATAATAAAAAAAAATAATACTATTATAACAGATATTGATAAACTTAATAAAAATGATAATATAGAAATTGATATGTTTAATGGGAGTATCAATGCAAAAATCAAGGAATTAAAAAAAAATGAAAAATAAAAAAGAACCACAAAATTTTGAAGATGCTTTAAAAGAACTTGAAGAGTTAAGTGAAATGATTCAAGATGATTCAACTTCATTAGATCAAATGCTAGAAATTTTTGAGAGAGGTTCATATTTATCAAAATATTGTAAAAATAAATTAGCAAATGTCGATGAAAAAATATCAATTTTGATAAAAAAAAATGAAGATATAGAAATAAAAGAGCTTAAATAATGAATGTTTTATGTACAGGAAATAAAAATAAACCAAAAATTAATACTATAGTTAATAATCTTTACAGTCTTTTTGAAAATACAGACCATAAATTATATATTGATAAAAAAATTGAAAATGTAGTAAAAGAAAAATCTTTTGATTATTTAAGCTTGTACAAACCAAGTAAACATATTGATTTTGTTGTTTCTATAGGAGGTGATGGTTCAATTTTATCAGCTGTAAGAAGAATGGGTGATAGTCAATTACCTATTGTTGGAATACATATTGGAAACTTAGGTTTTTTAAATAAATTAAATAAAAATGATTTTATCAAAGTTTTTAAAGATATTTTAACGAGCAAGAAATTAAAATATGAAAATAAAATACTACTTAAAGCATCATTTATTAATAATAAGAATATTAATGATTCTATTTTAGCTTTGAATGAAATTTATATTAAACAAGGAGAAATATCTAGATTATTAACACTTGACGTAGATATTAATAATAAATATCTAAATACGTATAGATGTGATGGTTTAATTATCTCTACTCCATTAGGTTCAACAGCATATTCTTTGTCTGCTGGAGGGCCTATTGTTTCTTATGATGTCGATTGCAATATTATAAATCCAGTATCTCCTCATACATTATCTTCAAGACCAATAGTAATTAATTGTAATAATGAAATAACAATTAAATGTCCTGATAAAAATTCTAATATAATGATTTTTTCTGATGGTCAAGATTCAAGATTTATTAAAAAAAATACAAAAATATTAATTAAAAATTCAGATATATCTGCAAAATTTTTAAAATTAAAAAATGATACATCATATTATGAAAAATTAAGATCAAATCTTGGGTGGCATAAATAATGAAAATTTATAAATATGCGATTTGTTTTCTATTTTTAATAAGTTGTAATTCGAAAAATACAAATAATTTTTTAATTTTAAAGGAAGCATTTGTAGACTGGTATAATAAGAATCACTTAACAAATAACTATAATTACGATGTTTCGTATTTTTCCTTAATTAATAACTTATCATCAATGAATTATTATGAAGATATAAGTAGATTTAAACTCGAATTAAGTCAAATAAATAAAAATGAATTGAATTCATATAGTAAAATAGATTATGAAATCATGCTATCAACTATTACTCGAATTAATCTTTCTAATTCGTCATTAAAAGATAAAAACAACAGTTTAAATAATGTGGTATTAAATATATATAATTCATTTTATTTAATTATAAATGATAATAAGTTTAGTGATTTTAATAAAATTATCTTGTTAGAAAAGCACCTTCCAGATGTGTTGAAATATTTAAATAATTCAAAAGAAAATTTGTCATCTGAAAATAATTCAAAACTTATCAGTCAATTTAATGAGTCTTATTATATACTTATTAATTATTTAAATTACATAATAGATTTGCTTGAAATAAATGAGAATAGCTATAATATTTTATTTGAAAATATTAATCTTCTTAGAGCTGATTTAAAAAAATTTTTTAACTGGGTGAATTATGATTATTCATTTACATCATCAAATTTATCTTTTTTAGAAAGTGAAAATAATTATTACGATTTATATAAAAATAATTTATTTGAAAATGAATTATATAATTATTCTAACACAATAAATTTTTTAAAAAATAAAGTAAATATATTAAAAAATAATTTATTCAATGAAAGTTTATCAATTTATTTAAATTTTAATGATGAGCCTGTATGGGTTGATAAATCTGATACATTAAATGTAATAAACTGGGTTGTTAATAATAAAATTAAAGTAAGTACTATTAATGTAGACGATTTTGTTGAAAAAATATCTGGAAATTATAAAAATATTTTAGATCATTATAAAAATTTAAATATCCAAAGATTTGATACTTCTGCTGCAAAAATCATTTTAAAAAAAGATTATAATATCCGCTCAAATTATTATTGTCATGGAAGTTTTGTTTTAGATTTATATGATAAAAATTCTTTACAATTAAATGATTATTTTATAACAAATTTAATTTTTGAAAAAATTTTTTCTATGCATAATATATATGGTTCTTTAATTGGTAATAATAATAGTTTAAGAAATATAGAAAATGAATTGTACTCATCAGGTATTTCACTTTTTTTATATGAGCTTTATATTAATGATTTAAGTGAAAAATTTAAGTTAAATAAAATACTCTTTTATTTAAATATAATTAAAAAAATAGAAATTGCTATTTTACAAGATAAACATAATAATAATTTGGATGAGAATAAAATAACAGAAGCTTTTAAAACAAATGATTTTTTTTCCAATTATTTAGTAGATATAGATCCCAGCAGTTTAAACAATTCAAATATTCTTTATTTAGAATCTATATTATCTTATTTACATCTATTGAATAAATATGAAGAGAAGGTATTAATAAAGAAGAAGTTAAAAAAAAATGAATTTATTAATAATATTTTTGAATCTGGATATGTTAACTACTATACAATTAATTAAATGAGTAATAAAAATAAATATAGTGCTGATTCTATAAAGTCTTTAGATTGGAAAGAACATATACGTTTAAGACCAGGAATGTATATAGGAAAGCTTGGGAATGGTTCATCAGTAGATGATGGTATTTACATTCTAATTAAAGAAATCATTGATAATTCCATTGACGAATTTATAATGGGTTTTGGTAAAAGAATAAATGTTGAGCTTAATGATAATACAATATTTGTAAGAGATTTTGGAAGAGGAATTCCTCTATCTAAACTTGAAGATTGTGTATCTAAAATTAACACAGGTGGAAAATATGATTCTCAGGCATTTAAGAAATCTGTTGGTTTAAATGGTGTAGGCACTAAAGCGGTAAATGCACTTTCAGAAAAATTTCAAATTGAATCAATAAGAGATAATAACAGTTTGAAATTAATATATGGAAGGGGTGAATTAATAGATAAAATAGAGTCTAAAAAAACAACCTCTAGGAATGGTACAAAAGTTAAATTTATCCCAGATTCTAATATTTTTAAAAAGTTTAATTTTATAAACGACTATATAGAAACTCAAATATCAAATTATGTTTTTTTAAATTCAGGTTTAACTATTTATTACAATAAGAAAAAATTCTTTTCAGAGAATGGACTAAAGGACCTACTTGTAAAATATACAGAAAATCAAAAAATTTCTTATCCTATAATACATTTAAAAGATAAAGATATAGAAATTGTATTAACTCATGGATACCAATATGGAGAAGAATATTATTCTTTTGTTAATGGTCAAAATACATCAAGTGGAGGTACTCACTTAGCAGCTTTTCGTGAAGCGATTGTGAAAACTATTAGAGATTTTTATAAAAAAGATTTTGATGCATCAGATATCCGAGCATCAATTATTTCATCTATTAGTATTAGAATCCAAAATCCTATTTTTGAATCTCAAACAAAAACTAAACTTGGTTCAACTGAAATTGATGAAAACGGTTTAACAGTTAGAGTATTTATTAATGATTTTGTTAAAAAAAATCTAGATAATTTCTTACATAAAAATACTAATGTATCAGATGAATTATTAAAGAGGATTTTACAATCAGAAAAAGAAAGAAAAGCTCTTTCAGGTATAAAAAAAATCGCTAATCAAAGAGCAAAATCTGCAAATCTTCATAATAAAAAACTAAGAGACTGTAAATATCATTTTAATTCAAAAAATATTGATGATGAACTAAGATTGAATACTTCAATTTTTATTACAGAAGGCGACTCCGCATCTGGATCAATTACTAAATCTAGAGATGTTAAAACTCAAGCAGTTTTTAGTTTGAGAGGAAAGCCATTGAATAGTTTTGGGCTTACTAAAAAAATAGTTTATGAAAATGAAGAGTTTAATTTATTGCAACATGCATTAAATATTGAAAATGGAATGGATTATCTAAGATATAATCAGATAATTATTGCTACAGATGCAGATGTTGATGGTATGCATATAAGATTATTATTATTAACATTTTTTCTTCAATTTTATCCAAAATTAGTTAGAAATGGTCACATATATATATTGAAAACTCCCTTGTTTAGAGTAAGAGATAAAAATGTGACGATTTATGCATATGATGAAAATGAAAAAAATAATGCAATTAATAAACTATCATCAAATCATGAAATCACTCGTTTTAAAGGTCTAGGAGAGATTTCTCCAGGAGAATTCAAAAATTTCATAAATAATAATATTAAACTTGAGCCTGTAATTTTTAAAGAAAATACATCTATTCAAGAAGTTTTAAGTTACTATATGGGTAAGAATACTCAGGATAGACAAAATTTTATAATAGAAAATTTAATAATTGAAAATACATAATGTCAAAAAATAATAGAAATATTTCAAATATGTATGAAGATTGGTTTTTAGAATATGCTTCATATGTAATACTTGAAAGAGCTGTTCCGAAGATCGAAGATGGATTAAAGCCAGTTCAAAGAAGAATTTTACATTCTATGAGAGAAATGCATGATTCTAGATATCATAAGGTTGCTAATATTATAGGTAATACAATGCAATTTCATCCACATGGTGATGCAGCAATTAGAGATGCACTTGTGAACTTAGGACAAAAAGACTTATTAATTGATACTCAAGGAAATTGGGGAGATATAAGAACTGGAGATAGAGCTGCAGCTCCAAGGTATATTGAGGCGAGATTATCAGAGTTTGCATTAGAAGTTTCTTTTAATAAAGCAATTACGGATACTCAACTTTCTTATGATGGAAGAAAAAATGAACCAATTTCATTGCCAGTGAAATTTCCTTTATTGTTAGCTCAAGGTGCTGAAGGAATTGCTGTTGGATTATCTACTAAAATTTTACCTCATAATTTTAATGAATTATTAAAAGCCTGTATTCAAATATTAAAAGAAAAATCTTTTAAGATCTATCCTGATTTTCTAACTGGTGGATTAATAGATGTTTCTCAATATAATAGAGGAAAAAGAGGCGGAAGAATTAGAATTAGATCACATATTGAAGTTATAGACAAAAACACTTTGAAAATTTCTAGTATTCCTTATTCAGTAACAACATCAAGCTTAATTGATTCAATAGTAAAAGCAAACAATTCTGGTAAAATAAAAATAAAAAGTATTGAAGATAATACAGCTGAAAAAATTGAAATAATAATAAATTTAGTTAAAGGAGTATCTCCTGATGTAACTATTGATGCACTTTACTCATTCACTAACTGTGAAGTATCTGTTTCACCAAATTGTTGTGTTATTAATGATAATAAACCAGAATTTATAAGTGTTAACGAATTGTTGAAAATTTCAACTAATAATACTTTAAATTATTTAAAACTAGAACTCCAACATAAGTTAGAAGTCTTAAAAGAAAAATGGCATTTACTATATCTTGAAAAAATATTTATAGAAAATAAAATATATAGAGATATTGAAGAATGTGATACTTGGGATTCAATAATAAATACTATTTTATCAAAATTAAAACCTCATCTTAAAAAGCTTAATAAAGAAGTTTCAAAAGAGGATATTGCAAAACTAACTGAGATTAAAATTAAAAAAATTACTAAGTATGACAAAAATAAACAAAAAAATACAATTAAAAATATTGAACATGAAATAGATGAATTGAAAAATGATATTAAACATATTGTTGAGTATACTGTAAGATATTATGAACATCTTATTAAAAAATATGGTAATGATAAACAAAGAAAAACACAAATATCAGAATTTGATTCTATTTCAGTTAAAAGTGTATCAATTGCTAATAAAAAGTTATTCGTTAATAGAAAAGAAGGCTTTATTGGAACTAAATTATCTAAAGATGAGTTTGTTAGTAAATGTTCTAATGTTGATGATGTAATAGTTTTTTTAGATGATGGTAGGTATATTGTAACAAAAGTAAGTGATAAAAAATATTTAGGAAAAAATATAAAGTATATTTCAACTTGGAAAAAAAATGATAATCACATGATATATAATGTTGTTTATAAGGATGGAAAGTCAAAATTTTCTTATGTTAAAAGATTTTCTGTACCAACTTTAATTAGAGATAGATTTTACAATATAACTAAAAATTCTGAAAATAGTAAAATATTATATTTCACAGCAAATCCTAATAGCGAATCAGAAATTATAAATATTTATTTAAATAGTAAAACTAAAGCCAAAAATAAAGTTTTTGAATACGATTTTAAATCTATTAGTATAAAAAACAGATCATCTAAGGGTAACATATTAACTAAATACTTAGTTAGAAAAATAACTCAAAAATCATTAGGCGAATCTACTCTTGGAGGTAGAAAGTTGTGGATTGATGAAAGTATAGGTAAAATTAATTTAGAAGATAGAGGTTTGTATTTAGGCAGTTTTAATTCAAAAGATAAGATTATCATTTTTTATAAAGAGGGAAATTATGAAGTTATAGAATTTGATTTAAATAAAAGGTTTAAAATGTCTGATATATTTATAATTGAAAAATTTGATAATAGTAAAGTATATACTGTTTTATATAAAGATGGTAAAAGTAAGCAATATTTTATCAAAAGATTTAAGATAGAAACTTTATTATTAGATAAGAAATTTTATTTAATCCCAGAAACTCGAGGTACAAAGTGTAAATTAATATCTAAATTCAATAAATTATCTGTTAGGTATAATTATAAGCTTAAAAATAATGATAAAGTTTCTAAAGAAATTAATGTTAATGATTTTATTGAAATTAAAGGATATAAATCTATTGGCAAGAGACTAGATAATAAATCTCATATGAGTGGTTTTACTTTCAAAGAAATTTTAAATGAAAAAAATGAAGAAGATTCTGCGGAAAGTGAAAACAAAGAAAATAATGAATTAACTTTATTTTAATGAAAAAAATTAGATTAAAAGTATCAAAAATTAAAAATAATTTTTATATGAGAATACCTTCTATTATTTCAGACAAATTGAATCTTAGTAATGGATTAGATTTAGAAGTTACTATTCATGGTCAAGCAAAAGAAAACCAAGTAGAAATTTGGGATTTACATCCTGAAGATATAAATGAAATTAATTTAACAATAACTGAAGATGTCCATACTATGAACATGTACAATAGAATTTATATTCCAGAAAAATATCGATTTTTTTTCCCAGCTATAAATAATGATTTTATTTTAACTACAAATGTTGGTAATATCAAAACTCATCTTACCTCAAATGGATATTTTACAAAAGGGTTAAGGCAATGGTTTGCAGTAAATGGGCCAATAATGCCTAATGATAAAATTAAAATTGAGTTAGTTGATGAAAGTTCATATTCTTATCAATTAAATTATTTAAAGGGTTAGTATGAAAACTATTATTGAACCATTTAAAATAAAGTCAGTAGAGCCTATAAAGATGAATTCTATTGATGATAGAAAAAAAATTATTATTAATAATAATTATAATTTATTTCAAGTTAGATCAAATGATGTTATTATAGATTTATTAACAGATTCTGGTACTGGAGCAATGAGCTCTAAGCAATGGGCAGGCATAATGAATGGAGATGAATCCTATGCTGGAAGTAATAGTTATTTATATTTCAAAGATGTTATACAGGATATCTTTGGTTTCAAGTATATTTTACCTACACACCAAGGAAGAGCATCAGAAAGAATTTTATTTTCTACACTATGTAAAGAAGGAGATATTGTTCCGAATAACACACATTTTGATACTACTAAAGCTAATATTTTATTTCAAGGATCAAAGCCAGTTGATTTAATTGACGAGGAATATAAGAATACTCAATCAATCTTTCCATTTAAAGGAAATATGTCAGTAAAAAAGCTAGAAAAATTATTATCAACTACTGATTTAACTAAAATTCCATTAATTATGTTAACAATTACAAATAATAGCGGAGGTGGTCAGCCTGTATCAATGCAAAATATAAGTCAGGTTAGTAAAGTAGCAAAAAAATATAAAATACCACTTTATATAGATGCATGTAGATTTGCTGAAAATGCTTATTTTATCAAACAAAGGGAGGATAAATATAAAAATTGGACAATAAAAAAAATTGTTCAGAAAATTTTTTCTTATGCTGATGGATGTACAATGAGTGCAAAAAAAGATGCTATTGTTAATATTGGTGGATTTCTATGTACAAATAATGATGAAGTTGCAGAAAAAAATAAAAATCTTTTAATTTTAACTGAAGGTTTTCCTACTTATGGTGGTTTAGCTGGAAGAGATCTTGAAGCAATAGCTATTGGGCTTAATGAAGCGATGGATATTGATTATTTGAATTATAGAGTTAAATCAATAGAATATTTAGGAAACAAATTACTAGAGAATAATATTCCAATTTTACAGCCAACAGGAGGACATGCTATATATATTGATGCTTCATTATTTTTAAAACATATAAATAAAAATAGATTTCCTGGTCAAGCATTAGCCTGCGAATTATACATTGCTGGTGGAATAAGATGTTCTGAGATAGGAAGTTTAATGTTTGGTGGTATTGATGAGAATGGGAAAGAGTATTTTTCAGATAATGAATTAGTTAGGTTAGCTATGCCTCGAAGAACATATACTCAAAGCCATATTGATTATGTTATAGAAGTAATAATTGATGTATATAAGAGAAGGAAAAATATTAGAGGTTTAAAAATTATTGAACAGTCAAAATATTTAAGACATTTCACAGCTAAATTAAAAAAGGTTTAAAATGATAAAAGAAAAATTTAATTACCCAAAAGTTAGTGATAGTATTGTAAAAGAGCATGGTATATCAAAAGATGAATATATTAAAATAAAAAAAACTTTAGATAGAGAACCTACGTTTGTTGAACTTGGTATATATTCAGTGATGTGGAGTGAGCATTGTTCATATAAAAGCTCTATTAAAATGCTTAAAACACTCCCAAGGTCAGGAGACAAACTTTTGGTAGATGCTGGGGAAGAGAACGCTGGTTTAGTTGATCTTGGAGATGGTCTAGCAACATCATTTAAAATTGAATCTCACAATCATCCATCTGCTGTAGAACCATATGAAGGTGCAGCAACAGGAGTTGGTGGAATAATGAGAGATGTTTTTACAATGGGTGCTCGTCCAATTGCATCATTAAATTCACTAAGATTTGGGAGTTTGGATGTTCCAAGAAATAGATTTTTATTAGAACATGTTGTTGAGGGTATTGCAGATTATGGGAATTGTTTAGGAATCCCAACTGTAGGTGGAGAAGTTGTTATCGAAGATAGTTATTCTGGTAATCCATTGGTAAATGCTATGACTGTTGGAATAATGAATTCTAAAGATTTGATTAGTGCAATTGCAGAAGGTACAGGTAATCCAGTTTTTATAGTAGGTTCATCAACAGGAAGAGACGGAATACATGGAGCTACATTTGCATCTGAAGAGTTAACTGAAGAAACAGAATCTAAAAAATCTAATGTACAAGTTGGTGATCCTTTTACTGAGAAGCTATTACTTGAAGCTTCTCTTGAGCTTGCAGGTAAGGATTGGCTTGTTGGTATGCAAGATATGGGAGCCGCAGGNATAACATGTTCTTGTTCTGAAATGTCAGCAAAAGGAAAGTCAGGAATTAAGATAAATTTAGATTTAGTACCGCTTAGAGAAAAACATATGAACGCGTATGAAATAATGTTGTCTGAATCTCAAGAAAGAATGCTTGTTGTTGTCAANAAAGGAAATGAACAAAAACTAAAAGATATTTTCAATAAATGGGAGTTAGATTGTACCGAAGTAGGTGTTGTTACTGAAACTGGAAACTTAGAAGTGTTTCATCAAGAAGAACTTGTTGCAAATATACCAACAGAAAGTTTGGTTCTTGGCGGAGATGCTCCTCAATATGATATGCCTTATAAAGTTCCTTCATATTTAAATGAAATAAATATATATAATGTTGATAAATATGAACTATTAAATGATTTAAACAGTAACTTATTAGANCTATTATCAAATCCAAATATAGCTTCAAAATCCTATGTATATAACCAATATGATTCTACAGTAAGAACAAATACGGTTTTAGGTCCTGGTTCCGATTCAGCAGTAATTAGAATTAAGAATACTAAGAAAGGTTTATCTGTTTCAACTGATTGCAATGGAAAGTATGTTTATTTAAATCCAAGGCAAGGAGCTATGATGGCCGTAGCAGAAGCTGCTAGAAATGTTGTTTGTACAGGAGCTAAGCCACTTGCAATAACTAATTGTTTNAATTTTGGAAATCCCCAAGATCCAGAAATTTACTGGCAATTTAGAGAAGCNGTTTTAGGTATAGGAGATATGTGTAGAATATTAAATACTCCAGTAACAGGCGGTAATGTTAGTTTTTACAATGAAACTGTTCATTCAGCTGTATATCCAACTCCTGTCATTGGTATGGTTGGTTTTATTGAAGATATTTCAAATTATATGACTATGGATTTTAAAAATGAAGGGGANCTAATAGTTGCTATTGGTAATATAAATCCATCTTTAGGAGGTTCAACCTATTTAANACAATTTTATGATAGAGTTGAAGGTCCTCTATCTAATTTTAATACTGTTGATGAAGTTAATGTTCAAAATTTATGTTTNGATTTNATTAATCAAAANATNATTAATTCTGCTCATGATGTATCTGATGGNGGTATATCTGTTGCNTTANCAGAAAGCGTAATATTTTCAAAANATNANTTAGGTGCAGAAATNAATATTGAACATAAAATGAGAATTGATGAATTGCTNTTTGGTGAATGNTCTAGTTTGATTCTTGTATCTTTAAATGAAGCAAAACTATATGATTTAGTCCATTTATCNAAAGAACATGATGTTAGGACACAANCTATAGGNAAAGTTGTAAATAATGGTAAATTTATAATTAATGAATCTGTTAATATTACTAAAAAACAATTATCTGAGGTTTATAATACTAGTTTTTCTAAAATAATGGAAAAAGCAAATTGATAAGTAAAACAATATTTAATGGTTCTCCAAAACCAACTGTTGGTTTAGAATTAGAGCTTTTTACAATTGATAGAAATAATTTAGGGCTTACAAATGGTGCTCCTAAGATTTTAAAACATTTTCAAGATAATAATTTTTTTAAGGAAGAGTTGTTACAGTGTATAGTTGAAATTACAACTGATGTATGTAATCATCCTAAAGAGTTAATTAATGATATAGNTCCAAAAATTNATGAAGCAATAAATTACTCAGAAAAAAATAATATTCAATTACTGTCAATGCCTATACATCCATTTTCAAGAGTATCTGAACAATCAGTTACTCAAAATAAAAGATATTTAGATTTTTTAGATAGAATGCAATGGCCTCTTAGAAGATTNTTGATTACAGGAATTCATGTACATGTAGGAGTTAATNCGGGTGAAATGGCTATTGCAGTAGTAAATGGGATGAGAAGATATATTCCTTATTTAATTGCATTGTCAGCTAATTCACCATATTTTGAAGGAGAAGAGACAGGGCTTGCTTCAACAAGAACAAAAATTTTTCAAAGTTTACCTAATACAGGAATACCAATAGATTTAACTAATTATAGTGAATTNCAAAAATTGATGAGAACTCTTATACAGGCTAACTCAATTGAATCAATTAGAGAAATATGGTGGGATGTTAGGCCTCATCCAGGATATGGAACAGTTGAGGTAAGAGTATGTGATAGTATTCCNGATTTANAAGTAATAGAGGATTTAGCAGCATTAATACAANCTTTAGTAGTGGGTTTGTGCAATCATTATGAAAATGGTACTCANTTACCATATTTAGATAGCTGGATAATACATGAAAATAAATGGAGGGCAACTAGATATGGAATAGACGCTAAACTTATTTTAGATTCNGAAGGAAATCAGGANGATATCACAACAGTTATTAAAAATACAATTTTNGCACTAGAACCAGAGNTNAATAATCTNCAAATATCAGNTTCAATGGATAGGNTTATNTCAAGAATAAATAATCATCATTCATATTATGATGAACAAATAAAGTTATACAATGAAAACAAAAGTTTTGAAGATTTAATAAGTAATAATGTAGAAATGTTAAAAAATTCTATTTAAAAAATATATTATACTTTTTATCCGTTAAGATATCAACCATNTGACTATGAATTTTTCCATTAGATGCAAGTATCCTTGAACCATCATGAGGAAGTTCTGAATTATCCCAGTCTGTAACACTAGCTCCAGCTTCAGTAGCAATTAATGATCCTGCGCAAACATCCCATGGTTTAAGCTCAAACTCATAAAAGCCATCAAATCTTCCCATTGCAACAAAACATAGATCTAAAGAGGCAGCACCAAGCCTTCTAAGGCCTCTAGTCTTATCATAGAAATTTTTGAATATATCAAAAGATATATCATATCTTTTATCATGTAAGTATGGAAATCCTGTTACTAAAAGAGATTCACTTAAAGTATTACTTGAAGTACATTGAATTTCTTTTTTGTTCAAGTATGCNCCCTTGCCATATTCAGCATAAAAGCATTTATCTGCAGCAGGGTTATATACTACNGCACATATCGTNCCGGTATCCTTTTTTACAAGTCCTATAGAAACAGAAAATATTGGGAGATTNTGNGTAAAGTTTGTAGTGCCATCTAAAGGNTCTATTACCCATTGATATTCATTTTCTTTATTTGTGTATCCTGATTCTTCTGCTAAAATAGAATGATTAGGAAACTTTTTATTTATTTTATTTATNATGTATTTTTCTGATTCTAAATCAGCNTTAGTAACTAGGTCTATATTTGNTGANTTTTTTTCAAGTGATGAAATATTTCCAAAATACTTCATATGTATAGCACCAGCTTCTTTAGCTAATTCTTTAGCAAATAGTAAAAAATTTGAGGGGTTATTCAATTATTTGTATGTTTTAAATTCGCCTGCTTGATATTTAGACCAGTATTCATCAAGNTTTGTTTTTAATATTGGTAGTAAAAACAAACAACCAATAATATTAGGAAATCCNCATGCTAATATCATCATATCTGAAAAATCTATAACATTTCCAAGAGATGCTACAGCTCCAAGTACAATGNATCCTAAATACATTGCTTGGTAAACTTTTATTGATGAATCACCAAATAAGTATTTCCAGCCTTTATCTCCATAATAATACCAAGATATCATTGTACTAAAAGAAAATAGAAAAACAACTATTGATAAAATGATTGGAAACCATGAAATTGCACTACCAAATGCGGCGGAAGTTAATTCTGCTCCATTAATTCCTCCGCCTACTTGATAAATTGGATTAGAGTCTTTTGTAATAAGTATAACAGATGCAGTCATAAAACAAACAATTATTGTATCAATAAAAGGCCCAACCATTGCTACTATACCTTCTCTTACAGGTTCATCTGTTTTTGCTGCAGAATGAGCTATTGAAGCAGACCCAACACCACCTTCGTTACTAAATACTGCTCTTTTAACACCTGTTACTAGTACACCAATAAATCCTCCATATGCAGCATTTGGTGAAAATGCTTGAGATAATATTTCATTTAAAACGTTAGGTAGTTTTTCAAAATTAGTTATTATTATAAATAATGATGCACTTACATAAAGAACGACCATTAAAGGAACGATTTTCTCTGTTGTCTGGTCAATTCTTTTAATTCCTCCAATGATAACGCAACCAACAAGAACAGCTAAAATAAACCCATAAAGATAATTTGGTAAGCCAATTAACTTCCCAAATAGTTCATATGATTGATTTGCTTGAAACATGTTGCCACCACCAAAAGCACCACCAATAATAAATACAGCATACATTCCTCCTAAGATTTTTCCAAGTGTTCCATATCCCTTTTCTTTTAAACCATAATTTAGATAATACATAGGTCCACCGCTGACAGATCCATCCTCGTTTATTTTTCTATAAAGTTGTCCCAAAGTACATGAAACAAATTTTGCTGACATACTAAAAAATGCAATAAAAACCATCCAAAAAACAGCTCCTGGACCACCTAATGATACAGCAACAGCAACACCAGCAATGTTACCAAGACCTATAGTTGCTGATAGAGCAGAGGTTAAAGCTTGAAAATGACTTATCTGACCTGTATCATTTGGGTTATCGTATTTCCCTTTAATTATATCAATAGAATGTATAAATCCTCGAACATTAATAAATCTAAAATATAATGTAAATATTATTCCTCCTGATAATAAAACTAATACAATTAAAGGAAATCCATTAATTTCCATAAATAAAATAGGGGCAAGAAAGCTAACAAATATTCCGAAAAATTCATTTATCTGATTTAACATTTATTCTCCTTATAGTCCAGTTTCTTCTACTGTTTTTTTAACTGCTTCAAGCGTTTTATTTAATTCATCTTTTTCACTATCCAGTAATTTGAAATCAAGTATCTTCTCAATACCATTTTTACCTATAACTGTTGGTACACCTATGAAATAGCCGTCAATATCAAATTCACCCTCACAAAGAGCTGCGCATGGTAGTACTCTATTCTTATCTTTTAAAAAGGATTCTGCCATTTCAATTGCAGAGGCAGCAGGTGCATAATAAGCTGAACCATTACCAAATAACTTTACAAGTTCTCCTCCGCCAAATCTTGTCCTTTCAACAATAGCATCAAGTTTTTCTTTTGAAATTAATTCCTCTGCTGGTATACCACCAATAGTAGCTAGTCTTGTTATAGGTACCATTGTGTCTCCATGACCTCCTAATACCATACAATTTACATCTTGAACTGAATAGCCAGTTTCCATTGCTAAGAAAGTTTTAAATCTTGTACTATCTAAAACTCCTGCCATACCAATAACTTTATTTTTACTAAATCCAGATACTTTATAAAAAGAATATACTATAGCGTCTAGAGGATTTGATAAAACTATAACAAATGCATTTGGTGCATATTTTTTAACATTATTTGCAACATCAGTAATAATTTTAATATTTATACCAAGTAAATCTTCTCTGTTCATACCAGGTTTTCTTGGAACACCCGCAGTTATAATTACTACATCAGAATCTTTCATATCTTCAGGGTTCGAAGATCCTATTATACTTGNATCATATCCATCCATAGGAGTTAATTGAGAAATATCTAAAGCTTTACCTTTTATCATTCCTTCTGCATTAGGTATATCATAAATAACTATATCACCAAGTTCTTTTTGAGCTGCCAGTAGAGCTAAATTTCCTCCAATTTGCCCGCCACCAACTAGGGTTATTTTTTTTCTGTGCATTATTTCTCCAATTAATAATTAAAAATGATAAGTAAATTAATAATTATTATAGTTTAATAATATGGTATTTTTTTAAAAAATAAACCCCCACTAATTGCAGGGGTTTATTTACCGTCATCAAGGCCAATTTGAGACTTTTTAGGTAAGATATAAAATAAGTATCTTATACTTACGGTNTAAAAATAAATATTTATTTTGATTTTTTTTTTGATTAATATCACATTTTNAATTTTTTGTTACAGATTTTAACACATTAGAAAAGTATTATTTAATAAATTATCTCTAAAGAATGAGTAAATACTTCTACATATTATTATATTTTTCATTTTGTTTTTCAAATGGATACAATATGCAATTATTATCACATCTACCATTTAATCAAAATTGTTCCGATATAACAGGTTTTTATCAGGATAATAGAGAATTTGCAGTAATTGGCTTGCAAAATGGTGCAGCTTTAGTTGATGTAACTGATCCATATAATCCTTTTGAAATAGACATTATATATGGCTCTAGTAGTACTTGGAGAGATCTAAAGTATTGGAATAGACATTTTTATATTGGCACTGAAGCGGAAGATGGAGTAAAAATTGTTAGTGTAGATAATCCTGATCAACCTATTTTAGTAAATACAATTTTAGATTTTGAAACGTCTCATAATATATATATTGATTCAGATGGTTTTTTATATGTCGTTGGAGCAGATAGGATTCCATTTGGAGAAAGTAATGATATATATATATATATGATTTAGAAAATCCAGCTAGTCCAAATTTAATTGGAACTTGGAATTTAGAAAACGGTGTCAGTTCACAAGCTGGTTATTGTCATGATATCGAAGTGTATAATAATAAATTATACTGTGCGTCAATTTATGTAGGATATTTTAGAATAATAGATGTTACTGATAAATCTAATCCTACTACTATTTTATCTCACTTTACTGGAATTGATGGTGTTAGTACTCATGATGTTGCAATATCTGAAGATGAGAATTATTTGTTTACAGGAGATGAGAATTTAGGAGGTCATATAAAGGCTTGGGATATATCAGATTATTCAAACATAAATCTTATTGATGAATATCAAACTGAAAATGGTGCAGAGCATTCTGCTCATAATTTGTATACAAAACCTGGTACCAATCAATTATATATATCATATTATGCAGATGGAACTAGAATTTTAGATATAACAAATCCGTTTGATTTAAAGGAGATAGCATATTATGATTTTAGTGATATTGAGGGATTGTATGTGAGTAATTGGGGCGTTTATCCTTATTTACCAAGTGGTAATATTATTTCAAGTGATATAGAGCAAGGATTATTTATTTTATCTGTTGGGGGTGTAAGTGTACTGCACCAAGAAATTACAGATATTAACCTATATGAAGATGGTCCTTACGTTTATTTTTCAGCTGAAGTTTCAACTTTTGATGGATATATTGAGGATGTAGTTTTGTACTATAGGACAAATAATTCAAGTTGGTCATCTATTCCAATGTCTTATAATCAGGATACTATTTATGATGCAGTTTTAACATTTGATAATTCAAATGTTATTNTTGATTACTATATAGAAGCAAGAAATAATTTAAATCAAATTACTGTATATCCACAAAATACAAATTTTATATCTTTTATTTATGGTGATTTACCAGATATTGTATCAATAGATTTTGAAAGCGAACAAAATTGGATTGTTGTCTCTGATTTATCTGTTGGAGAATGGGAATGGGGTATACCTTTTGGAACATCATTGCAGGCTGGCTTTGCAAATCTAGATTTTATTGTTCAGCCTNATGAAGATCATACTAACTTAGGAGATAAATGTTTTGTTACTGGAAATTATGATGTTGATCAACCTGGTAGTGGAGATATTGATGGAGGTCAAACTATTTTATATTCAGATGTTTATAATTTAGAATCTTATGATAGTGTCTTATTAACATATTGGAGATGGTATACTAATAATTTAGGTAATAATCCTGGTAATGATATATGGAATGTTCAGGTTTCAAATGGTAATAGTTGGGTAGATTTAGAAAATACTTCAAATTCATTAAATCAATGGATTGAAAAAAGATTTTTGTTGTCAGATTATATAGATTTATCTGAAGAAGTTCAATTTAGATTTATTGCTTCAGATTTATTTTATGAAGGTGATGTTGGTTCTGGTGGTTCTTTGGTTGAGGCTGCATTAGACGATTTTAAATTAGAGTTAGTAAATTACATACTACAGTTTGGTGATCTTAATTTCGACAATAGTGTTAATGTCTTAGATGTTGTTATAGTTGTTAGTATAATTTTAGGTGATTATAATCCTACATCAGAGCAGTTTGATAACATAGATTTTAATTATGATGGTTTAATAACAGTTCAAGATATTGTAAATTTAATTAATATAATTATAGAGAATTAATTTGAGTTTAACATCAAAGCAAAGAAATTTTTTAAAATCAAAAGCTCATCATCTTAAACCAACCGTGTTAATTGGTAAAAATGATATCAGTGAGGGCGTTATATCATCNGTAGNCGATTCATTAAATACAAATGAGTTAATAAAAGTCAAATTTCATGAAGGTAAAGTAACAGAAGATAGAAAAAAAATGCTGACTGATTCATTGAAATGTCAGGTAGTAGGATGTATTGGTAAAACATTAATCCTATTTAGGCAGAATAAAGATAAAGATAAGCAGAAAATAAAAATTTAATGTCTATTAATAATAATANACTTTTTTTTGATAAAGATATTTCTCTATCTATAATTAAAAATAAAAAAATTGGTATTATTGGATACGGTAATCAGGGTAGAGCTCAAGCTTTAAACCTTAGAGATTCTGGTTTTTCAATAAAAGTAGGCGTCCGAACTGTTGATTCAATAAAAAAAGATTTATTAGAGGATGATATNGTATATGATTCCATTGAAGATGTATCATCTTGGGCGGATATAATATGTATTTTAGTTTCAGATGCATCTATTCCAGAAGTTTTCAATACAAAAATTAAAGATAATTTAAATGAAAATGATANAGTCCTTTTCTCTCATGGNTATAATATAACATACAATTTAATACAACCTCCCGAAAATNTTGATGTTATAATGGTAGCACCAAGTGGTGGTGGGCAAATGGTNAGAGATGAGTATAAAAAANATANGGGAGTTCCTGCTCTGCTNGCTGTTAATCAAAACTATTCTAGTAATGCACTTGATATTGCAAAAGCATATAGTAAGGCTATAGGATCAGCCAGAGTATGTTCATTTTTATCAACATTTAAAGAAGAAACAGAAACGGATTTATTCGGAGAACAAGCATTGCTAACTGGTGGTCTTCCTATGATTATAGAAAAATCACTTAAAGTATTACTTGAATCAGGATATTCTCCTGTCGTTGCATGGTTTGTTTGTTATTATGAGATTAAAATGATTGTTGACTTGTTCCATGAAAAGGGTTTTGATTATCTTTATAATGCAATAAGCGATACAGCGCGTTATGGTGGGCTTAAATCTGGTAATTATCTAATTGATGATGAATATGAAAATAAATTAAAAAACGTTCTTAATGACATAAAAAATGGTAAATTTGTAAAAGACCTCGAGGCTAATGTTGATACATTAAATTACAAATCATCAATAGATAGTAAAAGCTCAGATGAAATATCAAAAATTATGAATGTATTATTTGAAAAAACTAAAAAAGGCGATTAGGTTTATTTAAAATAAAGCTACTAAGCATTCCCGGAAATATAGGATCAATATTATATGGGTACCCTAAATAAATCCATATAGAGGCTATAGATGCAGGAATTAGTAATGTTAATGTAG
>PAHD01000028.1 GCA_002704685.1 Fidelibacterota bacterium
CAATATCTATAAATTGGTTAAACTGATTTGTTTGAGCTACATACTGAGAATACGTTCCACCACCTGTCAATGGAAACTGAATACCATTTATAGGCTCAGCGGAAGATAGCGTTATTACAACTTCTTCAGCAGTTAAAAATGTCATTAGTGACATTAAAATTAATAAAAATCTTTTCATTTCTCCTCCTAATTACTCTAAATTGGCTAACAATTCTACTGTGAACTTATTATAAGTAAACAATATCAAATGTGATATATATCAACCTAGCCCTTATCCCTTAATTAATAAAAAATCAATAAAAAGGGTTTTAATATATGTTTAATTTCATAATTATACAAAAATTAAAATATTTTTATTTTGATTTAATTAGACTTTAATTAGAAAAGGATTTGATTAATATTTAACTAAATGTTTTTAATATCTTTTAACTTGGGTTTAATACGATCTGATTTTTGAGCATTGAATTTAATTTTACCAGATTTAAATATTTTTTTTCTTTTTTCTTTATCTATCAATAAAAAATCTGCACAATCCCTTGAGCAACAATTATTAAAATTTCTGCAACATTTACTACACTGTATAATTAAAATATGGCAATGTTCGTTTAAGCAATTAGTGTGTCTATCGCATGGTTCTGAGCACATATGACATTCACCAATAATATCACCTGTTATTGACTCAGACATCCTAGAATCAAAAACAAAATTTTTACCTATAAATTTAGATTTTACATTATTTTTTTTTACATCACTTGCATATTTAATTATTCCTCCATTAAGCTGATTAACATCTTTAAATCCATTATGAATCAAATAAGAGCTTGCTTTTTCACACCTGATGCCGCCTGTACAATAAAGTAAAATTTTATTTTTTTTATTATTTTTTAACATTTTTTTTACAGTAGGTAATAATTCCTGGGAACGTTCAACATCTGGTATTATTGCATTTTTAAACTTGCCAATTTCACTTTCGTAATAATTTCTCATATCCAACACAATAGCACCATTATCAATAGATTTATTAAATTCTTCATAATCAAGATGTTTCCCAATTTTATTCATATTATAATCTTTACTAGAAATATTGTAAGCAACTATTTCATTTTTGATTTTTACAATTAACTTGAAAAAAGAATTCCCCTCTTTAACAGCTTTTTTAATAAAAATATTCCCAAAATTAAAATCTACATCTAATAATTTTTCAAATTTTTTTATATTTTTCTGGGGGATACTAATTTGAGCATTAATACCTTCGTCAGCTATATAAATACGTCCTAGAATTTTTAAACTATTAAATGATTTATATATTTTATCTCTTAAAATATCCAGATCATCTAATTTTATATATTTATAAAAAGATAATGTTTGTCTTAAAAAAATTTCATTTTTTTAAGTCTTTTTGTAATTCTTCTCTACTTTTTTTATTATATAGAGTTTCTTTTCCCATAAAATTAATTATAACTTATAAANATATAATTAATAATAAAAATATGAAATTAAAGATAATATGGAATTAAGTGTAAAAAACATTAATAGTTTTACAAAAANAATAAGCATAAATGTAAGTTGGGCTAATCTAAAGAANGACTATGAAGTTGAATTTAATAATTTTAAATCAAATTATACACCACCTGGAGGTAGAAAAGGAAAAGTTTTCGGACAAGCTCTAACGTTATTTAAAAAAAANTACACCCCATCAATTGAAGCTAAATTTTTAGATTCAGCAATTAATAAATATTATAGAAAAGCACTTATTGATTTAAAGCTAACACCTATTAATCAAGGACAAGTTACCAAGGCAAACTTCAAAGAAATGTCTAACTTAGAACTAGAAATTTCCTTCGAAATTAAACCTGATTTTAAACTTCCTAATTTTAAGAAAAAAGTGACAATCAAAACCAATAAGTATATAGCTGGTAATAATGATGTAAAAGATGCNTTACTTGATCTCCAAACTAAACACGCAAAAACACAGTCAGTTAAAGGGTCTATTAAGTTGGGGAATTTTATTTATGGAGATTTCAATAAGTTAGANGACCAAGGTAAAGTTATTGAAGGCAGTGTTTTGAAAAATCATTTTGTTAAAATTGGTGAAGGCTTATTTTCAGGAGATATTGCTAAAAAATTTATCAATAAAAAAATTGGTGATGAGATTAAAGTTACAATTGAACAAGACACAAAGCCTGTTAATTACTTGGTAAAAATCAATAATATTGAAGAACAAATTCTTCCTGAACTTAATAATGATTTTTTNAAACTAATAGATCCAAATNTAAAAGATTTAAAAGATTTAAAATCTAATTTNTTAGATAAAATNCAAAATGACTTGGATATGGAGAATAAAAAAGAATATCATAATAAAATTGTTGATTATTTNATCGATAAAACCAAATTAGATGCACCAAAATCAATGATTGATAATTACAAAAATTATTTAATTGAAGATTATAAAAAACAGTACAAACAAATGAATCAAGAATTTGATGAAACAAAAATTTCNGAAACGCTGAACAAGAATTCAGAAAACTCTGTTAAGTGGATTTTAATACGAAATGTACTACTTGAAGAAGAAAAAATCANTATCTCTGATAATGATGTAAAAACCTTTATNGATGANCAAATAAAAAAGAATGAAAGCTACAAAAAAGAGATTAAAAAATACTATNTACAAGATGAAAATAAACAAAAATTAAAAGAAGATTTATCAAATCAAAAACTTTATGAAAANTTAGAAAATTATTTTATAAATAAAACTAATGAAAGCTCTACTGACAAATTGAGAAAAAANTAAAGGTTTAAAAATGAAAAAAAANAATACAAATAGTTTAATCCCAATGGTTGTTGAACAAACTGCAAATGGAGAAAGAGCATTTGATATATATTCTAGACTTTTAAAAGAAAGAATTATATTTTTAGGTTCTTCAATTAACGATGCAGTTAGTAGTACAATAATAGCACAACTTTTATTTTTAGAAGCAGATAATCCTGAAAAAGATATTTACATGTATATTAACTCACCTGGAGGACTAATTACCTCTGGTTTTGCAATTTTAGATACAATGAACTATATAAAACCACAAATATCTACAATATGTATGGGGCAAGCAGCAAGTATGGCTGCAATACTTCTAAGCGCTGGTTCAAAAGGTAAAAGAATGGCACTGGAAAATTCTAGAGTTATGATTCATCAGCCTTTAGGAGGAGCACAAGGACAAGCATCAGATATTGAAATACANACCAAAGAGATATTATACTTAAGAGAAAAATTAAATAAAATATTGAGTAAAAATACTGGNCAAACAGTTAAAAAAATTGAATCTGATACTAATAGAGATCATTTTATGTCNTCTGAAAAAGCATTNGAATATGGGATTATTGATAAAATCATAAAACCTCAAAAATAAANTATGAGCAAAGAAANTCCAAANAAAACATCAGTGATATGCTCATTTTGTCAATCTAATAGTAATAATTATGAATTATTAATTGAAGGCGAAAATTGNCATATTTGTAATTTTTGTATAGATAAATCTTTTAAATTAATCAATTCACAAAAAAACTTTGAGTTATCAATAAAAAAACCACATGAAATTAAAAAAGAATTAGATAAATATGTCATTGGACAAGATAATGCTAAAAAAACTATTTCCGTAGCGGTTTATAATCACTATAAAAGATTAGAACATTTTTCTAAAAAAAATTCAATTAATATTGATAAAAGCAACATTTTACTTGTTGGGCCTACGGGGACCGGGAAAACACTACTCGCAAAATCACTTGCAAATACTCTAAATGTGCCATTCGTGATTGTTGATGCAACTGTATTAACTGAAGCAGGGTATGTAGGTGAAGATGTCGAAAATATTCTAGTGA
Source organism: Fidelibacterota bacterium (assembly GCA_002704685.1). GTDB lineage: Bacteria > Fidelibacterota > Marinisomatia > SCGC-AAA003-L08 > D37C17. Next base: position 3,874 of record PAHD01000028.1, read on the forward strand.
GATTATATCATGAAGCAAATTATGATATTGATAAAACTCAAAAAGGAATTATATATATTGATGAAATTGATAAAATAACTAAGAAAAATGCAAACCAATCAATTACAAGAGATGTTTCTGGTGAAGGAGTTCAACAATCTTTGCTGAAAATTTTAGAGGGTACGATTGCAAATATACCACCCAAAGGCGGTAGAAAGCACCCTGAACAACCACTTGTTAAAATTGATACAACTAACATATTATTTATTTGTGGTGGAACATTTGATGGTATATCAAAAATTATTAATAAAAGATTAAAAGGTGGTGAAATTGGATTTAATAGAAAAAAGAAAGTTAAAAATTTAAATAGTAATTTTTTACATTTCGTTAAACCTGAAGATATCGTGAAATATGGTTTTATTCCAGAATTAATTGGCAGGCTACCAATTATTTCTTCTTTGGAAAACCTAACAGAAAAACTAATGAAATCTATTTTATTAGAACCGAAAAATTCTATTATAAAGCAATTTAAACATCTTTTTAAAATTGATAACATTCAATTAGATTTTACAAATAGAGCTATAGATGAAATAATTAAACAAGCATTAGAAAGAAATACAGGTGCTAGAGCTCTAAGATCAATATTAGAAAAAATTATGATTGATATTATGTATGATATCCCACAGCAAGAAAATGTCCAATCATGTTTAGTGACTTATAATACTATAATCAAAAAATCAAAACCTAAAATTACATATTATAATAAAACAGCCTAAATCTTATTAGATTCTAACCTAATGAGACTGTAAAGTTATATCCAGTATATTTTCTTACATTTAAAACATAGTTATCTCTAAAAAGTAAATACTGTCCTTTTAAACCAATCAATTCATTTTCAATGATTTTTAATTTTTCTACATTAAATGATTTTATTTTTTCTAGGTTTTTTATTTGAGGATATTTAAGCTCAATTATTTGTTCATCATCTAAAAAATATCTCGTTAAATTTTCTGGCAAAGATTTTTTTAAAGATTTTTTTTGAGAAATCAAATCAATCTTTTCATAATCACCTAAAATCATTTTCCTCCACTGGGTTCTATCAGATATTTGTTTTGAAATTTCTAGTTCAATTAGACCTGCTAAGTATCTATTTGGTGTTTTTGCAAATTTAATTGCATAATGTGCACCCTGATCAATCCAACGTGATGGNATNTGATTNTGCCTAGTCACTCCTACTTTTAAATTACTTGTTAATGATAAATAAACAAAAGTTGGTACTAANCAATTATCTTTTGCAAAANTCATATCTCTTGCTTTNCCTAAGTGAGCTTGACATAAATGAGGTTTAAAAACACATTCTTCAGTTTTAGGAGATGTTATNAAACAANGATAACAATAGCCTTGCATATATGTTTTTTTTATNANNCTATTACAACTTATACATCTAATTTCATCATTAAATTTTAATTTTAATTTTTTACCTAAATAATTATTAAGTTTAATTTTATCTTGCCCAATTGGTAAAAAATAATCAATAGGATTATTAAGTTTAGTGATCATTTTTGATATTTGACCTTGAAATTTCATAAAAATAAATTAAAATAATATATGTTGTAAAATAAAATAATATTATGTGTAATTTTAAAATATTAATTAAGGATAATTTTTTATATGAGTTCTAAAAGTTTAATTATTGTAGAGTCNCCTTCCAAAATAAATACACTAAAAAAATTTTTAGGTAAAGAAAAGTTTGAAATTGAAGCTTCAGTTGGACATATAAGAGATTTATCTGATAAAGGTCTAGGGCTTGATATTGATAATGGTTTCAAACCAACATATGTTGTNTCTCAANGAGGNAAGGATGTTNTAAAACAAATTAAAAAATCNTTAAAAAATGTAANCGNAATCTATATAGCAACTGATCCTGANNGAGAAGGAGAAGCNATTGCCTGGCATTTAGTTGATGAGTTAAAGCCAAAAATTCCAGTAAAAAGAATGATTTTTAATGAAATAACTCCAGATGCAATCAATGAATCAATCANTAATACAAAAGAGATTGATATTAATTTAGTTAATGCACAAGAATGCAGAAGATTTCTTGATAGATTATTTGGATTTTTAGTTTCAAAAAAATTATGGATGAATGTAAAAGGCGGCTTATCTGCAGGAAGAGTTCAAAGTCCTGCAGTTAAAATTTTAGTTGATAGAGAAAAGCTTCGAACAAATTTTAAACAAAATGAATTTTGGGATTTACAAGGTGAATTCAAATTTAAAAAAGACAGTATTGTTAGTAAATTAATATCAATTGATGGTAAAAAAATTGCTATTGGAAATTCATTTAATAAAACTACTGGTGAACTAGAAAAAAAAGATGTTATCGTTTTAAATGAACAGGCAGCCAATGAATTAATACAATCTATTTCAAAAAATGATTGGAAAATTGATGAAGTAATTAAAAAGCCAAAAAATCAAAATCCTTATCCACCATTTATAACTTCTACTCTTCAACAAGAAGGCATAAGAAAATTAAAAATGAATTCAAATCAAGTTATGAGGGCAGCTCAAAATTTATATGAAGAAGGTCTTATAACTTATATGAGAACTGATTCTATCAACTTATCAAATGAAGCTCTAAATGCTGCAAGAAATTTAATTAAACAGAAATATGGAAATGAATATTTACCTAGTCAACCAAAAGTTTATAGGAGTAAAGCAAAAAATTCTCAAGAAGCACATGAAGCAATAAGACCAGCTGGATCAAGTTTCAAAGATCCACAAATGTTAAAAGATAAATTATCTAATCAAGAATATAAATTATATGATTTGATTTGGAAAAGAACTGTAGCTTCTCAAATGAAATCAGCAAAAGTTGAGCAAACAACTTTATATATATCTGATGGAAAACATATTTTTAGTTCATCTGGAAAAACAATCTTATTCCCTGGATTTTTAAGAGCTTATGTTGAGGGATCTGATGATCCTAATGCTACTTTAGATGATATGGAAAAAGTTTTACCTTTAGTTAATAAAGGAGATAATCTATTATGGGGAGATATAAAGCCAAAACAGCATTTTACAAAACCAATCAGTAGATTTACTGAAGCGTCCCTTGTTAAAGAAATGGAATCTTTAGGAATAGGAAGACCTTCAACATATGCAAACATCATGAAAAAAATACAAGATAAAGGATATGTAAATAATTCTAACGGAGCTTTAATTCCAACATTAACAGGATATGCAATTGTACAATTTTTAGAAAACTATTTTCAAGACCTTGTAAANCTTGAGTANACATCTAATATGGAAAACTCGCTTGATGAAATATCGCTAGGTAAAGAAAAAAAAGAAGATTTTCTAAATAATTTTTATTTTAGTTCAAATAGTTCAAATGGATTAAAGAACCAANTAGAACAAGANTGTGATAAAAATAAATCTAGATTAATTACATCCATAAATCATAAAACTANTGAATTTGAAATACGTATTGGTAGNTATGGACTTTATGCTCAAAGTGGTGATGAAAGGGTTAACTTGGATTCAGATGTCATTCCAAGTNAACTTTCTGGTGAAAAAATAAAAAGCTATTTTGATGATAAAAAAGCTGGACCAAAAGAAATGGGGACTGATAAACAAACAAACGAACAAATTTTACTTAAAAAAGGAAGATTTGGTCCATATTTACAATTAGGTAAAAAAATGAAATCCCTTCCCCCTGGTGTAACTCATGATAATATTACCAATCAAATAGCATCACAAATTATTGAAATGCCTAAAGAAATTGGNTTAAATACNAACAATGAAAAAATAATTAAAGATATTGGAAGATACGGNCCTTATTTAAAATGCGGAAATAAAAATTGTACCATTCCTAAATCTGATAATGTACTAGATATTACAGTTGAAAGAGCAATAGAACTATTAGCCCAATCAAAAAAAGAAGCATCTGTATTAAAAACACTTGGAGAAAGTGAAAATAGTAAAATCCTAATAAAAGATGGAAGATATGGNATGTATNTAACTAATGGTAAAATAAATGTAACAATTCCCAAAGATATTGATTATAAAACAATCGATTTAAACACAGCAATTGATATGATAAAAAATAAAAAANCTAAGAAAAAATTTAAAAAAAGGAAATAGATGGCAACTATTAAGGATGATGCAAAAATTTTAGAGATATTAACTTCATTGTCAAAACAAAGAGGTTTTGTTTTTCAAAGTAGTGAAATTTATGGAGGATTAGCATCAACTTGGGATTATGGCCCTNTAGGGGTTGAGCTTAAAAGAAATATTAAAAATCAATGGTGGCAATTTATGGTTACCTCAAGAAATAATATTGTCGGAATGGATGCTGCAATTTTAATGCATCCAGATGTTTGGAAAGCAAGTGGACATGTTGAAAATTTTCATGATCCTTTAATTGATAATAAATTATCAAAAAAAAGGTATAGAGTTGATCATCTTTTAGAAGAACAATCAGAAGAAGTTTTAAGCACAATATCTAAAATATTAGAAATAGATTCCAAAGAAGAATTAATTACTAAGATTGTTTCAAATCTTATAAATAAGCAAAATAANAGTGGTGATATCATGATAGAATCTGGTATTATTGATCCACAAACTAAAGAGGTCGGAGATTGGACAAATATTAGACAATTTAATTTAATGTTTAAAACAAATATTGGNCCAGTTGATGATTCTTCCTCAATTGCATATTTAAGGCCTGAAACTGCTCAAGGAATTTTTGTAAANTTCCAAAATGTTCAAGCTACATCAAGNCAAAAACTTCCCTTTGGAATAGCCCAAATAGGCAAAGCTTTTAGAAATGAAATTACAACTGGAAATTTTATTTTTAGAACTCGTGAATTTGAACAAATGGAAATGGAATTTTTCTGTAAACCTGATAGTACAAAANAATGGCTAGAATTTTGGTGTGAAGAAAGAATGAAGTGGTTTCATTCACTTGGAATTAATAAAGAAAAATTGCGACTAAGACCCCATGGAGAAGATGAGCTTGCACACTATTCTTCTGCTTGCTATGATATCGAATATAAATTTGATTTTGGATGGTCTGAATTAGAGGGTATTGCAGATAGAGGCACTTTTGATTTAGACCAACATATGAATGCCAGTAATAAAAAATTAACTTATTTTGACCAGATAAATAATGAACATTTTGTACCAGCTGTAGTTGAAGCTTCAGCAGGTGTTGACCGTTCATTATTAACAATTCTAGCTGATGCTTTTACGCAGGAAGAAGTAAATGGAGAATCTCGGACTGTATTGAAATTATCACCAAAAATTGCACCTATAAAAGTTGCAGTATTTCCGCTGATGAATAAAAATAATATGCCNGAAATTTCACAAAAAATTGTAGATGATATNAGAAACTCTGGGATTGCTTCTTTTTATGATGNAGGTGGTTCGATTGGTAAAAGATATAGAAGACAAGATGAAGCAGGAACACCNTTTGGAATTACAGTTGATCATGATACTCTAGAAGACAATACTGTCACATTAAGAGATAGAGATACTATGAAGCAAGAAAGAATTTCAATTGATAAAATTATNGATATTCTTAATAAGAAATTATAGTTNATTTGGACTACANGCTATTATATAAAGCTGCAAATAATTACGAAGCTTATTTTATTCAAGGATTATTAAAAAATAATTTAATTAAATCACAATTATTAGGTGAAAATTTATCTATAGNAATTGGTGAGCTTCCAATTGATGTAATACAAGTTGATATTTTAGTTCCAAAAAATAAGTTAAATGANTCTATAAAAATAATTTCAGATTATGAAAAAAACTTAAAGTACAAAGAAAATAAAATTGAATGGATTTGTAAAAATTGTAAAGAAATAAATCCAGAAAATTTTGGGATATGTTGGAATTGCAATAAATAGAGGTTTAAAATGGAATATAGAAATTTAGGTAACTCTGGATTAAAAATTAGTGAANTATCATTTGGTTCATGGGTTACATTTGTAAATCAATTGGGACAAAAACAAGCACTAGAATGTATGGCNTTTGCCTATGAACAAGGTGTTAATTTTTTTGATAATGCTGAAGCNTATGCTTCAGGTGACTCTGAAATTTTAATGGGAAAAGTATTAAATAAACTTAACTGGACAAGAGATACTTATATNGTTTCAAGTAAAGTTTTTTGGGGGGGTGAACTACCTACTCAAAGAGGTCTATCCAAAAAACATATTCATGATGCATGCAATGCAGCATTAAAAAGATTANAAGTAGATTATCTTGATTTATTTTTTTGCCATAGACCTGATCCTGATACTCCAATTTCTGAAACAGTTTATGCNATGAATGACTTAATACATCAAGGAAAAATTTTATANTGGGGAACATCTGAGTGGAGCGCAGANGAAATTAAAGAATCTTTTAAATGTGCCAAGAAATTTAACTTAAGAGGACCAACAATGGAACAACCTCAATATAATTTATTATTTAGAGATAGATTTGAAAAAGAGTATAAAGATATATTTAAAAAATATAAAATTGGTACAACAATATGGTCTCCTTTAGCTTCAGGATTATTAACAGGNAAGTATAATGATGGGATACCTACAAAATCTAGATTTAAAGTTAAAGGCTATGAATGGCTTGCTGATTCAATGGATAANATTGATTTTAATAAAATTAAAAAANTTAATTNATTAGCAAAAAAACTAGGNATNAAATCATCTCAACTTGCNATTTTATGGTGTTTAAAAAATAAAAATGTAAGTTCAGTTATACTTGGAGCATCAAAGCTATCTCAATTAAAAGAAAACTTAGATTCAATTAAATCANATGATTTAATAACTGATGAAATATTAAAAGANATAAATAGCTACTAATATTANAGGTTTACAATGAAAAAANTTCTTGTTACAGGTTCAAATGGATATATTGCAAAGCATATAATTTTAGAATTATANAAAAGAAATTATTCAGTAAGAGGAACCGTTAGGGATTTAAAATATTCAAAAATCATTCAAAATGACATTGAAAAGCAACTAGAAAAAAAAATTGATATTGAATTTGTTGAAACAAGTCTAGACTCAGATTACGGTTGGGAAGATGCAGTTAAAAATTGTGATATTATCTTACATACAGCAAGTCCTTTCCCTAAAAGAAAACCTAAGGATGAGTATGACTTAATTTCACCTGCCAAAGAAGGCACACTAAGAGTACTAAATGCAGCGTTAAAAATGTCTGTAAATAGAATAATTCTAACATCATCAAATGCAGCAGTATATGATGGGAATAAACATATTAAAAATTTTAATGAAACTATGTGGACAAATATCAAATCAAANGGAGTAAGCGCATATACAAAAAGTAAAACAATTGCTGAAAAAGCTGCATGGGAATTTGTATCTAAAAATTCTTCTATGAAATTGTCAACTATTAATCCTGTACTAGTATGGGGCCCAGGTATTGGAAATCATTTAAGCTCAGCATCGTTAAATATTTTTAAAATGTTGATGAAACGTGAAATGCCAATGATACCGCGGATGAAAATTCCATTAGTTGATGTTAGAGATGTTGCTAAGGCTCATGTTGATTCAATTGAAAATAATCAATCTATTGGTAAACGGTTTTTATTATGTGAAAATACGTACTGGATGAAAGATATAAGCTTNAAAATGAACTCATTAGGTTACAATACCCCAACATTGATTGCACCTGATTTTCTAATTAAATTTCTTTCATTATTTGACGCTACTTTAAAAGAAGCTTCAAGTAAACTAAGNTATGATTATTTTATAGATTGTAACCAATCAAAGGATATTTTGAAATTTAAACCAATTAGTTTAGAAAAAACTTTAGTAGATACTTATGATTATCTAAATACTATAATTAAATNGAATTAATTATAGTATTTACTAGACTTATTACATCCAAAATATTAANCAANCCATCGAGATTTTGATCAGCAATAATAAGCTGTTGGTTGGTTAATTCTTCATCTNCTAAAATAGAATTTACTAATGCNATAACATCAAGAATATTTAACGTTTCATCCTGATTAATATCACCAATTAAAGTANTATAATCAATTCTTATAACTTCATTAGCAGAATAATTAACATACCATATTTTTTTATTAGGACCTATCTTGATTCCCATAATACTATTTTCGTAACCAGTTATTATACGACCAATTTCTTGAGGTGGATATAATGTTGTATTATAAATGATAATATCTCCTGTTTCGTAATCACTTACAACTAATCTATTATCATAAAAATCAATCCCTGAAGGCTTGTTTAATCCTTCATTAATATATATTCCCCAATCTGAATTTTGCATTAACCAATATTGGTTCAATGATTCTCCATATGGCGTTAAATCTTCTTGAAAAATTCCTGATTGTGTATTGAAAACTATAATTCTTTGATTACCGGTATCAGATATAAAAAGTTCACCTGTACTATCATTAAGAACCATATGACTAGGNATGCCTTCATGCATCGCTATATCTACCTCATCATATCTCCAAACCTTTCCATCTGAATGATCATTACCTCCAACCTCATGAGGCATAACAAAATCATATCGCACTATAGATGCATGGTAACCATCAAAAACCCAATAAACGTTACCTAAACCAGCATATTCAATTCCCATTGAAAATGGACTTTGATGTATCATATCTAAATGACTTCCAAGTAAAGGTCCATCTTGATTTAAATTTGCATAAATTGAAAGATCTGAATCCCATAATGTTGGACCACTAAAATAACCATTAGGATTATTATTTGCATCTTGACATTCTAACGTATTTGCAAAANAACCTGTATCATCAAATGATAAAGCACTAGCTGTATGCATAAAATGGCGCGAGTATGAATCTTTTTTATAAATCGATGTCTGAGANGATAAACCTGCATCATTATATATCACTGTACTTCCGCCTGGCTCTAATTTTTTTGCATAAATAGTATTATCATCTGAATTAAATAATTCCCAGGAAATTTCTTTTGCCCAATCATCAGTATTAATAATAACATCTATGCTACTCTCAAATGGGTCACATGAATTACCACAACTAGTATTTATTATAAAGGATGTTGAATCAACTGATTCATAGTCACCTCCGGAGGCATAAACATTATTACAATCTGAAACTATATAAGATCCTNCTCCACTTTCGCAACATATTCCATCATCTGCAGAATCAAAAATNATAAACGTGATATCTGTATTTAAAGGAATGCATATGTTTGTAATTACTTCACTATTATTTGGATAAACATCTTCCCCTTGGTTTAAAATCCATAGTTGATCATTAATAGTAGGATGAAAATCTAAATCTCGAGGCTTTTCTACCCCATCTTCAATCGTTCCAATTATTACATGACTATTATCTCCAATTAAATAATAATCAATTTGATTATTTGGTAGTAAAAATGTTATTAGTAANAGTAAAATATTTTTTTTCATTGAATTTATAATGAGCATGGCTATTAATTATTTTATAAGTGAGTATTGATATAAAGCATTATCTCTTGAATCTTTTAAATCAACAATTCGATTTGCGTAATCTAAATTTGAGCTAAACTCCCAAGGTTTTTGTAAGTATTTCAAGGGGACATCTTTTAATTGAGGAATGTATTTTAGAGTATATTTACCTTCAGAGTCAAATTTTTCTCCCTGTAATATTGGATTAAAAATTCTAAAATATGGTGCAGCATCTGCTCCTGTACCAGCTGTCCATTGCCATCCAGCTATATTTGAAGCATAGTCAGCATCAAATAAACAATCCCAAAACCAGCTTTCTCCAAGCCTCCAATCAACTAATAAGTTTTTTACAAGGAAAGATGCAGTAACCATCCTCATTCTATTATGTATATAACCTGTTTCCCATAGTTCCCTCATTGCTGCATCAACAATAGGATAACCTGTTTCACCTTTTTTCCAAGCATCAAATTTTTCACTTGAATTTTCCCAATTAAAATCATCAAATTTTGTTTGTAGATTTTTTGTATCCATAAATGAAAAATGATATAATAAATAATATGAAAATTCTCTCCAGCCTAACTCTGATTTATAATGTGCAATATTTCTATCAAAATTAAGTCTATCTAACGCATACCATATTTTATTTACTGAAATTAATCCAAACCTTATATATGGAGATAGTTTAGAAGTATCATTTGAAGCAGGAAAATCTCGTCCTTTTTTATAATTATAGATAGAGGATTCTAGAAATGAATCTAAAATTTTTACAGCAGAATTTTCAGATATATCCCATTGACTATCCATTTTATCATACCATCTAAATTTATCCAAAAGCTTTAAATCATCAATTTCTGAATCATCTTTAGGTAAAAAATTCAATTTATTTGGAACACCAACAGGAAGATCAGGCTTTATTTTTTCAAGGCATCCCTTTCTATAGAATGGTGTAAATACTTTATAGGGGGTGTTATCTTTTTTTAATATATATTGAGGACTCCATAATAACGTACAGTTGTGGATATTAAATTTCACATTTAATTGAGATAGCTTTAATTTTAATTGATCAAATAATATAATGTCATTTTTTAAAAAAGGTTGTTCACAATAAATATCTGAAATCTCATATTTTTTAATTATTTTCATTAAAATATCAATTGTATCACCCCTATAAAAAGAAAGATTAAAATTGAGAGATTTATTTAAGCTTATTAATGCATTATACAACCAATACCTTGATGCACTTCCAAGTTGCTTTTTAATATTAATATCATCATGAATATATACTGGTAAAATTTTATTTTCACTTTCTGACGCATGGAATAAAGCAGGATTATCATTTATTCTTAGATTATTTTTAAATAATACGATGGAATTCATAGTATAAATTTACAGCCTATAGTGCTTGTATTAGAAATAATAAATTAATTTTTTTTAATCTTATTTGAAATAGCAAATGGCAAATATAGTATGATAAAATAAATAATGAAAACTGGCTGCATATACAATATATATTTAGGTGATGGAAATTGAGCAGCATAATTCAAAAAAATAGTATCAACTTTTGGGAGTTCAATTACATAAAAATAGTTAGCAAAATCACCATTAATATTAGTCCCTAAATAATGATTAAATATTAGTGCTAAAGGAGCAATAATATTTATAAAAATATAAGTTAAACATACACCTTTGAATCTTAATCGATAATTAAAAGCAGTCATAAGCCAAATTAAATTTAATATAATTAATGAATGTTGGAGCTGAATACAAATTACTCCTACTAAATTATTAATATTAAAAAAATCTGGTGTTATTATTCCTTGAAAAGCTCCAGAAAAACCTAATAAAAATGCGCAGTCAAACAAGAAATTATTTGAATAATATTTATTATCATTATGATAATTTCTATTTAAGAAAATACATAATAATGAAAAATAAAAACTAATCTGACAGAATTGTAAAAAAGGTAAATCACGATGAACAGAAAAAATATAATTAGAGTCTAAAAATATTCTATTTATATAATCTAATATTTCTTGAGTCAAACAAATAGCTATTATCAATTTAGAAATTTTATTTTTATTGGTACGAGTTTTAACCTTATAGCCTTTGATAAAAATAAATAACCATACAAAAATCATCAAAATTGATAAACAATTATGATAAAAATATTTACTATCGATTGATAATTCATTAAACATAAAATTGATTATCAATTAATTATATAAGATTCATTAACTAATTTTTTAGCAATAATTAAATTGCTCTCATTATTAGCAAATAATCTCATAATTAAATCTCCTCTATTTATTTTATCGTTATTCTTTTTAAAAAATTCAGCACCTGATTGATTATCCTTCTTACCATTTAAAATATTTATAAAATTGATAGCTTCGCCAACTTTTTTGGTATTAATAAATTGAAAAATTCCAGATTTTTCAGCTTTAATTTCTATATTATTATTATAGTCGCAACTAATGTTATTAATATTACCACCATGTTCATAAACCATTTTATCAAAAACTTCATATGCTGAGCCATCATTTATTACATTTAATATTTTTTCTTTAGCACTGTTAATACCAGCTAATGATAATGCAATCTGTCCCAGTTGAAAAACAACTTTCATTAGATCATCTGGTCCATTACCTTTTAAACAATTAATTGATTCAATAACTTCACAACTTAAACCAGTAAAATTCCCAAGCGGCTGATTCATATCTGTACCAAAATATTTTACATCTACATTGCACTTTGAACCAATTAAAGATAATAATTTACCTAATTTTTTACCTTCAAATTTTGATTATAAAAATGCTCCATTACCATATTTAATATCTAATACTAATCCTTGAATTCCTTCTGCAATTTTTTTACTCATTATGCTTCCACATATAAGAGGAAGAGATGCTACTGTATTTGTTTCACCTCTAAGTGCATATATTTTACGATCTGCTGGACATATTTCATCTGTTTGACCTATTATTGAAATTCCAACTTTTTTCACAATTTTTTTAAACTGTTTAATTTCTATTAATCCATTATAACCAGGTATCGATTCTAGTTTATCTAATGTGCCTCCTGTATGACCTAAAAATCTCCCAACAACCATAGGTACATAACATCCACATGCAGCTAAAATTGGTCCAAGGATTAAAGATACTTTATCTCCGATACCTCCAGTTGAATGCTTATCAATAATATATCCATCAATATTATGAAATTTAATTTTCTCTCCTGAATTAATAATCGATTTTGTGTAATGAACTGTTTCATCTGTGCCCATTCCATAATTAAATATTGTTTTTAACCATGAGGTCATATCATCGTTATTAATATGACCTGTTAAATATGATTTAACAATAAACTCTAATTCTGATGAATTATATGGTTGATGATTTTTTTTCTTAAGAATTAAATTATGTATATCAAACATTTTTAGCCAAATGGATGTGGTAATAAATTAGAAATATGATGTGTTTCAAACTTACTATTTTTTCCATTAGATATATAGATAGGTATATCACCCAAATATTCATGCATTATTTGCCTGCAAGGTCCACACGGTTTACCAGATGAAGGAGATACAATAGCTATTGCTTTAAATTTAGTTATACCTCTAGATATTGCAGCGTAGATAGCAACTCTTTCTGCACACATTGTACTAGGATAAGCAGCTGATTCTATATTACATCCTAAAATTATTTCCTCATTTTCTGAAAGTAATGCACATCCAACTATAAATTTGCTGTATTTAGCCTTAGCATTTTTTTGAGCTATCACTGCTTGTTTAATTAATTTTTTTGGATCTATTTTCATTCAACAACTAATTAGTATCAAAGAATATAAATAAATATAATTATTTATTAACAATATAAATAGCTAATAAACTAATTAATCCCCCGATGATTGTATTAATCGTAAATGCTTCATCTAAAAAAATGAATGAAGTTCCCATTGCTAAAAACGGTACAGAGAAAATAAACACACTAGCTTTAACTGGACCTATAATTGATGTGGAGTACATATATACAGATGTACCAAATGACATCGCTCCAATTGATACTAAAAAGAAATTAAAGTAAAATCTAATATCTAATTTTGATAGTTCTACTGTATTAAAATCTGTATAAAAAAAAGATATAATCATTGTAAAAAAATAACACAAACCAATAAAAACATATGAGTTTATTTTTTTTTGTGCAGTATCAATAAAAACTGTAATTATACCCCAAGTTATTGCACAAATTACAAAATAAATATTTTTAATATCCAATATTGAATTAAATCCAGATTTAAAAACATCCATTATCATTAAACCACCAAATAATCCTAAAATTATTCCAAAAATTTCTTTTGATAAAATTTTTTTTCTAAGAAATGACATAATGAGTAATGTAAATAAGGGATTTAATGTTGTAACTAATATGGCTCCTCTTCCTGCTTGGCCAAAATATGTTCCTTTAAAAAAAGCAATATTATAAATAAAAAATAATATACTTGGAATTATAATATATTTGTACTTTTTAAAATCAGGAAGATTTTTATAATAATAAATCAAAAAAGGTAATAATGAAATAAATCCTAATAAAAATCTTAAAAAAATTAGGTTATAAAATGATAAATATTCACCTACTATTTTTGCATTGGTCCAAGCAATAGCCCATGATACCATAGCTATTGATAATAATATATAAATACTACTATTAGTTGAAATCAGCTTAGCCAACTTCATTTAGCACATCTAAAGCATGAGATTTAGTCTTAACTTTATCAAATACTTTTTCAATAACTCCTTTTTCATTAATTAAATAGGAAATTCTATGTATTCCCTCATACTCTCTACCCATAAATTTTTTAAGCCCCCAAGCTTTATAAGATTTGAGCATTTCCTTATTTTCATCAGAAAGCATTAAAAAAGGAAAATCATTTTTTTTAACAAATTTTTCTTGCTTAGAAACAGAATCAGCAGAAACTCCAATAACATCAATATTTAAATCTTTAAATTTTTCGAATTCATCACGGAACCCACACCCTTGAATGGTTCAACCGGGTGTATTAGCTTTTGGAAAAAACCAAATAATATACTTTTTACCCTTCAAGTTTGATGATTTAATTAAAGTATTATCATAATTAAATAATTCAAAATCTGGGGCATTATCACCTGTTTTTAAATACATACTATTCCTTTATTATTTATTTTTATATTAATATTATAAATTAAAGATTAAATACATTATATACATGGTTAAAATATATACATCAAACTGGTGTGGTTATTGTTCTGCAGCTAAAAACTTATTAGATAAGTTAGCTATCGAATATGAGGAAATTAATATTGAAGAAATTAATATGAGCAGACAAGAATTATTAAATTTATCTGGGCAGTATACTGTACCTCAAATTTCCATTAATAATACTTTCATTGGAGGATATCAAGAGCTTCAAAGTTTATATCAAAATAAAAAATTAGAAAAAATAATAAGTGGTTAGTAATATAATTAATCAATTTTGTGAAGAACACTCTGATAACGAAAATCAACTCCAACAGAAGATAAGAGAATATACATATAAAAATGAAACTTATCCTCAAATGATTAGCGGTATTTTAGTTGGTAATTTTTTATCTCATTTAATAAAAATGAGTAAATCCAAAAAAATTCTTGAAATAGGAATGTTTACAGGTTACAGCGCGGCATCTATGGTTAGAGCTTTACCAGCAAATGGTTCTATTGATACATGTGAGTTTATTGAACAACATATTAATACAGCAAAACAATTTTTTCAAAAATCTAAATATAAAAATATGATCACTATCCACCATGGTCCTGCATTAGAAACTCTGAAAAAGTTCAACAATAAATTTGATTTTGTGTTTATTGATGCTGATAAAATGAACTATTTAAACTATTATTTAGAATGTGTAAGATTAATTAAAAAAGGTGGTATTATTGTTTTAGATAATATGCTTTGGGATGGTGAGGTTATTCAACCTAAAGATAAACAGGCTAAAGTTTTATTTGAAACAAATGAGTATATTCAAAAAGATAAAAGAGTTTCAAATTTTCTTGCTCCTATTAGAGATGGATTAATGGTTTGTATAAAAAAATGAATAGCGTAAAAAATAAAAATATATTATTGTGTATTACTGGTTCTATTGCTGCATATAAAGCATGCGAACTAATAAGGCTTATTAGAAAAGAAAAAGCAAATGTTCAAGTAATGATTAGTGAATCTGCTGAAAAGTTCATTGGTATTGCAACACTTGCTGCGCTTTCAAACAATGAAGTATTAACCAATCTATTTCCTAAAAATCCAAAGGGTGGAATGGACCATGTTAATCTTTCATTTGAGCTTGATGCAATTATTGTTGTGCCTGCAACAGCAAATATTCTATGTAAAGCAGCAAATGGTGTAGCTGATGAAATAGTATCAACAACACTATCAATTTGTGACGTACCCATTTTATTTGCACCTGCAATGAATTTTAGGATGTGGGAAAATGAGGGTACAATAAATGCTATCAAAATACTCAAAAAGAGAAGTCATATTATTGTTCCACCTGAAGAAGGACAGCTTGCAAGCCTACATACAGGTAAAGGAAGATTAGCAAATTTAAATACTATAATGAATGAAATAAGAAAATTATTTAATCAAACATTATTTCTTGAAAATAAAAATATTTTAATAACTGCTGGACCAACAAAAGAACCTATTGATCCTGTAAGATTTATTTCGAATCATTCAAGTGGAAAAATGGGTTATGCAATAGCTAAAGCTTCAAAAGAATATGGTGCAAAAGTAACTCTAATTTCAGGTCCAGTATCTATACCAAGTATTTCTGGTATAACTACAATAAACATTAATAGTGCAGATGAAATGAATGATAAGATAACTAGTGAATTATCAAATAAAAAATTTGATTATATTTTTATGGCAGCTGCTGTTTCTGATTATAAACCCATGGAATATTCAAATAATAAAATTAAAAGCAATAAGGATATTCAAAGTATAAAATTAAAAAAATCCATTGATATTATGGGAAGTACTATTGCAAAGCATGAGGGGGTTAAAATTGCTTTTTCATTAGAAACAGAAAACGGTAAAAAAAATGCAATTAATAAAATGAGGTCTAAAGGCTCTGATTATATAATTTTAAATTACGCAAATGAAGAAGGAGCTGGATTTAACGAGGATACAAATCATATTTATCTTTTTTCAAAAAATGGAGGAAGTAAAGAGTTTGAAAAAAATACAAAATATAAAATTGCTAAACAATTAATAGAATACATTTATAAAAATGAAAAATAATACAAAAAAAGTTGAATGTGCTGGTGGGATTATATTTAATCAAAAAAATGAAGTTGCAATTGTTAATCAAAATCATGATTCATGGTCTTTACCCAAAGGTCACATAGATGAAGGAGAGACTCCCATAGATGCAGCTATTAGAGAAATTTATGAAGAAACTGGAATCATTAATCCAAAATTAGTTAAAAAAATTGGCCATTATGATAGATACCGTATAGGTCTAGATGGAAGAGATGATTTATCTGAACTAAAAACAATTCATATATTTTTATTTAAATCAGAACAAGAAAAATTAAAACCTCTGGATAAAAATAACCCGGAAGCAAAATGGGTAGATATTCATGAGGTTGAAAATTACTTAACACATAAAGAAGATATTAAATTTTTTAAAGAAAATATCAGATTAGTCATTAACTAATATCTTTAACATAACTGGTCTATGGTCAGAAACATATCCATCATAAGCACTTAAACCACCATTTAAAGAACCATCAACAAGAACTGTTTGAGTATCAAGAATATATGCAAATAACTCATTTGTAATTAAAATATGGTCTAAATGACTTGGCCAAGATGGAAAAGACCAAAAATAATTTGATGATTGAGCAATACTATAATCTGTAAAATAAAAATTGTTCATATCAGATAAAAAAGGTTGAAAAACATTATTATCATCAATAAGCAAATCATTAAAATCTCCTAAAACAACAACTCTCATATCATCTAAGAATGTATTTATATATGAATATAATAACGAGGATGCTTGCAATCTTCTTTCTTCAGATCCGCTACAACATTTATAATGGACATTAATTAAAATAAAATCAATATCTTTATATTTTATTTCTAGTACATATGGTTCTCTATATGCAAAATAATATGAATTATCATTCAGAATTGTATATGGACTTGAAACTAACTCAACATTTTCAGTATTAATAATATATGCTAACTCTTGATTATCAGAATTAATTCCTCCAGATCTATAACCTTCCCAATGATTTCCTAAAGAATCTATAATATTATTAAAAGATTGCATATCCGTTATTTCTTGCATCGCCATAATATCAACATTTAATGAATCAATGATTTGCTTAACATACAGATTAGTTAAATTGTTTTTTGGAAAATTTTCAATATTCCAAGTTATTAAATCCAAAGTTTGATTAGTTCCTGTAATATTTAAAGATGAATTAAAAATTGAATCACTAGGATTAAAAAAATAGTCCTCTTCTTTAGAACACGATATAAACAATAAACATAATAATTGAAATATAATTTTTATATTTGACATAATAAATATCTCTAAATTTATTAAAAAATGTCTAAAAAAGTTATATTAATTACAGGCTCTAACGGTGAAATAGGAAGTTCATTAATCAATAAACTTTCACAAAATAATTATATTATTTCTTTAGATTTATCTCATAAAAATAATAAAAGATTAAATATAAAAAATATTAGGGGTAGCATATTAGATAAAAATTTACTTAATGACGTTAATGAAAAGTATAATATATCTGAAATATATCATTTAGCAGCTATACTTAGTACAAAAGCACAAGAAAATCCTGTATTAGCTAATGAAGTAAACTATAACGGAACAATTAATTTACTAGAAATAGCAAAATCACAGGCTTTAAAATTAAATAAACCTATTAAGTTTTTTTTCCCTAGCTCTATAGCGGTTTACAATATGGATAATAAAAATCTAGACAATCTTATTAATGAAGATTTTTTATCAATTGAACCTTTAACAGAATATGGTAAAGCAAAATTAAAATGTGAAAAGATTAGTATTAATAATTATTTAAATAATAATATAGATTTTAGATGTATCAGATTTCCAGGAATAATTTCAGCTTCTACAAAACCTTCAGGTGGTACAAGTGATTATGCTCCAGATATGATTCATGCATCATTTTTAAATAAAGACTATAATTGTTTTGTAAATAATAAAACAATTTTACCATTTATGACTATGCCTGATGCTGTTAATTCAATAATTAAACTAATGGATTCATCAGAAGAAAAAATAAAAAGTAGAATATATAATGTAACATCATTTAGCGTAACAGTATTAAAATTAGAAAATAAAATTAAAGAGTTTTATCCAGATTTTAAGCTAAGTTATAAGATTAATAAACAAAGGCAAAAAATTGTAGATAGTTGGCCAAATTTTATTGATGATTCAAATGCAAGACTAGAATGGAAATTCTCATGTAAATATAATCTTGAAAATTTTTTAACAAGCTATATGATTCCTAATTTAAAAAAATATTATAAATATGAATGAATTAAACAAAATACTACAAAAAGAGCTTGATCTAATAAAAAAAAATGGATTATACAAATCTGAAAGAATAATTCATTCACCTCAAGACTCAGAAATAAGAATTAATAATAATAAGAAAGTTCTAAATTTTTGTGCCAATAATTATTTGGGCCTTTCAAATCATCCAGATATTCTTAATGAATCTATCAATGGTATTAAAAAATATGGATTTGGACTAAGTTCTGTAAGATTTATTTGTGGAACTCAATCAATTCACGAACAACTAGAAAAACAAATTTCAAATTTTTTAAATAAAGAAAATACTATTTTGTATACTTCATGTTACGATGCTAATGGGGGTTTATTTGAAACATTATTTAATGAAAAGGATGCAATAATTTCTGACCAATTAAATCACGCCTCAATTATTGATGGAGTAAGGTTATGTAAAGCAAATAGATTTAGATATTCAAACTCAAATATGCATGAATTAGAATCAATTCTAAAGAAAACTCAAAATTTTGAACATCGAATCATTACTACTGATGGTGTTTTTTCAATGGATGGATTTATTGCAAAACTAGATAGAATTACAGATCTTGCAGAAAAATATAATGCTATAGTTCATGTTGACGATTCACATGCAACAGGATTTATTGGACCTAACGGTAAAGGTTCAGCTGATTATCATAATGTACTAAACAAAGTTGATATTATTACCTCGACATTAGGTAAAGCATTAGGAGGAGCTTCAGGTGGTTTTACATCTGCTTCAAATGAAATAATAAATACTCTAAGACAAAAATCAAGACCATATTTATTTAGTAATTCTCTAGCACCAAATATAGTCTGTGCATCTTTAATAGCTTTAGAAATAATACAAAATAATAGAAATTTTCAAAAAAATCTTGATAAGAATACTAGCTTTTTTAGAAAAGAAATAAAAAATATTGGTTTTGAAATTAAAGAAGGTACACATCCAATTATTCCAATCATGATTAAAGATGCAAAGATTGCACAAAATTTTGCAAAGGAAATGTTAGAATATGGTATATATGTAATTGCATTTTCTTATCCCGTAGTTCCAAAAAATGAATCCAGAATTAGAGTACAAATAAGTTCTGCTCATACAGAGCAACAGATACAATTTGCAATTGATGCTTTCAAAAAGTGCGGTAAAAAATATAAATTAATTTAAAGATTTAGAGTAATTCCGTAGACGTATCCTGAAGGTCCTAAATTTAAAAAACCAATATCAACTCTTTTATTAGTATTTGTAAATAAAGTAAAACCAAGTGAAACTCCATAAAGATAATCTTTA
>PAHD01000029.1 GCA_002704685.1 Fidelibacterota bacterium
CACATAAAAATTTAAATGATTCTCTATCTTTTTCTGAGGGAATGGGTAAAGATGTAATTTTATTAATTAATAAAGACATTCTAGAATTAAGAATTTCTTTTTCATCTGGAATATCTTTTTTTTCAAAAGAAATTTTAGAAAGTCTTTTAATCTCATCTAGCCGTTTGTATTCTTTGCTTGATATAAAAACAATTGATAGTCCATTTTTACCAGCTCTTCCAGTTCTGCCGCTTCTGTGTACATACACTTCAGGGTCATCAGGTAGATTATAATTTATTATATGAGATAAATTATTTACATCGATTCCTCTAGATGCTACATCTGTAGCTACAAGTATATTTATTCCTTTTGATCTAAATTGATTCATCACATTATCTCTTTCATTTTGTGATAAATCCCCATTCAAAACCTTTGCATTGTAATTATCTTGAATAAGTTTTTTTGATACTTCTTTTGTTTCTCTTCTAGTTCTACAAAATATAATAGTATATATATCCTTATTTATATCAATAATGTTTCTAATTATATCATATCTCTTATTCTTATTACTAATATAGTAGATATGTTTAACTGTATCTGCTCCTTTATTAGGATTTGAAACTGAAATGATTAATGGTTTTTTCATGTATGAATCGGTTATATTTTTGACTTTTTCTGATAATGTAGCAGAAAATAAATAAATTTTTCTATCTACAGGAATTTCATTTAATACCTTATCAATTTCAGTTTTAAAACCCATTGATAACATTTCATCAGCTTCATCAAGTACAAAATATTTAACCTGGCTAAGATTAACTTTTTTCCTTAGAATTAAATCGTTTAGTCTACCAGGAGTACAAACAATAATCTTGGGATTATTCCTTAATCCTCTAATTTGTGATTCAATTTTAGTTCCTCCATAAATAGGAATAATTTTATAGTGATCCATGTATTTAGAAAAAACATTTAAATCTTTAGAGATTTGGATACAAAGTTCTCTAGTAGGACATAGAATAACACCTTCAATATTTTTACTATGATTAATTGTTAAGCTTATGATAGGTAAACCAAATGCAGCCGTTTTACCAGTTCCAGTTTGAGCTGTAGCAATTATATCATGCTCAGAAGAAAGTATTTGAGGAATTACTTTATCTTGAATAGATGTAGGATTTTTAAACTTAAGTTCTTTAATAGAATCTAATATGTTTTGATTTAATCCAAATTTATTAAAAGATCGCATGCATTAGGTTATGGATAATTATGTTCAATATATAGTGAAATAAATAATATAAAAANTTAAAGNNGAATNAAGTNGGGTANTAATTTTNGGGTANTAATTTGCATATAGATTGATAAATANTNATACAGAATGATAAGTAGAATAGGNNAGTNGAGGTAATAAAAAACCCCCTTTTATTGANGGGGTTTCTTCTTTCTCCGAGCGGAGAGTATGAGATTTGAACTCATGCATGATTTTTACACCATGACGGATTAGCAATCCGCAAGTATTAGAGGGAGATATTAAAAAAAGAGCTTATATAGTGCATTTTTGGATTAAAAAATAAGATGATTTATCCCCAAAATGTATTTACTCCAATAGAAAATTGTTTTGGATAAGTATCAAAGTCAATATTTATGTAATAGAAATTAATTGTATTAAATTCATCTTCAAATTTAAGAGGAATCATGATCCCATAATTTTTATTTATGCCACCACCTTTTTCTTTTCCATTGACCCAGTATTTGCCATCATTTCCAAGTATTTCGAAAGAATCGTAATATTCATAAAACCTTCCCNTCTATAAAAAATTTTTTATTTTTTAGATTTATCAATTACAGACATAGCAGTAGCAATCATTGAAGATACATCACTTACATTGCTTGGAATGATTAGTGTATTGCTTTCTTTAGCTAACTTACCGAATTCCTTAACATATTCTTTAGCTACTTCAAGATTTGCAGCTTGACTACCACCTTTTTTATTTAAAGCATCTGCAACTTTATTGATTGCTTCCGCTGTAGCATCAGCTTTTAACTTAATTTCTGAAGCAAGTCCTTCAGCATTGTTAATTAATTCCTGTTTTTGTCCTTCTGAAGTCAATATTGATTGTTCTTTTAACCCTTGAGCTAAATTAATTTTTGCTTGTCTTTCACCTTCAGATTTTGCAATTGCAGCACGCTTGTCTCTTTCAGCTGTCATTTGTTTTTCCATTGCGTTCATTATTTCTGGTGAAACTTCAATATCTTTTACTTCATATCGAAGTACTTTAATACCCCAGTTTTGAGCTGCCTCATCAACAGCTGCAACAACAGCTTGATTTAAAGATTCTCTTTCTTCAAATGTTTTATCTAAATCCATTTTTCCAATTACAGATCTTAAAGATGTTTGAGCTAAATTTTGNGCAGCNAATCTATAATCATCAATACCATAAGATGANAACTTACTATTNACAACTTGAAGATATAAAACACCATCAATNCTTAATGCTACATTATCCTTGGTTATNCAATTNTGCTTNTCTACTTCAATAACTTCTTCTTTTAATGTTCTCTTATATTTTATTGCATCTAAAAATGGAATTAGTATATGTAAACCAGCACTAAGAGTTCTACTATATTTACCCAGTCTCTCTACTATAAACTCTTGTCTTTGGGGTACAACTCTTGCTGTTTTAAATAAAATTATTACAAGAAAACCAACAGATAATATTATTACTACAGAAAATTCACTCATTATTTCTCCAATCAATCATTAATTTCTTTAACTAAGTAAAAAGATCCTTGCTCATCACCTTTATTTATAACCTTAACACTAGTACCAACACTTATTGTATTATCAGCTTTAGCTTTATAAAAAGTTCCTTTAAATTTAATTTCTCCATATTTAGATGGATTAATTGCTTTGCTTACTTCTGCAATACCTCCATCTGAATTTATAGATTTTTCAAAGTAGTCATCTTTATCTGACAGCTCGTCACCTAAAAAAATATTCTTCATATAATTTCTAAATAAAAGTAATGATAGAAGTGACAAAAATCCAAATAATCCAATTTGAGAATTAATAGATAAATCATAAAAACTTGTTATAATAGATATTATAATTGCTCCAAGACCAAAGAAAAATAGTATAAAAGTTGGTAGTAAAAACTCTGCTATTAAAAAAATNAATCCAATTAAGAACCAAATTAGGTATGTACTCATAATTTTCCTATTCTATTTTAAATGTTGTTTAAAAATTTAACATTATTATTCTTTTTCTAATAATAAAAATTTTTAAAATAAATTAATAAACCAAAAAAATCTTTATTATTGTTAGTAAGGCTTTTTCATTAAGAGCAGATTAAGAGCAGTTTTATTGGACTTTAATGGACTTTAATGGACTTTAATGGACTTTGGCTTAAAATAAAAAAGCCCCATTAGATGAGGCTTTTCTCGGCGGAGAGTATGAGATTTGAACTCATGCATGATTTTTACACCATGACGGATTAGCAATCCGCTGCATTACCACTCTGCCAACTCTCCATAAATTTTGCGGAGAGGACAGGATTCGAACCTGCAACCCCAGAAGGGCGACGGTTTTCAAGACCGCTTGACAGCCGTTGTCCACCTCTCCGTGAAAATTTATAAAAATATTATAACTACTTATTTTCTTTTCTAGCTTTAATAAAACTAGAGATAAAACATACCATAGTATACAATGACACTAATTGCATTAAAGCTATTCTTAGTATACCGCTAGTATCATTTGCTTCAATTCTTGAATTTAATGGCATAAAAAGTGCGATTAAAATCAATAAAACTAAGGTTATTGCAACATGTGCTACAACTTTGTTGTTCTTGTCATAAAAATAATAACATAAAAGTAGTAAAATACCAAAACAACAGGAATAAGTGCTGTTGGAGATGATTTAATTAAATACCCAGAGATACCAATAAGTATCAAAGCTAATGAGTTTAATAAAGTTGCTTTTTTTGGATGAATTAATTTCATTTTATCCTCTCAAATTTTTTATGATTTAAAAACCTTTAACTTTTCCTGATTTTTTATATAGTTGAAATGCTATATGCCAACCAAGAACTATAACAACTAGTAAAACTAAACCAGTTATATCAAATAATTTTCCACTAAATACAACAGTATGTTGATTAATCATAGTCCATAAAAGTGGAATTGACATGTAGGTATTATGTTTTGATCTAGTAGTAGCTAAAGCAACTAAATTACCATCTGGTGCATCACCATTTTTAATTGCTGTGATAATTTTTTGTTGAGCTGGCCATATTCTAAACCAAACATTAAATGCCATCATTGTTCCAAACATTGCACCAATGTGAATATTAAATGCTCTGTAGCTGTAGTTACCAAAACAAATCATTGCATATTCAACAACTGCTATTAATAAGAAACTAATAACAGTTATCAATCTTACGTTTTTAGCGAGTGCAGATTTATATAAAAAATCGTAAGCAAATACAGCAACAAATGTTACTAATAGCATAATATGAGTCCACATAGTTACTTCAGAGCCAGCATCCACCATTACAGTACCTACTGATTCGCCCATGCCAAGGCTTCCATTCCAGAAGATAATATAAAGTAATATCATACCTGAAAACCATGTCCAAGCAGCACCCCATCTAAACCAAAATAAAGCTCTAGGCATTAATTCAGGTACGACTTTTTTCTTAGTATCACCATCCATCGTAGCAGCTACATGACCATTTATGAAATTAAAAAAGTATAATAAACCAATCCACATTACTCCAGCTAAAATGTGTAACCATCTTGCTACAGGATTTAACATATTTAGAAAATCCATTTTTTCTTCCCCCTATGTTTTTTAAAGATCTTTAGCGTTCTCTGATAAGTATTTAGCAACACCTTCAGGATTCTCTTGCATTGCATCTTTTCCTTTTTGCCATCCAGCAGGACATACTTCACCATGTTCTTGATGATGAGTTAAAACATCAACCATTCTAAGCATATCATCAATATTTCTACCAAGTGGCTCATCATTTCTTAATTCATGTCTTACAACACCTTCTTCATCAATTAGAAAAGAACCTCTTAAAGTAATATTACCACTAACTGTAGTTTCACTTTCATCCTCATCTGTAATTACGGTAGCATCAGTAGCATTCATTAGTACATCATAATCTCTCGCAATAGATTTAGTTATATCGGCAATTAAAGGATATTGAACATTACCAATTCCTCCTTTATTTACTTCAGTATTTTTCCATGCTAAATGAGTCCATTTTGAATCAACAGAGCATCCAAGAACTTGAACATTTCTTTCTTTAAATTCATCTAAACGTTTATCAAAAGCAATAATTTCAGTAGGACAAACAAACGTGAAATCTAATGGATAGAAGAAAAGAACTACTTTTTTACCTTTATAATCTGAAAGACATATTTCTTTAATAGTATTATCTTCCATAACAGCTTCTGCTTTAAAGCCAGGTGCAGATTTAGTAACTAACATATTTTAAAACTCCTTATTTAATAGTTTTGGTTAAAAATGAAACAGTGTAAGTTATAATTTAAGTAAGGTAAAAGACAATATTTATCTATTTCTTGCAGCTAATATCAAATCTTTAATTTTTTGATAATTGCCAGAACATTCACCTAGTTCAGTTGGATCTGGATTATTATAAGTTAAATTAACTCTTGCAAACTCTATACCATAACGATCTAAAATAACAAAATCTCTTAAAGTTGCATCCCACAAATCCCAAACATCACTCTCTTCGTCATTCGCTGAACATAAATCAATGTTTTCATCATTGCAATTAATGCCATCATCGTAATCCTGAACCCAAGGTAAAATTCTTGGACCTTCACTGCATGTTGAAGATGAACATTCATCACTGCAAATCATACATGATATAGAATCATTAATGTATTGAAAGCCGTTTATTCCAATAATATCTACATCAGTAATACCTTCACTAATAAGGTCACTATGTAAGTCATTTAAGATCCCGAACCGGGCTCGACACATCGTTCAGCCTTGTTTACCAAAATAATAAGCTGAAACTTGACCGTTAAAATATGATGGACCTACATTTAAATTATAAAGGCTTGATGATGGATTTATATCTTCTAGAGAAAAATCAGGGTTTGGATTTTCAACTTCAATGATAGTATTAACTATATAAACAATATCTGATACATTAATTGAACCATCGGAATTTGTATCTGCATAATCTAATTGTTCATTATTCAACATATCATTTTCAATTATATGAGATATGATTGCAATAATATCAGTAACATTTACTAAAAAATCAAAATTAATATCTCCTTTTTTGTATGGGCTATCATATATTTGCTCAGCAAATATTCCACTTGCACCTGTTGCACCAATATTATTTAACCACCCAGATTGGTTTGTATTTTCAGAATAAGTATACAATGAACCTGCAGAATAAGACCATATAGCCTGAGTACTAGTATCAGCTGCATCTATTCTTAACCAATAAGGAGTATTAGAATCTAAATATATACATAAATCTGTAGTAACAATCAGATTATATCCAGTTAAATTGTATGGGTCTAATGTATAATTCCACTCTGAAAATTCGGATACTAAATTTCCAGGTATACCATTATCATCTTGTCTTATGGAAATATTAAGATTACCCTGTTCTGATTGTAGAAACATATAAAAAATTATAGCCTCTAATACATAATCATCTGAAACTGTAAATCTTGAGGCAATTGATTGATTAATTGATATTTGATGTCCTTCATTAACTACAGGGGGTGCACCTGTATTATAAATAGTCGTTCTATTTTGGGCATAAACACTTAATTGAATTATAATTAATAAAATTATTTTCTTCATAGTTTAATATATATAATTTTTTAATAAAAAGTCAACTAACATATTTAATCACTTACAATACTAAATGGAATTAATAGCTGGATATCATCATCCATTATAACAGGTATAATATTTAGAGTATTAATTTCGTCACTTATTTCATTGGGAAATAAACTTTTTAAATTAATTTCAGTCAGATTTGATTTATCTTCGTTATTAAGAAAATTAAAAAAATTAAATTCTTTTACTTCAGGATATTCAATTATATTAACTTCACTTTGGCTATTTATTCCAATGCTTTCTTTGGAAAAATTAATAGCATCGTGAAGTCCTCCAATTTCGTCAATTAATCCATTTGCTTTTGCTTCCTTACCAGACCAAACTCTACCAAGAGCAATTTCATCAAGCTGATTAATATCATCAAGAGTTTCCCTTCCATTTATAACTTTTTCCTTGAAGCTATTATAAACATCCATTACACTTTCATATGCTATTTCTTTTTCCATATCACTAAGGAGTCTAGAACTAGTTCCAAAGTCTGCATTTTCTCCTCTTATAATATTTTCTGAATAAATACCAATTCTATTTAAAAGCTGTGAAAAATTAATTCTAATCCAATATACACCAATTGAACCAGTTATGGATGTTTCATTTGCAACTATTTTATCTGCTTCACAAGCTATATAATAACCTCCAGATGCAGCAGCATCTGACATTGAAACAATAAATGGTTTTTTATTTTTTCTATCTTCAGTTGTAGTTTTATAAATCTCCCTCCAAATCATATCTGATGCTAATGAAGAACCACCACCACTATCAATTCTTAATACAATAGCATCAATATCTTTATTTTCTCTAGCCTCTTTTATAGCTTTCTTAATTGTTATATCTCCCATTATAGAAGAACCAGTAGGGCCCGGATTACTTTCACCGCTCATCATTCCTCCAACTGCATAAATAATAGCAATTGTAGGTTTTTTAGTTTTATGCCACTTATATGAATACTGTTCATAATTAAGATATTCTTCCCACTTTATAATATTAATTTTTTTATCATTTAAATTATTTATATACTTATCAAATTCATCGGGATACATTGTTCCTGAAATAAGTTCTACTTCGATTGCTGTTTTAGTAGTTAGATATGGTCCTGAGTTGATAATTTTTGAAGTGTTTTCATATGTCCAGTTTTTAGCTAAAGAAATATCGTTAATATAGGTTTCATAAAAATCATCAACTAGTTTACCATAGTTTTCTTTAAAGGCCTTTGACATATTTTTGCTTGTTAAATTTTCAGGACCTGTTTTGTAATCACTTGTTTTAACAACTTCTGCAACTATTGATAATGTATCTAGTAGTTGTTTTAANTATGCTACTTCTATGTTAAATCCTTTTATATCAACGCTNTTCATATTATGAGTATATATTTCATCTGCCATTGAAATTAAATAATAATCAGAACCAGAAATATCATTTTGTGAATAAACTATAATTTTTTTACCACTATTTTTTAGTTTTATCAACGCATTAAACATTTCTTTTCTCTTGCCGAATCCTGCTTTTACGTTTCCTAAATTTATAACTAATCCATCAATTGATTTATCTTCAGTAATTTTATGTATATTATCAATCCATTTTCTTAATTGAGTGCCCACTGCATTTTCACTTCCAATAAAAGGAATATTAATTTCAAAAATAAAATCAAATGGTGATACTGTAGGTTCTTCATCAATAAAATATCCATCTAAATTTGTAAAAACATAATTTAATTTTTTATTTTCTTTAAAATTTAAATTACTTTCTAAAGTTTGAGAATAATTATANAGAACAAGAGAGGTAGAGGANCTATTTATTCCATAAAATGGATTAGAAGAGTATGTATTAATCTGAGCTCCTTCTTTTCCAAGGTTAAAAGAAAGATTAAAACCATAATTATCATCATAAGTAAAATAAGAAAAATCTATTCCAGGTGTNATAGTTAAACTTAAAAAGTATTGTTCTTGAATTTTTTGATNTATTTCATTTGTTGTTTTATCATATCCAAATGAAAAGTTTGACTTTTTTAAATATGAATTTGAATTACTAAATAATTTACTTATTTCAAANGGTTTAATAGCAAAGCTATATCTAGATAATTTATAGTCAGCATTTCGGTGATTATCATACATAACAGAGCTTATTGATAAAAAATCAAATGGCCTGTAAAGCAATCCTAAAGAATAATCTCGTTTTTTATTAAGCTTAAAGCCAGAATAAAAATTATTCATTAATTGTGATCCGAACCCAATTGAATAATTATAAGATGAATTATCATAATATAGTTCGTATGCAAATCCAGAATTAAATCTAGAAGTTAATCCAATAAAATTATTATCTCCCTCAAGATTTTTAAAGATTAATGCTTGTTGNTCTCCTCTATTGAAACCCAACCCAGCTGGATTCAAATTCAATGCGTCAAGATTATCAGCTATACTTATTGATGATCCGCTCCATATATATGTATTTTGATTTTGACTAAAAACTAAAGAAAGTAAAGTAATAAAAATTATTGATGTTTTTTTCATGTAAAATACCTTTAATTTAGATAGTATAATTTAGTATATCTTTTTTAAATAATTAGAGAAATAAATATTATGACTAAAGTATGTATTTTAGGAACAGGNAAGCAAGGTNCTGCAGCAGCTTATGATATCTTNTTGTATGCANTNCCAAAACAATTGATATTATTNGANTCTAATNCAAGTTCTCTTAAAGNTTGTATTAGNAAAATAAAATTTGTTAAATCAAATAAAACAGAAATTATTTCTAAAGTAATTGATTTAAATGATAAAAGTGAGTTGACAAAAATTTTAAATAAATGCGATATTATGCTTAGTGCAGTACCATATCCATTTAATCCATTTCTTACAAAAATTGCTATTGAAACTAATACTTCAATGGTTGATCTTGGTGGTCATACAAAAAATGTAATAAAACAATTATCCTACAATGAAGAAGCTAAGAAAAAAAATATATCGATTGTTCCAGATTGTGGCATGGGACCTGGTATGAATGTTACGATGGCCTTACTTGCAATGGAGTATTTTGATAAACCAGAAGATATACTTATTTGGGATGGGGGATTACCTCAAAATCCAAAGCCTCCATGGAATTATTCATTATTTTTTAATATTCAAGGATTAACTAATGAATATGATGGAAATGCATATTTTTTAAGAAATAAAAAAGTTACAGAAGTTCCATGCTTTGAAGATATCGAAAAAATAGAGTTTGAAGAAATAGGTATATTAGAAGCAGCAATTACTTCAGGTGGTTTGTCTACAATGCCATGGACATTTGAGGGAAAACTAAATAGGTTAGAAAATAAAACTCTAAGATATAAAGGCCATTGGGAACAAATGAAATCATTCAGAGAATTAGGTCTTTTTGATGAAAGAGAAATTAATTTTAAAAATACAAAGTTTTCTCCTAGAGAATTTTACCATTTTCTTTTAGAGCCTAAGTTAGGATATAATGATAGGAATGATATTTGTTTAATGAGAGTCGATGGTANTGGAATTAAAGATAATNCTAAATGTGGTATAAGATATGAAGTTCATGAGAGATATGATAATCATACAAAATTTATGGCAATGGAAAAATGGACTGGTTGGCATGCTTCAATTGTAATGCAAAAAATATTAGATGGAACTATTAAACCTGGAGCACATGCCATTGAATCAGCACTATCTGGTAAAGTTTTCTATCAAGAAATGAAAAAAAGAAATTATAATTTAAAAGTTAAAAATATTAAATATTAAAAAATCTTTTATTATAAAAAATATCATGACTAATTTTAATGCAAATTAATAAAAAAAATTAAAGGAATTAACTATGTTAAATGTAAATGATAAAGCTCCAGATTTTACTCTNAGTAATACAAAAAAAGANAATGTATCTNTATCTGATTTTTCAGATAATATCGTAGTNTTAGCTTTTTATCCTGGTGCNTTTACTGGNGTCTGTGATACAGAAATGTGTACTTTNCAAGANAATCTAGNGTCTTTTAATNCACTTAATGCTAAAGTTTTAGGNATAAGTGTNGATTCTCCTTTNTCTAATAATGCTTTTGCATCAAAGTATAATTTAGATTTTGATNTATTATCTGATTNTAATAGAANTGTAACAAANGATTATGATGTTTTGTTTGAAGGTTTAGGAGGTTTAGAAGGGTATACTTGTTCAAANAGAGCTGTTTTTNTAGTTAAAGATGGCATAGTTAAATATGCATGGCAAGCTGANCCAAATCCTGGAGTTGAACCAAATTATAGCGAGNTNAAAAGCTTTATTGAAAATCTTTAGNNTTTTTAAATCTTTTTTCAGTTTCTAAAGCGTTTTTTAAAATTGAATCCCATGATTCAATATATTTGATTGGATCTTTGAGACCTATTTTATTAAANGCTAGAATCCTCTCAATATCTGAGCCAGANTTACCTGATGATAAACCATTTTTATCTGGGTTATAGCTTGTAATAGTATTTGCAAAAATGGTATTAAAATTTAAATTTAAAACTTCACAAGATTTCTGAGCATCAATCAAAATCTTTGATTTATCTAAATCTATGTAAGGTAGACTAAGTTCTATTTTATCACTTTCCCAATTACCTTCGTAAAATGAATCAAAAAGTTTATTGTAAAACTCTCTTCTNCAATCAGGATATATTGCATGATCTCCTGAATGAACACCAAGACTAATAGATATATTAGCATTAAACTCTTTAGAGATTGTTATTGCATACCCATATAAAATTGAGGAAAATATAGCATTTCTATTTGGAACAAAAGTTGATTTCATACTTTCTTCTTCATAATGGCCTTGAGGAACTTCTATTTTATTATTAGTTATTGAAGATGATAAAAGATTTACACAATCAGATAAGTTAACTACTTTATGATTTATATCAATTTTTTTTGATTTAAGATATTGAATATTGTCTTTTGCTTTTTGAATTTCAATCTTGTGTTTTTGACCATAATCATATGACAATGTAAAAATTTTATAATTTTTTCTAATTAACCTTAAAAGTAAGGAGGTTGAGTCCATTCCTCCACTTAAACAAAGTGCAGCAATTTTATTCACCTGTAAATACTATTCCTGTTCCATGATCTTCTGATAACTTGATTTTAGTTAGCATGGGTAGGTTTTTTTTTAATTTTTTCCAAATCCATTTACATAAATTTTCACTTGTTGGATTTTTTAACTCAGCTATATCATTTAGAACTTTATGATCAATTTTAGAAATAATCGTTTTGTTTAAAACTTTATCTATGTCGTAAAAATCCATTACAAATCCAGTAGTATTATTAATTTCATCTTCTACATATATAGTTAGATTGAATGTATGTCCATGCATTTGTTTGCAAATATGATCGTCTGACAAATTTGGTAAAAATCTAGCAGAATGAAATCTAAAATTTCTATAAACTGTCATCATTTTTTATTTTTCTTTCTTATTGTTTTTTCAATTAAAGACCACATAGCTTTTGGTATCTTATCTAAAAATGAAAATTGACCAGCATTATATGTCCATTCACCACCATCAAGAGTAACTATTTCACCAGTCATATAAGAAGAATAATCAGATAGTAAATAGGCTGCTAAATTTGAAAGTTCTTGATGTTCTCCCATTCTTTTGAGTGGGATTCTTTTTGTCATATTTATAAATTTTGAAAAACCTGGTGGTACTAATCTATCCCAAGCACCTTTAGTTGGAAATGGACCAGGTGCAATTGCATTGCATCTAATTTTGTATTTAGCCCATTCAGCTGCTATTGATCTTGTCATTGAAGAAAGACCACCTTTAGCACATGCAGAAGGAATTACATATCCAGATCCAGTAAAAGCATATGTGGTAGTGATATTTAAAATAGTCCCTGGAATTTTATTTTTAATCCATTTCTTACCTAGCAAAAGAGTATAGTATGTTGATCCTTTTAAAACAATGTCTATAATAGCATCGAATGCTCCAGGAGTTAATCTTTCTGTTGGACTAATAAAATTTCCTGCTGCATTATTAATTAAGCAATCGATTGATTTAAAATGTTTAAAACCAGTTTCAATTACATTTTTTACATCTTCATGATTTCTTACATCTCCAGCTATTGCAATTGTACTATTCTTTGAAATTTTATTAAATTCTTCTGCTGTTTCATCAATAACATTTTGTCTTCTACTTGTTATAATTATTTTAGCTCCAAGTTTTACTAAATATTCACCAATAGATTTACCTAGCCCAGTCCCTCCACCAGTAATTAGTACAACCTTATTATTAAAAGTTCCTTCAGGCAACATTCCTTTATTATACATAATCTTTAAATACTCCTTTTTATACTTGTTTAATAATAATAATAATAAATAGATTCAACACTTAAAATTATTAAATTTATATAATATAATTTCGGAGTTTATTTGCAATGAGTCAAAATATATCAATTAAAGTAGAAAAAGTATCAATTAAAAAAGTAAAAACAAGTTTATTTATATCGGGAAAATTTAAAGATGAAAAAGTAAATAAATCACTTGATGATTTATTAGGTATTACACTTAAAAATGCTTTTAATACGGATTCATTTAAAGGCGATTTCGGTAAAAAAATTGATTTATTTTCAAATGGTAAAATAAATAAATTTTCATTTTATGGATTAGGCGACAAAAATAAGTTAGATTCCAATAAATTAAGATCTTTAGCAGCAAATATTGTAAGAAATATTGAAATGAATAAAATTTCTTCTGTTACGATCGATTCAAATTCATTTGGATTAAGTAATTCTCTTAATGCTCAAGCTTTTACTGAAGGATTATTACTTGGCCAATATAAATTTTTAGATTATAAATCTAAAAAAACTGATTTTTCTTTAAATGAAGTTATTTTCATTGGCGATGTAGATTTAAAAAGTTTAAGTAAAGGACAGGTTATTGGAGAATCTGTTAATTATGCTAGAGATTTAGGAAATCATCCTGCAAACTTTTTAACACCAACATATTTAGCAAATGAAGCTAAGGAAATTTCAAAAACTAAAAACTTTAAAATTAAAGTTATAGATGTGAAGGAATTTGAAAAATTGGGTTTAGGTTCATTTTATAGTGTGGCTAGGGGTGCTAAGGAACCTGCTAAGTTCATTATAGTTGAATATTCAGGAGGCAAAAAAGGGGATAAGCCATTTGGTTTAATTGGAAAAGGTTTAACTTTTGATACAGGCGGAATATCATTAAAACCACCACCAAGAATGGATGAAATGAAATTTGATATGTGTGGAGGTGCAGCTGTTTTTGGTTTAATGAAAGCTGTTGCAGCACTTCAGCCTAAATTAAATATTATTTTTGCTGTTGGTGCAACTGAAAATATGCCAGGATCTGATGCTTCTAGACCAGGTGATATCGTTAAAGCATATAATGGAAAAACTATTGAAATATTAAATACTGATGCTGAAGGTCGTTTAGTTTTAGCTGATGTTTTATCATATATCAATGAAAAATATAAACCAAGTGCAATGATTGATTTTGCTACACTTACTGGAGCAGTTTTAGTTGCTTTAGGAAATAGAGCAACAGGATTAATGGGTAATAATGAAGATTTAATTAATCAAATTAAAGAATCTGGTATGGCTACAAATGAAAAAGTATGGGAACTACCTTTATGGCCTGAATATTCTAAAGATATTAAAGGCAAATATGCTGACATCCAAAATATTGGTAAAGCTGGAGCTGGAACAATTACAGCGGGTGCTTTTTTAAAGGAGTTTGTTGGAAATACTCCATGGTGTCATTTAGATATCGCAGGCACAGCATGGGGTCCAAAAGAACCTAGCTATCAACCCAAGGTTGGTGCAACAGGTGTTGCTGTAAGATTGATTTATAATCTAATTGAAAAGAAAAAATAGTATATGGCGATGTAGCTCAGTTGGTTAGAGCACCGGAATCATAATCCGGGTGTCCGGGGTTCGAGTCCCTGCGTCGCCACACTTTTTAAAATGTTCAAAATTTTATTCTTATATTTATTCCTTTTTTTTATTTCATGTTTTTCAAAAAATCATGAAATAACATATCACAATAATGGCAAAGTTAAATACAATGTTTCATATAAAAATAATAAGTTAGATGGTGTTGCAATTACATATGACGAAGATGGAAACATAAAAAATAAAACTAATTATATAAATAATCAATTACATGGACAATGGATTGATTATTATCCATCAGGAAAAATTCAACACATAATTAATTATAGCTATAATTTAAAAGATGGTGAAGAAGTTTGGTATTATGAATCAGGAAATATCAAATCAAAAATAGTTTATGATAATGATATTGTATCAAAAGATTTGATTCGCTGGAGTGATAATGGTGAAATTATAAATGATTGAAATGATTGTTTTTTTATTAAAAATTAATTATTTATTTAAAATATCCATGAAAAATAATTTTTAAAAAAATGGATTTTACTAAAGATAAATTAAATCTTAAAAATACTTACTCTGATTTACCTGATTGTTTTTTTAAAAAAACTAAACCTACTAAAGTTGAAAATCCTCATTTAATTTATTTCAATAATAAATTAGCAACATATCTAAATCTTAATATTTTTGAAAATGATCTAATTAGTAATTATTTTTCTGGAAATAAATTACTTGAAAATTCAAACCCTATTGCTCAAGCATATGCAGGTCATCAGTTTGGAAATTTTACAATGCTAGGAGATGGAAGAGCAATATTGCTTGGTGAGTATAAAGATAAAATTAATAAGTTGTATGATATTCAATTAAAAGGTTCAGGGAAAACGCCGTTTTCAAGAGGAGGAGATGGTAGGGCAACGTTGAGCTCGATGTTAAGAGAATATCTTATAAGTGAGTCAATGTATTATTTGAAAATTCCTACTACTAGAAGTCTAGCAGTAGTTTCTACTGGAGAGAAAGTATATCGTGATTCAATCAATGAAGGTGCTATTTTAACAAGGATAGCTTCAAGTCATATAAGATTTGGAACATTTGAATTTGGAAAAAATTTTTGTTCTAATAAAGACTTTAAAGTTTTCGTTGATTATGTGATTAAAAGACATTATCCTGAGATTTTAAAAAGTAAATCACCTTATCTTGAATTATTAAAATTAATTATAAATAAATATATTGATCTTATAATAAATTGGATTAGAGTTGGTTTCATACATGGGGTGATGAATACAGATAATATGACTATTAGTGGTGAGACAATTGATTATGGACCTTGTGCTTTTATGAATTCATACGATCCTAAAACTGTTTTTAGTTCAATTGATAAACAAGGTAGATACGCTTTTGGTAATCAACATAAAATAGCATATTGGAACATAACAGTTTTTGCTGGAACAATTTTACATTTAATTGAAAAAGATAAATCTAANGCAATTGAATTGGTTCAAAATTGTTTAAATAAATTTCCNAGCTTATTTTCAAATCAGTGGATTAAAATGATGTGTAAGAAAATAGGAATAATTAATCCTACAGAAAAAGATAAATTGTTAGTTAGTGATCTAATTAGACTAATGGAGAATCATAAGGCAGATTACACTAATACATTTGCATCTTTAACCTTAAATAAATATCTTAATAATTCTTTGTTTAAATCTGAAAATTTTAAAATTTGGAAAAAAAAATGGATTGAAAGAATAAAAAATAAAGAAAAATCTTATAAAATAATGCAAAAAAATAATCCACTCTATATACCTCGAAATCATTTAGTAGAATTAGCATTAAAAAAGGCTTCTAGTGGAGATAAGCAGAGTTTTGATAATTTATTAGAACTTATGTCCAAAACATATAATTACGATTCAAAGAATATAAAATTACAAATAGTACCAAAAGATTTTGATAAAACATATAAAACATTTTGTGGAACTTAAAATAGAGATTTTAAATTTTTTGAATTTTTTTAAGTAGTTTNTTAAACCAATCTGAATTAATATCAAATGGTTTTCCACCTTTAATTCTGTTAAAATTTATGCAACTAAGCTTATTATTCTCATCATCAATTCCAATAACTCCTGAAATAGATTTTAGAGAATTTTCTACAGCAAGATGACAATGATTGTTTATTAATTCTAAGTCGGCTTTATTAGGTGCTGCAGATCTTGAGAAATAACCACTTTTTTGTACAAGAACTTTATCACAATTCAGTTTATTTTTGAAGTATTTTGAAAACCAAATTCCTGGATTAATTTCATCAAGTCTAACATGCCCAAATGCGTCTTTCTTAATTTCNTCTCCATTATTTTGCTTTTCTCTAATAATATTTTCTACCCCAGCACCTTCGCTTAAAAAAATATTTACACAGTCATATTTGTTCATTACATCATTTAATCTTTTAGATTCTTGTTCTAAATCAAATTCCTTTTCAGGAATNTAAATTCCATGAATAGACCATTTCTGTTTAGATAGGCCTATACTTGAAACAAACTTATTTTTTTCTAAATNATTCATATATAAATAAGCACTGTAAGCAGTTAACCAGCCACAATTTCTTCCCATAACTTCATGAATTATGAGTTGTCTCGAGCTTGTAGTATTTTCATTNACAATATTTTTAAAAAAATTACTTGAATTTTCTGCAGCAGTAAATGCTCCAAGAGTTTGCTTAAGTGGAATTATATCATTATCAATTGTTTTGGGTAAGCCAACAACGGTTAATTTGTAATTATGATTGTCTAAATAATTAACTAAATCTGCAGCGGTTGTATTTGTGTCATCACCACCTATTGTGTGAAGAACATCTACTTTATCTTTAACTAATTGGTTCGCTGCAACTTCAAGAGGAATTTCATTAGACATTACATAATTATTTTTAATACAATCTTCAATATTTGATAATTTTACTCTACTATTACCAATAAAAGATCCTCCGAAAGAATATATTTCACTTTCATAATTATGAATAGTTGATGGAATTTTAATGCTATTGCCTTTTAACAATCCTTTATATCCATTTAGATATCCTATAAATTCAATATCTTTATTTTTTTTGCTATAATGTTTAATTAAACTAACAATTGAAGATGATAAACATGGTGCAATACCNCCGGCAGTTAAAAATGCAACTTTCATTATTTTTTAAGAATAGTATGTGTAAATTTAAGCATAGAATTTTANTTAATAATTCAAATTTAATTTATGNATAATAATAATAATAATAAAATAGATATTGATAATGANGAAATCAAAGATTGGATTGACTCATTTAAGAGTTTAGTTCAATCTAGAGGAAAAGACGNAGCTAANCNNATAATTGATAANGTNATCAACGANTCTAAAAATATTGGTTTAGATATTCAAAATAATCTTATTACNGACTATAAAAATACTATATCTTTAGAAAATCAAGTNCCATTNCAAGGTGATAGAGAAATTGAAAGAAAAATAAAGTCTATTATAAGATGGAATGCAATGGCTATGGTTGTAAGAGCAAATAGAGAAAATCAAGGAATTGGTGNNCATATATCATCATTTGCTTCTTCTGCNAGTTTATACGAAGTAGGNTTTAATCATTTTTTTAAAGGACCTGAAAACTTAAANGGAACNGATATAATTTATTTTCAAGGTCATGTATCTCCAGGAATTTATTCAAGATCTTATTTAGAAGGAAGATTTGATGATAAACATTTAAATAATTTTAGAAGAGATTTNAATGATGGATTGACTTCTTATCCTCATCCTTGGCTCATGCCAGATTATTGGCAGTTTGCAACTGTCTCAATGGGATTAGCTCCAATTCAAGCAATATATCAAGCAAGATTTATGAGATATTTAATTGATAGAAAGTTAATTAAAAATAATAANACAAAAATTTGGACTTTTTTAGGTGATGGAGAAATGGATGAACCCGAATCATTAGGCGCAATTACATTGGCTTCAAGGGAAAAGTTAAATAATCTTATTTTTGTGATTAATTGTAATTTACAACGTTTGGATGGTCCAGTTAGGGGAAATGGTAAAATAATCCAGGAGTTGGAGGGTGCTTTTAGGGGTGCTGGATGGAATGTTATAAAATTAATATGGGGCTCTCAATGGGATAATCTTTTTGAAAAAGATAAGAATAACATTCTTATAAAGTATTTAAATAAAATGACAGATGGTGAATTATTAAAGTATAT
Organism: Fidelibacterota bacterium; assembly: GCA_002704685.1. Lineage (GTDB taxonomy): Bacteria > Fidelibacterota > Marinisomatia > SCGC-AAA003-L08 > D37C17. The sequence continues at coordinate 18,968 of PAHD01000029.1, forward strand.
AGTTGAGGGTGGTAAATACTTTAGAGAAAATTTTTGGAATAAAAATGAAGAACTAAGTAAAATAGTTGAAGATCTATCAGATAAAGATTTAGAAAATTTAAAATTTGGAGGTCATGATCCTGCTAAAATATTTACTGCATATAATAATGCAGTTAATCAAACAGAAAAGCCAACAGTTATACTAGCTCAAACTATTAAGGGATATGGTTTAGGTGAAGCCGGCGAGGGTAGAAATATTACGCATCAACAAAAAAAATTAAATGAACAGGAATTATTAAAATTTAGAACTCACTTTAATATTCCTCTTAGTGATCAAGAGTGTGTGAATGCACCTTTTTATAAACCTCATGAAGACAGTGAAGAGATTAAGTATTTAATATCAAGAAGAAATAAGCTTGGCGGTTTTTTACCTTATAGATCTAATAGTTGTAAACCATTAAATATTCCTAAACTTGATTCACTTCAAGAAATTTTAGATGGATCTAAAGATAGAGAAATGTCAACTACTATGGCTTTTGTGAGATTATTAACTATTTTGTGTGATGATCCATTAATTGGTCAGAAAATTGTCCCAATAATACCTGATGAAGCAAGAACATTTGGTATAGATCCACTTTTTAGAAAAATTGGAATTTATTCTCATCAAGGTCAGCTATATGATCCAGTTGATTCTGACCAATTTTTATATTACAAGGAGGCTCAAGATGGGCAAATACTTGAGGAAGGAATAAGTGAGGCAGGTTCTCTTTCTTCATTTATTGCAGCAGGAACTTCTTATTCGAATTTTCACATAAATATGATACCATTTTTTATTTACTATTCAATGTTTGGGTTTCAAAGAGTAGGAGATTTAATATGGGCTGCATCAGATATGCGTACAAAAGGTTTTTTAATTGGAGGAACAGCTGGAAAAACAACTCTAGCTGGAGAAGGATTGCAGCATCAAGATGGACATAGTCATTTAATTTCTTCAACTGTTCCTAATTTAAAATCTTATGATCCAGCGTTTGCTTATGAAATTGCAATAATAATTCAGTATGGATTAAAAGATATGTATGAATGGCAGAATAATGTTTTTTATTATTTAACTGTTGAAAATGAAAATTATGTTCATCCTCCTTTACCAAATTATGATATCATTGATGGTGTTATAAAGGGTATGTATTGTTTTAAAGATAAGTCTAAAAGTAAAAATATAAAAGTACAGCTTCTTGGAAGTGGACCAATGATGAATGAGGTTCTAAAAGCATCTGAAATTTTAAGTAATGATTGGAATATTGATAGCACAATATGGTCTGTTACAAGTTATTCTGAGCTTCATAAGGAAGCTGAGAATATTGATAGATGGAATACTTTACACCCTAATAGTCCAAGTAAAAAATCTTATTTAGATAATTGTTTAAAAAGTAAAAATGGTCCTGTTATTGCTGTGAGTGATTATGTTAAGTTGGTTGCAGAGCAAATTGCGCCTTACATAGATTGTCCTTTTGTTTCGCTTGGTACTGATGGCTTTGGTAGAAGTGAAACTAGAGACGAATTAAGAGACTTTTTTGAGGTTAATAAATACTATATTGTTCTTTCAACTATAAATTTATTATATAAAAATGGAATTTTAAGAAAAGATTCTTTAACTAAAGCTTTGAGAAAATATAATATTGATACAAGTAAACCAAATCCAAAATCTATTTAATCTTATCTTTAAAAAGAGTTAATATTGAATAATTATTTTAAGTGAATTTTATGAATTTTAATCTACCAGATATAGGTGAAGGAATCAAAGATGTAACTGTAACTGATGTTCTTGTTAAAAACGATCAGGAGGTTAACAAAAATGATAATGTTATAATTGTAGAATCTGAGAAAACTTCAATGGAAATTCCTATAGATCAATCTGGTAAAGTTCAGCAAATTCATGTTGATATAGGATCTCAAATATCTCCAGGTGATTTAATAATATCATTAGTATCTAATAATAATCAAGAAGTTAACGATGATAAAGAAGTAATTGAAAATGAAGATGAAAAATATAAAGGAAATAATGAAGATAATTTTCTCCCAAGTAAAGATAACTTAGTAGTAGAGATTGATAAACCAACTGATAAGGAAAAATCAATTGATGAAGGCACTAATTTTATTAATTCAAATGAATTATCTACTAATCAAGAAACAATAGATAATAATATAATTTATACTAGTCCATCGGTAAGAAAATTAGCAAGAGAGCTTAATTGTGATTTATCGCAAATAATAGGAACAGGTAGAAATGGAAGAATTACTTTAGATGATGTTAAAAATAATAAGCAAAATATTTCAAATTCAGTAATCACTGATGATAATTCAAGTCAAGATAAAACAGATGATATTTTTAACTCTGCATCTAGATGGGGTTTTTGTGAAAAAATAGATTTAAATAATATTAAAAAGACTACAGGTAAAAGATTACATAAGTCATGGACAGATATACCTCATGTAACACAATTTGATGAATGTGATATAACAGATTTAGATAATATTAGAAAAGTAATAAAAAGTAAAGATAAGAATTCAAAAGTTTCGTTTATTTCATTTTTTATAAAAGCAGTATCAATTATTTTAAGAGATATACCCATTTTTAATACTTCTTTAAGTGACTCTAAAGATTATATGATACAAAAAAACTATTGTAATATTGGAGTAGCTGTAGATACAAGTAAAGGATTAGTGGTTCCTGTAATAAAAGATGTAAATAAAAAATCTATCAAAAAAATTAATTTTGAATTACTTTCATTAATTGATAAAGCTAAAAATAATAAGTTGACAATAGAAGATATGTCTGGAGGTTGTTTCACTATAACTAGCTTAGGAAACATTGGAGGTAAGTACTTTACTCCAATTATTAATCCTCCTGAAGTAGCAATTTTAGGATTATCTAAGATAAGTATACAGCCTGTTTTCATAANAGGAAGATTTAAACCGAGAAAAATTCTTCCATTATCATTATCATATGATCACAGAATTATTGATGGTGCAGCAGCAGCAGCATTTACAAATCTTTTTTCAAAATTAATATCAAATCCAAAATTACTTAATGGATAATTCAAGTAAAACTCAATTAGCAATTATAGGATCTGGACCTGGTGGATATAACGCAGCATTTAGAGCAGCTGATTTAGGTATAGATGTTACTTTGATTGATAAAAACAATTCACTTGGAGGAGTGTGTTTGAATAGAGGCTGTATACCCTCTAAATCATTATTGCATATAAGTAAAATTATAAACGAAGCAAAACATTCATCAAAAATAGGTGTTAAATTTTCTGANCCTGAAATTAAGCTTGATAAAATTCATAAATGGAAAAATAAAATAATTAATGATTTAAATAAAGGAATAGAATCTCTAGCTAAAGCAAGAAAAATAAATTTAATAAATGGTACAGCTAAATTTTTATCAGCTAATCAATTATCTATTACTGACAATCAAGAAAAAAATATTAAGTTAGAGTTTGATAATTGTATAATTGCATCTGGTTCAAAATCATCAGTGATACCAGCTTTGGATAAGAGCCATCCATCGATATTATATTCGAAAGATGCTTTGAATTTTAACAAAATCCCTAAAAGATTATTAGTTATTGGNGGAGGCTATATTGGATTAGAGTTGGCAACTGTTTTTAATAGTTTAGGTTCTAAAATCACAATTGCTGAATTTTTACCATCTCTTTTATCAATGATTGATGATGATTTACTTAAACCATTATCAGATAAATTTGAAAAAAATTGTGAAAANATATACCTATCAACTGAAGTTACAAGTTTAGTTCCTCAANNAGATAATTCAGTAGTTGTATCATTTAAGCAAAAAAATAAAGAATTTAAAGATGTTTTTGATAATGTATTAATTTGTGCAGGTAGAACACCAAATACTTCAAATTTAAATTTATTGAAGGCTGGAATCGAATCAGATTCTAGAGGATTTATTCCGGTAAATAATCAGAGGCGAACATTAATCCCTAATATTTATGCAATTGGTGATGTTACCGGTGATCCAATGCTTGCTCATAAAGCCTCTTTTGAAGGTAAGGTAGCCGCTGAGGTAATTGCTGGACAAAATGCTATTTATGATCCAGTAGCAGTTCCTTCAGTTATTTATACTAGTCCTGAAATAGCATGGGCTGGTTTTACAGAAAAAGAGTTAAAAGAACAATCTATAAAATATAATAAATCTGAATTTCCTTGGTCAGCAAATGGTAGAGCAATGACAATGAATGCTACTGAAGGTAAAACCAAAATTCTAACTAATCTTGAAAAAACACAAATTTTAGGAGTTGGAATAGTGGGGGATAACGCTGGCGATTTAATAAGTGAAGCAATGTTAGCACTAGAAATGAACGCTAACCCTGAAGATATAGGCATGACCATTCATCCACACCCTACATTATCAGAAACTATTGCAAATTCTTCTGAAATAATTACTGGATCAATTACTGAACTTTATATTCCAAAAAANTTATAATNAGATAAATTATTNATTAAAAAAANTAGTCTAAGGGAACTTGATTAAGNTAATTATCAAGTGTTTTTTCGTANGGTGTCATNCCATANTGAGGATTATTTTCTTTAAATCTATTNATCATAAAATTAGANACTAGTTGCTGAATACCNNTAGAAACAGGTCCATATTTTTTAATTTTTTCTTCTTCTTGTTCCTTNNTTTTNCTTNTTTTTNNTTTNTCATNTCTTGATTTATCTGCAAGTTCTACTAAAATTTCATAAGCTAGTTTTTCTCTATCTTCACCTGTTATATCTTTAATTTTTTCAAATTTTTTCCCTGGTAAAGTTCTTGATTTATTTTTCAATATAAATTTATCTGCTATTACACCTACTAAGCCAGTTATTAATATTATGTAGGAAACTAATTCTTGGTGAGGTTCTTTCCAATTATTAAGAAGATGAATGCCTAGTACAACTGAACCATAGCTAACATATTTTAAAGTATTTTTATGTAAAGATTCATCTGTTATAGCAAGATTTTCAAGATAACTTGAAGGAGGTATTTCTTTTTCCCAAATTTCTTGATTAAAAGATAAAGAAAATAAAAAAACGATAAATAATATTAATTTATTCATTTAAATATATTTGAAGCTGTTTAATTCGTCTTGAAGATGATTTTTTTATAATGACTTGGCCAATATCTAGAAATAAATGTTCATTTTCATTAGGAATTCTTCCAATTTTATTAATTATATATCCTCCTATTGTTTCATAATCTCCTTCTGGAAAAATATTGCCAAATTTACTATTAAAAATATCACATTCAATTTTTGCATTTATAGTAATAGAACCATCATTATTTTCTTTAACTTCCTCAATATTATAATCAAACTCATCTTCAAAATCGCCAAATAATTCTTCAAAAATATCTTCTATAGTAACTAACCCTGCGGTACCTCCATGCTCATCAATAACTATGGCTATTGAAAGGTTCTTTTGCTTTAACTCATCCATAAGATCATTAACAGGTTTTGAAAAAGGAACAATTAACGTTTCTTTAATTATTTCAGATAAATTTTTTGGCTTCGAATAAAGATCATATAAATAAACCATTCCAATAATATTATCAATATTATCTTTGTAAACTGGAAGTTTAGAATGCCCTGAATCTATAAATATATGAGCAATTTCATCCAAACTTAGTTGATTTGATATTGCAGATATATCTGTTCGAGGTGTCATGATTTCAGATACATTTTTTGTACTGTATTCAAAAATATTTGAAATTATTTCTTTTTCATTAGATTCAATTGATTCATCATCAACTGCTTGCTCATATACATTTTTAACTTCTTGGCGTTTTAAATTCTTTTTCTCATTCTTAATGTTTAAATAGACTTCATTATTAAAAATATTAAATTTATTAAAAAAGAATACAATTGGATAAAATATATAATAAAAAGAAATCATTAGTGGTGACATAATTACTAACATAATATTTGAATATTCTCTAATAATAGTTTTTGGTATTATTTCTCCAAATAGTAAAATTACTATTGATATTGGAATGAAGGTAAGCGAGGACGAAACAATATTATTATTTATTAGAAATACTGTAAAAAAAGAGGTGCAGAGAATATTTGATAATGTTGTTCCAATTAAAGTAACTATAATAAACTTAGATTTATTTTCTAAAATATCTTTAGCAATATTACCTAATTTATATTTTTGTTTAATCCAAACATCTATTTGAAGCTTATTCGCAGTAATAAGTGCAATTTCTAAGCTAGAAAATATAATAGATAAAATTAGTCCTATAATTGTTAAGTTTAATTCAAGCATCGTTTGAAAATTTAAAGTATTTTAACAATTTCTAAAAGAATTATGAAAAAAATAACAGAGTCAAAAAATCCCTTATCAAATACCTTGGATCGAATGTCTGTATCTGAAATAGTAAAATTGATTAATAAAGAAGATATTGAAGTTCCCAAAATAATTAATAAAAATTTAGATATTATAAATATTGTAATAAAAAATGTTATTGATTCTTTAAAAAATCATGGAAGACTGTTTTATATAGGGTGTGGAACTAGTGGTCGTTTAGGTGTATTAGATGCATCTGAGTGTCCTCCAACTTTCAAAACTGATCCAAGTACAGTCCAAGGAATTATAGCAGGAGGTTACGATGCTTTATATAAATCAATTGAAGGTGCAGAAGATTCATTTTCAGATGGAGTAGAAATAGTTAACAAAAAAAATATATCACAAAATGATTCAGTGATAGGTGTTTCTGCAAGTGGAACAGCAGATTATGTTTTAGGTGCTCTATCTGAAGCTAAAAAAATAAATGCGTTTACATGTTTAATTACTTTCAATGAAATATCTAAAAAATATAGTTTTGTCGATCAGGTTATATCATATAACCTTGGGCCTGAAATTATTTCTGGTTCAACGAGATTAAAATCGGGGACAGCTACAAAAATGATTTTGAATATGATTTCAACCACTTCCATGGTTAAATCTAATAAAGTATATAAAAATTATATGGTAGATTTAAAGGTCTCTAACAAAAAATTAAAAGAAAGAGCGTTAAGTATTATTTGTGAAATAACAAAACTTAAGAGAGAAGATTCACTTAAATTATTAAATGAAGCAAAAAATGATGTTAAAATTGCTCTTGTAATTCATCACTGTAAAATTTCCTACAACTCTGCGAGTAAATTAATAAATTCAAATAATGGCAATTTGAGAAAAATTTTAGAATGAAAGTTATAGGTCTGATGTCAGGTACCTCAATGGATGGACTAGATTGTTGCTACGTTGATATTGTAATAAATGAAGAATATAAAATGAATTATGAAATAATTGATTTCAAAACGATAGATTTTGATTTTAAAACATATAATTTAATTAAATCAACAATTGGTTCATTTGATAAAGAAAAAATTAAATTTTGCGATAATAAATTAGGTACTGTTTTTTTAGAATTTGTAAAAAAGTTTATAAAAGGAAGAGAATTTGATTTAATTAGTATGCATGGTCAAACAATTAGACATAAAAGTAAAGAAGAATCTATTCAAATTGGATCTCCTTATAAATTATATAATTTCTTTAAAAAACCTATTATTTATAATTTTAGAAAAAAAGATATAATTTTGGGAGGAAATGGAGCACCTTTAGTTCCTTTCCTAGATTGGCTTTTATTTAAAGATTTAAAAAAAAGAATAATAACTCTTAATATTGGAGGTATATCAAATGTTACACTAATACCGGAAGAATCAAAAAGAGAAAATGTATTAGGATTTGATACAGGACCTGGTATGTGTCTAATTGATAGATTTGTTAACTTAGTTTGGTATAAGAATTTTGATAATGATGGTTACTTTGCAAAAAAAGGAAAAATTAATTTTAATATTTTAAACTATTTGATGGAAGATGAGTATGTTAACTTAAATTATCCTAAATCAATTTCAACAGAATATTATAATATTGATTTTATAAAAAATATTATTGATTTATTTCCTGATGTAAATAAATTTGATTTATTACGAACATTCGTACGTTTTACGGCCTTTTCAATTTATGAAAATATAAATTTTTTTATTAAAGATAATAACGATTATAGTTTAATTTTAAGTGGTGGAGGTGCTAAAAATTTAGTTTTAATTTCTGATTTGAAATATTTTTTTGGAAAAAATATTTCTACGTTAAAAGAATTTATAAATATAGATGAAGATATAAAAGAAGGACTTTTAATGTCTGTAATGGGTTATTGTAGATATAATAAATTAAATAATAACATGCCATCAGTTACTGGTGCAAATAAATATGATATTTACGGAGATATTTATGAATAATCATATATTTAGAGAGTATGATATTAGAGGTATTGCAGATACTGATTTAACAACTGAGACTGTATTTTTAATAGGTAAAGCTTTTGGTTCTTATTTAATTAAGCATAATCACTATTCATTATCTATTAGTGGAGATGTAAGAAAAACTACTAAAAGATTAAAAGATGCGTTTATTAATGGAGCTATTTGTCAAGGCATAGATGTAACTGATTTGGGTACTTTGCCTACGCCAACTAATTATTTTAGTTTATATAATACAAAAATTATTAATTCTGTTCAAGTAACTGGCAGTCATAATCCTTCTGAATATAACGGCTTAAAAATTTCATTTAANAAAAAACCATTTTACGGTAAAGATATAAAGAAACTACATGAAATTATTAAAAATAATGATTTTATAGATAATGATGAAAAAGGCAGTTTATCACATTTTAATATTTTAGATAATTATAAAAGTTATATGTATGATAATATTTTTATTAATAAAAAATTAAGAGTTGTTATGGATTGTGGAAATGCTGTAGGTGGAATTATAGCACCAGAAATTTATAAAAACTTTAATATAGAATTAAAAGAGCTCTTTTGTGATGTAGATNCGACGTTCCCTAATCATCACCCTGATCCAACAGTTGATTCAAACTTAAAGGATATAATTAAAGAAATGAAAACAGGTAAATATGATGTTGGAATTGCATTTGATGGTGACGCTGATAGAATAGTAGCAGTTGATAATCTTGGAAATATAATAAGAGCAGATATTTTACTTGCTTTTTTATTGAAATTCGTTGTGAAGCAAAATGATTCTGTTGTATATGATGTAAAATGTTCGAAATCTTTAGAAGATGTTATAGAAATGATTGGTGCTAATCCAATTATGTGGAAAACAGGTCATTCTTTNATAAAAAATAAAATGATTGAATCAAAATCTAAGATTGGTGGGGAAATGAGTGGACACATTTTTTTTTCAGATAGATATTTTGGTTTTGATGATGGAATATATGTAGGCTTGAGATTATTAGAAATATTATCTAAAAGTGATTTATCATTAGCTGAAATGATCAGAGATATACCAAGTTATNTTTCAACTCCAGAAATAAGAGTAGACTGTTTAAATGATGAAGAAAAAATTGTAATTTCAAATAAATTAATTAATTATTTTAAGAATAAATATGATTGTTGTGAAATTGATGGAGTTCGAATTANTTTNCCATATGGTTGGGCATTAATAAGATCTTCTAATACTCAGCCAGTTATAGTATTTNGATTTGAAGCAGATANTGAACAAAATTTANACAAAATTTCAAATGAAATTTTGTCTAAGGGAAAAGAATATAATCTTAGGATTNATTGATTTGAATAAAACAATAATTAAATATAAAAATATAATTAATAANGAATTAAGCTCTNTATANCCNGTAGGACCAGAACTACTTAAAAATCCTATCAATCATATTTTAAATGGAGGGAAAAGGGTAAGACCTCTTCTTTGTATGCTTGTTAATAATGCATGTGGAGGTAAATTAGAGAAATCAGTAAAACCTGCACTTTCAATTGAACTTCTTCATATATTTTCATTAGTTCATGATGATATAATGGATAATGATAGTTTAAGACATGGAATACCAACTATCCACCAAAAATGGAACAATTCAATTGCAATTTTATCTGGGGATGCTATTTTAGCTTTAGCTTTTAGNGAANTAAACTCNAGTACTAATTTAATTAAACAAAAATTCAATAGTGCACTTATTGCTGTTTGTGAAGGACAAGCATTAGATATTGAGTATCAAAANATTGATAAAATTTCATTAAAGNAATATTTTGATATGATAAACTTAAAAACAGCATATATGCTAGGATTATCAGCTGAAATTGGAGCATTATTAGCTANNGATGATCATNAAATTNTTGAAAATTTTAGAAAAATAGGTTTNTTAATAGGTAAAGTATTCCANATNCAAGATGATTTATTNGAAATAACNTCAGATTCATCTATTATGGGTAAGTCACTATCAAGTGATATTATTCTAAATAAAAAAACTTATTTAATGATNAAAGCTGAAGAAAAATTTCCAGGAATGTTNGANAANATNTATAAAAAAAATANTAAAAATCAAATTTTACTNAAAAAAGAAATAGTAAGTTTTTTAAAGGAAAATAATTTAATTTTAGAAACTAAAGATTATATATCTAAAATTTTCAANGAGATTGATGATTTGTTAATTAGTTCTGANATAAAGAATGAAAACATTNTAGATTTAATTAATTTTATAAAACAAAGGAAGTCATGAATAGAGAACAGATAGTTAAGTACGATAAAGATAATATGGTTAAAGTTATTAAAGATTTATATTTACATATTGAGCATTCATTTGAAATAATTAAGCATTCTAACTTGAAAAAAAGAACTAATATTAGAAATATTATTATTTGTGGAATGGGTGGTTCTGCTATTGGAGGAGATTTTGTAAAGACTGTTTTAAAAGATGATTTAAAAATTCCTATAGTAGTAAATAGAGATTATGATTTGCCAAATTGGATTTCTAAAGAAACTCTTATTTTTATTTGTTCCTATTCAGGAAATACTGAAGAAACAATTTCATGCTACAAATCTGCTATAAAAAGAAAAATATCTCCAGTTATTGTTTCAAGTGGTGGATATATATTAGATAATGCAAAAAAATATAATTATGATTTTGTCGAGCTTCCTAAAGGTATTCAACCCAGAGCTGCATTTGGATATTCTGCATCTTTATTGCTGTTAGCTTTTGTTGAAATTGGTATTATCGATAAAGAATATAATAAACAATTATTTAAAACTATTTCATCAATTAAGTCTAAAAGTCGTGAATATGCTAAAATTTCAAATAGTAATAACTCATTAAAGTTATCAAAAGCTATTTTTAATAAATTTCCAATTATTTACTGTACAGTCAATACTGAGGTTGTTGGTTTTAGATTTAGGTGTCAACTTGCAGAGAACTCAAAAATTCTTTCTTCACACTTCGTGTTACCTGAGCAAAATCATAATGAAATAGAGGGTTTCTTGAATAATGATATTTCAAATTATGTTATTTTATGGATAAAAGATAAAAATGATAATAATAGAACTATTAAAAGAATTAATGTAACATCTAAATTATTAAAAAATATTAAAAATCAATACATTTATGATAACGATTCTGTCTCTCTACTTGAACGACTGTTTAATTTAATTTATTTATTTGATTGGGTTAGTTTCTATTGTGCAATTTTACACAAAACAAATCCAACTCCAGTCAAAACAATTTTAAAACTGAAGTCTTTAATGTCCTAATAGTTATTCTATAAATTTAGAAATTACTATAGAAGCATTATGGCCACCAAATCCAAAATTATTTGATATAGCATGGTTTATGTTTTTTTTTGTTTCACTCTTAGTGGTATAGTCTAAATCACATTCAGGGTCTTCAGTTTTATAGTTAATTGTAGGAGTAATATATGAATTAATAATAGATTTTATTGTTGCTATTGCTTCAACAGAACCTGCTGCACCAAGTAAATGACCCATATTAGATTTTGTTGAGTTAATAGATAGTTTATAAGCATGATTTTTAAAAAGATTTTTTATAGCATGTGTTTCATGTAAATCATTGTAATAAGTTGAAGTTCCATGAGCATTAATATAGTCAATATCTTCAGGTTTAAGACTTGCTTCACTTAAAGCAATTTTCATAGCTTGATTTGCACCGTTCCCATTTGGAGAGGGAGAGGTTAGATGATATGCATCAGCTGTTGAACCGTAGCCAGAAATTTCAGCATAAATTTTTGCATTTCGTTTCAATGCTGACTTCAAACTCTCTAAAACTAAAATTCCAGATCCTTCTCCCATAACAAAACCATTTCTATTTAAATCAAATGGTATACTTGCTTTATTTCGATTTTGTTCAGTAGATAATGCTTTCATATTCATAAAGCCTGCAATTGATAGGGGAGTTATACCTGCTTCTGAACCGCCTGTAATTACTATATCAGATTCATTGAATTTAATTGACTTGAATGCCATTCCAATTGCGTGGTTACTAGAAGCGCAAGCTGAAACAACTGAGAAATTAGGACCTTTGAATCCATATTTTATAGAAATATGTCCTGCAGCGATATCTGATATCATACTTGGAACAAAATAAGGACTTACCCTTCTTGGACTTTTAAGTGACTTTTTATGTTCTTTTTCTAATGTATTTATTCCGCCTATCCCAGATCCAATTATAACACCAACCCTGTTTTTATCAATAGTTTTATCTATTTTTGCATCAATTATTGCTTCATCTGAAGCAATTAAAGCAAAAGCAGTAAATCTATCAATTTTATTAAGTTCTTTTTTATTAAAATAGTTATTTAAATCAATGTTAACTTCAGCTGAGAGCTTTGTTTTATAATTAGAGGAATCAAAATGAGTAATTTTATTAATACCATTTTTTTTATTAATAAGAGCATCCCAAAATCCTGATACATTTCTTGATAATGGATTAACTGTACCAAGTCCAGTTACAACAACTCTTTGAATCATTATTTATGTATTATTACTAATGTAATCATATGCATTTTGAACAGTTAAAATCTTTTCAGCATCTTCATCTGGAATCTCAATTCCAAAATCTTCTTCAAATTGCATAATTAATTCAACTGTATCTAATGAATCTGCACCTAAATCTTCAATAAAGTGTGCAGTTGCAGTTATCTTATTTTCATCAACACCTAGTTTATCTACTATTATACTATTTATTTTATTTTTATGATCTGACATTAACTTACTCCTTTTTTAGTTAAACAACCATTCCACCATCAATATTTATAGTTTGTCCTGAAATATAATTTGCTAAATCGGAAGCAAGAAAATATGTTAGTTCACTTACTTCGATTGCTTTACCAAATCTATTTAAAGGTATTTTACTTAAAAAATCTACTTTTTTTTCTTTACTTAAATTTTTAGTCATTTGAGTTTCTATATATCCAGGATTTATGGCATTCACATTAATATTTCTAGAACCAAGTTCTTTAGATAAAGATTTCGTTATACCAAAAATTCCTGCTTTTGATGCAGAGTAATTGACTTGACCTTTGTTTCCAATTTGACCAATAATTGAGCTTATATTTATTATTTTACCAAATTTTTGCTTTATCATAAATTTTGAAACTGCTTTGCAGCAGTTGAAAGTTCCTTTAAGATTTGTATTAATAACTTTATTCCACTGCTCATCTTTCATTTTTACAATTAAATTATCACTTGTTACACCAGCATTATTAATTAAAACATCAATACTTTTATGTTTTTTGTTAATACTATTAACAATATCTAAAATTTTATCATAATTATCAATATTTTCTGCAAAATATTCAATAACTTGATTGTTTTTTGTATTTTTCATAAGCTTATTTTTAAGCTTTAAAAGATTATTCTCATTTCTACTTATCATAAAAATATTTGAACCTTTTTTATGAAATTTTTCAGCAATACTTTTACCTATACCTTGTGAAGCACCCGTAATAATTATATTTTTATTTTTCATTTTAATAAATCTTTAAAGTTAATATTTTTTATATCAGAACTAATATTTTTATTCAAATTTTTTAAAACATTTCCAGGCCCTACTTCTATAAAATTATTATTATTATCATTTATCATATTATTAATTGAATCAAGCCATAGAACTGGAGAAGCTAGCTGATTAATTAAGTTTTTCTTTATAGATTTTCCTAATAGATTGCTTCTTGCATTATAATTTTGATAAATAGGTATTTTCACGTCATTAAATTTGGTGTTATTTATGATTTTTTCCAAAGCAATTTTAGCATTTTCCATTAATGGTGAATGAAATGCTCCTGAAACATTCAATGGAATAATACCTCTAATTTTATTTTTTTTACAATAATTAATAATTTTATCAATTCCAATTAAATCTCCAGAAATAATTATTTGTTTATTAGAATTGATATTAGCAATTACTACTGTTTCTTTAAAATTCTTTAATAATTTATTAGTTTCTTTAATATTTAAATTAATGATTGCTGCCATTTTCCCAGGCCTATTTGATGCACAATTATCCATTTCTTGTGATCTAGTTTTAATTATTTTTAAACCATCCTCAAAGCTTATACAATTTATTGATACTAGAGCACTATATTCGCCAAGACTGTGTCCAGCAACCGCTGTAGGATAATAGTCTAATTCTCTCAATAATCTAAAGATAGCAACGTTATATGTAAAAATTATAGGTTGTGTATAAAATGTTTGATTTATATCATTACTTTCTAAACTAAATGATATTTTTTTTAAATCAAAATTGAGTATATCTGATGCTTGTTCATATGTTCTTTTGAAAACTTTATATTTATTATAAAGATCTAGGCCCATTCCTTTGTATTGTGAACCTTGGCCAGGGAATAGATATGCACTATTTTTATATGACATTTAAATTTTTATTTAAAGCAATTTTCATATTAGAAATAAGTTTACTTTCATATGAAATTTGAGTATTTAAAAGAGCATTTTCAATTGCTTTTGCATTTGATGAACCATGACATTTCATTACAATACCATTAACTCCAAGGAGAGGAGTACCACCATGTTCTTCATAGTCAAAAGATTTTTTTAAATCATTAAAAACTGGAAATAATACTGGTTTAACCATTTTACTTAGTGAATGATTATCAATACTTTTTAAAGTATTATTTACAACATTTTTAATTGTTCCTTCAATTAGCTTTAAAACGATATTTCCTGTAAATCCATCACAAATTACAATATCAACTTTATTATCAAATAAAGTTCTAGATTCTATATTTCCAATGAAATTTGGAAATATATCCTTTAGAAGTTTATAGGTATCTTTTGTTAATTGATTACCTTTATTTTCTTCTATTCCTATATTTAAAAGACCAATTTTTGGATTATTTATATTTCCTAAATGTTCTAAATATGCTGATGACATAAAAGCAAATTGTACTAAATGTTCTGGTTTTACATTGCTATTCGCTCCTGCATCACATAAAATAAATCCTTTTTTGCCTACAGGTATAAAAGGAGCTAAAGCAGGCCTTCTAATCCCTTCAATTTTACCTAATATTAATAACGATGAAGCTAAGAGTGCTCCGGTATTACCAGCTGAGACAGAAGCATTAATTTTATTAATTTTTAAATCATCCAGTATTTTAATCAAAGAAGAATTTCGTTTATTCTTGTATGCTAAAGAAGGTGAGTCATCCATATTAACAATTTGAGTAGTATAAATAAAATTTATTCTATTAGAATATTTTTTTATTAGATTTAAATTATTTTTAATGATGTTCTCATTGCCGTAAAGTATAATTTCATTATTTTTAGATAATGGATTGTTTACATACTTTATAGCACCATTAATATTAGAAAGAGGTGCATTATCACCACTCATTATATCTAATCCAATTTTCATAGAGAAAATTAATTGTTTTTTACTAGAATCTTTCCTTTGTGATAAAGTACACCATCAACTTTGTAAGCATGGTGTCTTTTGTGAGTAGTTCCCGACTGAGAGCAGGTAGATAAATTGAAGTTATCTTTCATTTTCCACTGTGCTTTTCTTTTCCTGCTTCTCGATTTTGACTGTTTTCTTTTTGGTACCGCCATTTTTTCTCTTTAATAATTAATTATAAAGCTTGTTAATTTATATAAATGATAATGTTATTACCAAGAATTAGTTTGAATTAATCAATATTTGTAAACCATGTATCATATTTTAGGTCAATCAAAAGTTTTTCAATTTCTTTAGCTTTATTATAATCAGTGAAATTTCCAACCCTAATTCTCCAGAATTGCTTATCTTTTAATGTTAAAGATTCTGTATATGCATCAAATCCATTGTTTCGTAATTTTTTTTGATATTCTTTGGCTTCATCTAAATTAGGAACAGAAGCTATTTGAATTGTATATCTTTTAGTATTTGAATTATTAGAAGAAAATACTGGTTGTTTACTTTTTTTAATTCCTTTATTGATTGCTTGAAAAGAAAAAAGCTCTTGGTATAAATCAGTATTATTTAAGCTTTCAACAGTTAAACTTATATCAAAATTTCCTTCAACAAGCGGAGTAAGTAGCATTTTGTTATTTTCAATTTTAAATATCATTGGCTTTTCAATATTTTCACCAGAAAATTTTGGTTTTGACCATAAAAAATTATAATTATTATTCAATTTTGAATCGAAATTAGATGGTTCAATCTTGATAGTTTTGCCAACTACAATTTCTTTCCTTATTGGTTCAGTATTACAGCAAAAGAAAAATATAAAAATTAAGAAGAATTTAAAGAAATTCATTTTACCCCCTACTTATATTAATTCAGATTTACAAAAAAAGAATGATATTTCTTTTTCTGCATTTTCATTTGAATCAGATCCATGAACTGCGTTCTCACCCAAACTACTTGCATAAAGTTTTCTAATAGTACCATCTTTAGCTTCTTCAGGATTAGTTGCACCTATTACATTTCTCCAACTTTCTACAGCATTTTCTTTCTCAAGTGCAAGTACCATACATCGCCCAGAAGACATAAATGATGTTAGTTCTTCATAAAACGGTCTATCTTTGTGTACTAAATAAAATTGTTCTGCCTGAAATTTACTCATTTTTATTAATTTAGCTGATAGAACTTTAAATTTNTTTTCAAGAATATGATTGTAAATTTTTCCAACATAATTATTTTTAANAGCATCAGGTTTTATNATAGCAAATGTTNTTTTTGACATAATTTATNCCTCGATTACTTCTTTCATTTTTTTNCCAATATTAGATGGAGACTCACAAACATGNATTCCACATTCTTTCATAATTTTCATTTTAGCGATTGCAGTTTCNTCACCACCTGAGACTATTGCTCCAGCATGNCCCATTCTTCTTCCAGGAGGTGCAGTTTGACCAGCTATAAAACCAACTATAGGTTTTGTNGCATTATCTTTTGCCCATTNTGCTGCTTCAATTTCCATTGTTCCACCAATTTCTCCAATTAGNACTATACCTTTTGTCTCATCATCANNTTCAAATAATTNAANTGCTTTTCTCATATCTGTACCAATAATTGGATCACCACCAATTCCTAGTGCTGTTGTTTGTCCCAAATTGTTTTTAACTAATTGATCAATTGCTTCATAAGTCAATGTACCNGATTTAGAAATTACACCAATATTACCTTTTTTAGCAATAAAGCCAGGCATTATTCCTAGCTTGCANTCATCAACAGTTATTATTCCNGGGCAATTAGGNCCAATTAAATTGACATTATTATCATCAACAATTTGTTTTGCTTTAATCATATCTCTTACAGGTATTCCTTCTGAAATACAAACGATTGTACTTATTTTTTGTATTGCTGACTCAATTATTGCATCTGCTGCGAATTTTGGAGGAACGAAAATTATTGAAGCGTTAGCTTTAGTTTCATTTTTTGCATCTTTAACTGAATCAAAAACTGGAATTTTTTCAAAAACAGTTTGACCACCTTTACCTGGTGTAACACCTGCAACGATATTNGTACCGTAATTTAGCATTTGCTGTGTATGGAAAGAACCCTCTGATCCAGTAATTCCTTGTACAATAATTTTACTATTTTTATTAATNAATATTGACATTACTTTAANACCTCTTTAACAACTTTTAAAGCAGCATCATGAAAATCATCTGCTGGAATTATTTTTANGTTTGATTTNGNAAGAATATCTTTAGCTTCAATTGCATTTGTTCCTTCTAATCTTACTACTACAGGTACTTTAAGACCAAGTTCATTTACTGCTTCAACAACTCCATTNGCAACTCTATCNCATCTTACAATTCCACCAAAAATATTTATAAGTACAGCTTTAACATTTTTATCTTTAAGAATTATTTTAAAACCATTTTTTATAGTTTCTGCATTTGCTGCACCCCCAACATCGAGAAAGTTAGCAGGTTCTCCTCCAGATAATTTTATAATATCCATTGTTGCCATTGCTAACCCAGCTCCATTTACCATGCAACCGACATTTCCATCAAGTTTTATATAATTTAAGTTAAATTTATTTGCTTCTATCTCCATTGGATCTTCTTCAGATAAATCTCTCATTAAAATAATATCTTGGTGTCTGTAAAGTGCATTTGAGTCAAAATTAAGTTTAGCATCTAAAGCTATAATTTCATTACTATCACTTTTAATAAGAGGATTAATTTCAAGAATAGTACAATCCATCTCTGTATAACACTTATACAAATTTATAAAAATTTTTATAGCTTCAGCTTTTAATTTATCATTAAACCCTAAACTTAAAGCTAATTTTTCAGCATCCATTTTTTCTAAATTTGTCTTGGGATCTACCCAAATTTTTGTAATTTTTTCTGGAGTATTTTTAGCAACTTCTTCAATATTAACACCTCCTTCAGTTGATACCATGAAAACATCTTTTTTCTTTTCTCTATCGAGCGTTATCGCAACATAATATTCTTTGCTAATATCATATGCTTCAGTAATAAAAACCTTATTTACAAGTTTACCATCTTTACCAGTTTGAGGCGTAATTAAATTCATACCTAAAATATTGCGCGCATTTTCTAAAGCAGAATCAAAGTTAGGAGAATATTTAACACCACCGCCTTTTCCTCTTCCTCCTGCATGAATTTGAGCTTTCACAACAAAATCAGTTGTATTAAAATNTTTTTCTACTTTTTTAATTGTTTCTTCAGCTTTTTCAATAGAATTAAATGTNTATCCATCCTGAATTGGTATTTCATAATTTTTTAATATTTTTTTAGCTTGGTATTCGTGTATTTTCATAATTATTTAGTAATGTGTGTACCAGCTTTATTATTTAAAGCATCTTCAATTTTATCAATAGANGTTATCACAACTTTTNGTCCATGATGTTTAAGAAAATAAAGNGCTGATTTAATTTTAGGTTCCATACTTCCTAATCCAAAATGTCCATCCTTGAGCCATTTTTTTATATCTTTAGTAGTTGCATTTTTAATTTTCATCTGATTATCTTTATTGTAATTTAAATATATATTATCAACATCTGTAATAATAAAATATTCATTTGCTCTAATTATTCTTCCTAAAAGTGCAGAACTTTTATCTTTATCGACGACACCATCAATTCCTTTTAAATTACCATTTTTTTTATTGTAAGCAGGTATACCACCTCCACCGCCTGCTATAACAATAGTTCCAAAATCAACTAAGTGTTTAATTGATTTTCCATTAAAAATATAAAGAGGTTCNGGTGATGGAACAATTCTTCGCCATTGATTTTTTTCTTGTTCAGCAACTTCCCAATTAAANTTTTTNGATAGTTCNAATGCTTCATCTTTTGAAAAAANTTTTCCAATAAATTTTGAAGGTTTTTTNATTGAATTATCATTTCGATCAANTTTCATTTGTGAAATAAAAGTAACAACTTCTCTTTTAGATTNTTCATNATAGAGTGCATTTTGTAAAGATTGTTGAATCATATATCCAATAGCTCCTTGAGTATTAGCNACTAGAACATTTAATGGAAGTGGAGGTATTATATTCATTGANATTTCATTCCTNGATAGCTCNGCACCTACTTGAGGACCATTTCCATGGGTAATACATATATTATAATCTTTTTTAACAAANTGCATAACTGATTTTAAGCTTTTTCTTGTATGTTTAAATTGTTGTTCAATAGTTCCAGCTTCACTTTTTGGTGATAATGCGTTTCCTCCCAATGCAATTATAGCAGTTTTTTTATTCACTTATATCCTTAGTAATGGTAAAGTTAAACATCTTGGGCCTCCTCTTCCTCGAACAAGTTCAGAACTATCAAGCGTTATAGCAAGTTTATTTTTAGAATTATTATATTCATTAGATTTATTAATATATTCTTTACTTGAAACAATTTTATAGTTATTTTTTTTTAATTCATTTAGTGTATACTCATTACACTTATAGCAAATAATTTTACCTGGTTCTAATGCAAAAGAATTAGCCCCGTCAGTCCATTGTTCTCTCTTTTGCATGATTTTTGATTTTCCACCTGAGAAAATTGGTTTTAATTGTAANCCATCTTTTTTTAAGGTTTCAATAATATTATCATCAGANATATAATTATTTCCTTCCTTTTTAAAAATATGAATTTTGTTATTATCATTTAAAAATGGAGGATAAACTAAAGCTTCATTATTACTTACAATAGTAAAAACTGTATCAAGATGCATATAAGCACGTTTTTTTGGAAGATTTATAGCAAATACAGAATCAAATCCCTCNTGAAAAATTNTTTTATTAATCTTTTTTATAGATTCAATAGACGTTCTTTCACTTATACCAATGCAAACTCTTTTATTATCAAGTACTAAAATATCTCCACCTTCAATNCTAAGNTTTGGNTNATNTTTATTAAANTCATAAANTNTTANATTNTNAAAATGNTCATAATTTGAGAAAATAAACTCAGACAATATATTTTCACGATTTCTAACTTGTTTTTTATTCCACGTAATTAGAATTGTTTTTCCAATCACTACAGCTAAATCTCTCGTGAAAATCAAATTAGGAAGTGGGTGAGTAAAGACTTTTTCTGTTTTCAGATAACCTGTAATTAAAACCTCAACTAATAAATCTAAATTTAAATTTTGCAGTTTTTTTAAATTTATTTGATTGTTATAAGTTTTAAATTCATTACTAATACATCTTTTAATTAAATTTTTTTTACTAGATTCGTTTCTTAAAGTATATTTAAGTAAGTCAGAAAATTCATAAGTATTACCATCAGTAAATGTGTTTAAAATTTTTGAGAACTCTTCATGCTCCTTTATAGCTTTTTTTATTTGAATCAAATCATCAAATAATAAAAAATTAGGATTATCTTTTAGTTTACCACTGATTTCAATTTTTTCAGAAATATTATCTGGTGTTATAAAACTATGTTCTTTTCCAGGTTTGTGAATTATTACAAATCTTAAAGGATTANACTCAGAAAATATTTTATGGTTCATTTATTCTTCACTCATAAATGGATATTTATAATCTTCAGGAGCATTAAAAGTTTGTTTAATTGTTCTTTGAGAAGTCCACCTTANAAGATTTGCAGGTGCACCAGCTTTATCNTTTGTTCCAGAAGCNCTTGATCCTCCAAATGGTTGTTGGCCAACAACTGCTCCTGTCGGTTTATCATTTATATAAAAATTACCCGCTGAATGTCTTAAATATTTTGTTCCAGAAATGATTTTTTCTTTGTCTTCAGCAAAAATAGCCCCCGTAAGAGCATAAGGTGATGTATTATCAACAAGTTTACAAGCATCTTTCCANGAACAATCATACAAGTATATAGTTAATACAGGTCCAAAAATTTCTTCTTCCATGGTTTTGAAATTAGGATTTGTTGTAATTATTGTGGTTGGCTCAATGAAAAAACCTTCGCTTTTNTCATAATTACCTCCAGTTATAATTGANGCATCATTTGATTTTTTTGCATNTTCTATATATGATACTATATTATCAAANGANTTTTCATCAATTACAGCATTCATGAAATTTTTAAAATTTTCGACATCTCCAATTTTAATTGAGAAAACATCTTTTTGATAATCTTGCTTGATATTCTCCCAAACTTCTGTTGGTAGATAACATCTCGATGCTGCGGAGCATTTTTGTCCTTGATATTCAAATGCTCCTCTAATCATAGCAGTAGAAAGTGCTTTTTGNTTTGCACTTTTATGAGCTAATATAAAGTCTTTACCTCCTGTTTCACCAACAATTCTTGGATAAGATTTATAANTTTTGATATTTTTNCCAACTGTCGTCCACATACTTTGAAATACATTNGTAGATCCNGTAAAGTGGATTCCTGCTAAATCTTTATGATTTAAAACAATATTACCTATTTCTGAACCTGAACCAGGTAAGAAATTAATTACACCATCAGGTAATCCNGCATCCTTAAAAAGATTCATAAGGAAATGACCAGAATAAACAGATGAAGAAGCAGGTTTGAATAATGCTACATTTCCAAGTAAAACTGGNGCACATGATAAATTAGCTGCTATAGATGTAAAATTAAATGGTGCAACAGAAAATATGAAACCTTCTAATGCACGGTATTCAGTTGAGTTTTTCATTCCTTCAGGGGAATATTTTGGTTGTTGCTTATGTATATTGTAAAGATATTCGCAATTGAAGTTGAAAAAATCTATTAATTCACATGCAGAATCAATTTCAGCTTGATATACATTTTTACTTTGTCCAAGCATAGTTGAAGCATTTATTAAATCTCTATATGGACCAGCCAATAAATCTGCCATTTTATGAAAAACCTTGATTCTATTTTCTAAAGATGTATTTGACCATTCTTTCCAGGCATTTAGATTACTTTTAATAGCCATTAAAACTTCATTTTTACCAGCTTTATGGTAATGGGCAAGAACATGTTTGTGATTGTGGGGCATAACACACTTTCCTGTGTTATTTGTAATTATTTCCTTACCATTAATTATTATTGGAATATCTATTATTTTTGACTTTAGTTTTTCTAAAGTTTTTTTTAATGATTTTTTCTCTACGCTANCTGGTTTATAATCTTTGATTGGTTCATTTACTGCTTCTCTAATCTTAAAATTTAATTCAGTCATTGAAATACCTTATTTTGTAATATAATTGATGTGTCAATTTAATATTTTAATAATTTATTTATTATTATTTTTTTGTTTAAATTCTTTAATAATCTTAATTAAAACAAAAATGATTTTAAAATCAATAAATCCATCAACAGGAAAAAAAATAAAAGAATACAAATGTTTTTCTGAAAATAAAGTTAATTCTGTAATAAATAATGTTTATGAGGATTATCATTTATGGAAAAATATTTCTATTGAAAAAAGAGCAGAAGTATTGTTATCTATAGCAAAAAAATTAAAATCTGATCTTAATATTCATTCAAAAATGATTTCAATAGAAATGGGAAAACCAATTACTGAATCTAGATCAGAAGTTTTAAAATGTGTATGGGTAATAGAATTCTATGTTAAAAATTCTAAAAAATTTTTAGAAAATGAATATATTGATACTGAATATGATGAAAGTTTTATTCAGNANGAACCATTGGGAATGATTTTTGGTNTAATGCCATGGAATTTTCCTTATTGGCAAGTTTTTAGATTTATTGTTCCTTCTTTAATAGCTGGTAATGTATGTGTTGTGAANCATGCACCGAATGTTAGTGGTTGNGCATTATTAATAGAAAAATTATTTAATGAAAATTTAATTTATAAAAATATTTTTAAAGTTCTTTTAGTATCAAAATCAGAAGTTTCCAAAATAATAAGCAATGTTAANATTTCTGCAGTAACTTTTACTGGAAGNGAAAATGCTGGTTCGCAAGTAGCAATGAAATCTGGAAAAGAAATTAAAAAAACTGTATTAGAATTAGGTGGCTCAGATAGTTTTATTGTTNTAGANGATGCAAATNTNGATATAGCTTCCAAGATTGCAATTAAATCAAGATTTTTTAATTCAGGACAAAGTTGTATTGCTGCAAAAAGATTTTTAGTTCACAAAGATATTTATGATGTTTTTATAGAAAAGATAAAAAAAAATATTTTAGATTTGAAAATGGGCGATCCTTTGAAAAAAGAAACTAATATTGGTCCTTTAGCAAAAATAGAGTTTGTTGATAAATTAGATACTTTAGTGAAATCATCAATTAAAAAAGGAGCAAAATGTTTGATAGGAGGAAAAAAGAAANATTNTTTTTACTATCCNACTCTTCTTGTTGATGTTGATGAAACGATGGACGTATTTAATTNTGAAACATTTGGTCCAATTTTTAGTGTAATTAAAATCAATAATGCTGAAGAAGCTATTGAGATATCAAATAATAGTATTTANGGTTTAGGAGGAAGTGTCTGGACATCCGATTTAAAAAAAGGAAAGAAAATTGCAAGTAAAATAGAATCAGGGGCAGTTTTCATAAATGATATGACAAAATCTGACCCTAGATTACCATTTGGTGGTATAAAAAAATCTGGTTATGGAAAAGAATTGTCANTATATGGTATCAAAGAATTTGTAAATATGAAAACTATTACNGTCAGTAAAATTGATAGNTAAATTTATGTAAATAATACCTTAAGGTAAAATAAGGGATTTGTTAACATCTCTTTTGGAATTTCTCTTGCAAGCATTCCTGATATAATATCTTTAACTTTCTCATTTGAAGAAGCTTTATTCATTACAATATTTAGTAATAATCTGTATTTTGCTAGTCTTTGAAGCTTAGTNCTAGTTTTTAGTTCNGNACCNAGNTCTNNCCATAAGAGTTTATCATATTCTTTAGTTAAATGTTNATTAAAATTATTTTTTTCAAAACATTTTTTTGCAATTTTTGTAGCAATTTTTGCTGATGCCATAGCGTTTCCAATGCCTTCACCTGTAAATGGGTCAATTAATCCTGCTGCATCACCAAGCAGCATAAACCCATTTCCATGATTTATTCTCTTTGTTTTCCCTAGAGGTAATGACCAACCTTTTGGTGCCTCTAGTTTTTCTGAATCTTTAAACCTTGATCTAAAAAAATTTGAATTAATGACATCATCTAAAATTTCAGTTAGTTTTCTAGGATCATTTTTTGCTTGTTCTTTACTCAAACCTATACCAATATTAGCTACATTCTTACCACACGGGAAAAGCCAAAAATATCCTGGTAAAACCTCATCGATAAAATGTAACTCTATTTGATTGGTGAGATCTTTAACGTTTTTATAGTAGCATCTTATTGCTATGGCTGATTTATGTTGTAACTTTGGATATAACCCCATTTTTTTTGCAACAATAGATTGTGAGCCATCACAGCCAAAAATTAATGGTGCATAAATATACTTTAAATCATTTTTATGTAAACCACATACACCTATAATATTAGAATTATCATCGTAAATAATATCAGTTACTTTAAAGTTTTCTTTTGTTTTAGTTACTTTTTTAGCTTTTTGAAAAAGTAAGTTATCAAATATTTTTCTTTTTAAAACATATCCTTCTTTAATAGTATTGGACTGAAATTTATTTTCTAGGTGTAAATTAAACTGCTTATGATTTGGACTTCCAAAAGTAATGGTTTTTATTATTGAGCAATCTTGTTGGCGGACATCATCTATTAAATCCAATTCTTTCATGTATCTTACACTCTTGCCTGAAAGAGCATCTCCACATATTTTATCTCTAGGAAAAGAAGATTTATCTAAAATAATAGTTTTTAAACCAATCTTATTTGCATAAAGAGCTGCCGAGGATCCTGCTGGTCCTCCTCCAATTATAATTATATCAAAAATATTTGAATTACTTCTTATCATTTTTTATTCCAATATATATTAAATATATCATTATAAATGGAGAGACAGTTCTCATAAACCATTTAAATAAGTAAATAAAATTTTCAAGATTATTTGAAAGCATTAAGTAAGTTAGAATGAAAGTTGATGCTAAAAATAATATGATTGTTATATAGAAATATTTAATATGCATTTAAATTAATTTTCATTATATGATTGATATATAAGAAGATTTCCATGTGATATTGATAGGGTGAAAAAGTCACTTAATGATTTATTTAAAGTACCGTAAAATAATGTATTTATAGTACTTTTATTAAAGTTATACTTTAAATTATTTGATGAGATTTTTATTGATTTATCAATTGAAAATATTGATATATCTTGATTAATAAAACTATTGAATTTTTTTTCTTTATCATTCATTAAGTTAAATGTTCCATTTTCAGTATATATTGTAATATCAGAGTCATTATATTTAAATAAACTGAAGATGTTCCCTAGTGTATGATCTTCTCTATTTCCTGTTGATGCAAGTATAGAAAATTTATATATATTGTTTGTTAAAACATAATTTATAGCCTTTCTTAAATCATTTTCAGATTGGTTCGGTGTTTTTATGATTATATCACGATATATATCTTTGCTTTTGGCAGATATCGAATCAAGATCTCCTATAATTAGATTTGGTTCAAAGCCATTTTTTAGTAATTTATCTGTGGCACCATCACAGGTAATGATATAATTAGCGTTTTTTAAAATTTTTAATGGAATTTTATTTTGTGGAAACTCTCCATTTGCTACAATTACTAAAGGTGTATTTATTTTATTCATATTAAATGTAAATTTATGTAGTTAATTTATTCATATTTTATTAAAATGATTGCAAAAATAAAAAGAACCAATGATGAACTTAAAGCTTCAAGACCAACAGAGGAAGAAGTTATTAAAATACCAAGACTTCCAATTTCTATTTTAGTTGAAAATGTAAGGTCTGTGCACAATGTTGGATCAATTTTTAGATCTGCTGATGGTTTTGGAGCAAGTAAGATTTATTTAACAGGTTATACAGCTTGTCCACCGAGAGACGATATTTCCAAAACTGCACTTGGTGCAGATAAAGTTGTTCCATGGGAGCATTATAAAAATCCTATTGAAGCAGCTAAAAAAATTTTAAATCAAGGTATTTCCCTAATTCTTGTTGAGCAAACCATTAAATCAAAATCTATTTATCTTTCCAAATTTTCATATCCTATATGCTTTATAGTTGGTAATGAGGTGACTGGAGTTTCAGAAGAATTAGCAAGTTTGTCAGAAAATCATGTTGAAATTCCTATGAGAGGTATAAAGCAAAGCTTAAATGTTTCTGTAGCAACAGGTGTCATTGGTTACGAATTTGCTAGAAATTATTGTCAACAAAATAAAATAATTCTTTAATTAGTTTTAATAAAGTAATTTTAGACATGAATAGATTAGTATTTATATTAGTAATATCTTTTTTATTTTCAGCAAGAGGTGATTTGATATCTTTTGAATACAAAGGTTCAAAAGAATCAAGTGTTATTCAATATGAACTTGATGAATCTGTTGGGCAATTGAGCCCTAATGCAATATTTAATATTAAAGCTTATTCTATTGTATATGAAACAATAGATCAGTTTGGAGAATATTCCGAGGCATCTGGTTTTGTATCAATACCTGATAATCATAGATTTGGTTATCCTATGTATTTATTTGGTCATGGTACTAAAATAAAAAGAAATAGTGCTCCATCTATGGGTGGATTTAATGATCTGAATATGTGGTTACCTACATCAGGTTATATTTATATGGAACCTGATTATCTTGGATTGGGTATATCANAAATAAATCATCCATATCAATTGAAAGACCCNACNGCTACTTCAATGATAGATATGGTTTATGCTACAAAACAATTTTGCAATCAGTTAAGTTCAATACAATTNAATGATCAATTATATATCGCTGGATATTCAGAAGGAGGTTATGCTGCTTTAGCNGCNGTAAAAGAAATNGAAGAAAATCATCCTGATATAAATATTACNATGTCATTTCCTATGGCAGGTGCNTATGATATGTCAGGAACAATGGTTGATTTAATGCTTTCAAGAGAAAAATATACTAATCCATATTATTTACCATATGTTATATTATCTTATATTGAAAGGTATAGTATTGGCACAGTAGATGATTTTTTTAAACCTGAATATGCACAAATTTTACCTGATTTGTATANTGGTCAATTCTCTGGAGGCTATATAAATAATTTTTTACCTGATATACCAATTTATTTATTGAAAGGNGAGGTTATATACGAGTTTAGAACAAATCANAATTTTCCATTTAGATTAACCTTAGAAGAAAATGATCTGCTTGATTGGATTCCTCAAAGTAAGTTATATCTGTTCCATGGTATTGGAGATGAGCAAATACCATATGAAAATTCTGTAGTTGCATATGATAGTTTTATTGAAAATGGTGCTAATCCTGAGTTAGTATCTATCGAATTGTTAAATGAGGGTTATGGTGGTCACAATGAAGCAGCACCNTATTGTCTTTATGGAGCATTTATTTTATCAGANCAAGAAAAATATTATCTTTTAAAAGGTGATTTNAANTTAGATAATGAACTTGATTTAATGGATGTTATNGAANTGAAATATCTAATAAAAAATNATNTTGAATTAGAAAATTTAGAAAAATGGTATGCTGATATAAATAGTGATGNANTTNTTAATTCATTTGATTTATTTGAGTTCATATATAAAGTTTTGGAAAATTAAACAATGGATTTACATGAACAGTTTATGGAAAGAGTTATCGAGCTTGCAAAGCAAGGTAGAGGAAATGTTTCTCCTAATCCGTTAGTTGGGTGTATTTTAGTAAAAAATAATAAAATCATTGGTGAGGGGTATCACAAATATTTCGGTGGTCCTCATGCAGAAGTTGATGCATTAAATAATTGTATTGAAGACCCAGCAGGNGCAGATTTATATGTAAATCTTGAACCATGTAATATTTTTTCTAAAACTCCACCATGTGTTAATAAAATCATAGAAAATGGAATAAAAAATGTATATGTAGGTAGTATTGATAAAAATCCAAAAATTAATGGATCTGGAATTAGTCAACTGAAAAATTCAAATATAAATGTTTTTACAGAAATTTTATCTGATAAATGCTATGAATTAAATATTGGTTTTTTTAATTGGATAAAAAATGGTTATCCATGGGTTATAGTAAAGTTTGCTCAATCAAGCAATGGTTATATGGGTCTTGATTCAAATTCAACAACATCAATAACAGGGTATGATTCTAACTGTTTTACACATGAGCTAAGATCACAGGTTGATGGAATTCTGGTTGGTACTAAAACAGTTCTGGTTGATAATCCTTCGCTTACAGTAAGAAATATAACAGGAGCTAATCCTAAAAGAATAATTATTGATACAAATAGAAAATTGCCACTATCTCTCCAAATATTTAATGATAATAAATCAGATAATATAATATTATGTAATGAAGATAACTTTGGAGAAACTAATACAGCTTATGCAAAATTTCTTCCTGTTAAGGTTAAAAATAATTTATTAGATGTTAATAATATACTTGAAGTTTTAGGTAATGCAGGAATAACTAAATTATTGGTTGAGGGAGGACCTACCTTAATAAATTCGTTTTTAAATAAAAATTTGATTAATGAAATCTANATATATACTTCAAATAAAAGCTTAGATAATGCTGTTCTTGAAAGTCCAGTGATAANCGATGATTGGGAAATTTTTAATGAAAACCAGTTTGAGAATGATAGTCTTAAAATAATGAGAAAAAAAGAATTATGTTTACAGGACTAGTNGAGGATTTAGGNAANGTAAATAATATTAAAAAGTTTAAAGGATACTGGAATATTCAAATTACAACAAACCTTGATGATATTTCAATCGGTGATAGCATTTCTGTGAATGGTGTTTGTTTAACAGTTGTAAAAAGAAGTAAAAATTTACTAGGATTTGATGTAATTAAAGAATCTTTAAGCAAAAGTAATATTTCACATTTAGATATGAATCATTTTGTCAATTTGGAGAGATGTCTAAGATTTTCAGATAGATTAGGAGGTCATTTAGTTCAAGGTCATGTAGAGTGTATCGGTAAAATTATATCTAAAGAATCATCAGAAGATGGATGGGTTGATTTTGAANTTTCTTTTGATAAATATTTTTTAAAATATTGTATTTATAAAGGTTCTATAACTTTAGATGGAATTTCATTAACAATTAAAGAATTAAAAGAAAATTCATTGACAGTATCAATAATACCCCATACGTTAAAAAATACTAATTTAGGATTTAAAAATATTAATGATTATTTAAATGTTGAAACAGATTTGATTGCAAAATATGTTGAAAGAAATTTATTAAATAGGAATAAATAATGAAATTAAATAGTATTAAAGAAGCAATTAANGATTTTAAAAATGGTAAAATGTTAATTGTTGTNGATGATGAGAATAGAGAGAATGAAGGTGATTTTATTATCTCAGGAGAAAAAGCAACTCCAGATCATATTAATTTTATGATGAAATATGGAAGAGGTTTAATTTGTACATCTGTATCATCTGAAAGAGCAAAAGCTTTAGATCTAAATCCAATGGTTGATAATAATACTGAACATCAAAAAACTAATTTTACAGTAAGTGTAGATGCTAAAAATGGAATATCTACTGGTATTTCAGCTAANGATAGATGGCAAACTCTTCAGGTTATGCTTAATGCTAAATCTAAGCCAGATGATTTAGTGAGACCTGGACATATGTTTCCATTAATTGCTAAAGATGGTGGAGTTTTACAAAGAGCAGGTCATACAGAGGCATGTTTAGATTTAACCAGATTATCAAATCACAAACCTCTAGCTTTATTGGTTGAAATTGTTGATGATGATGGGACAATGGCTCGCTATGATTCTTTGGTAAAAATTTCTGAAAAACACAATATAAAAATTATTAGTATTGCTGACCTAATCTCTTACAGAAAAAAATTTGATAAATTAATTGAACAAATAACTACTGTTCCTTTTCCAACAGATTTTGGTAATTTTGAACTAAAATTATTTGAAGATAGTATTAATGGTGATCATCATGTTGCAGTANTCAAAGGAAATATTGAAAAGGAGGATGAAGTATTNGTTAGAGTACATTCTCAATGTTTGACAGGTGATATTTTCGGTTCTTTGAGATGTGATTGTGGTCNACAATTAGAAAGTGCTTTAANGATGATAGAAAGTGAAGGNAAAGGTGTGCTTGTTTATCTAAGNCAAGAAGGAAGAGGTATNGGTTTAAAAAANAAAATTAAAGCTTATCAATTACAAGATGAGGGTTATGATACAGTTGAGGCAAATCANAAACTAGGATTTAAGGCAGATTTAAGAGAGTATGGAATTGGCGCTCAGATTTTACTAGATTGTAATATTCGTAAAATGCGACTCTTAACAAATAATCCTAAAAAAATTATATCTCTTGAAGGTTTTGGTCTTGAAGTAGTTGATAGAGTTGCAATTGAGTTTAAACCTAACGAAGTAAATGATAAATATCTTACTACTAAAAGAGATAAGCTGGGACATCTAATTATGGAGAAAATTGATAAATGAGAATAGCAATTGTTGCAAGTAATTTTAATAAAGAAGTAACAGATGGCTTAATTGATGGAGCTTTAAAGTGTTATAAATCTAATTTTGGAAATGAATTGGATTTGAATTTTGTCTATAAAGTTCCAGGAGCTTTTGAAGTACCTTCTTTTGCAAATCAATTATTAAATAATTGTAATATAAAATTTGATGCTATTATTACTCTTGGGTGCGTTATAAAAGGCGAAACAGCACATTTTGAATATATTTCGGAATCAGTAACAAAGCAAATAATGGAGCTATCTTTAAATAAAAATAATATTCCAGTATTATATGGTATATTAACAACATATAATTACCAACAAGCCTTAGATAGAATTAAAAATGATAACTCAAATAAAGGATATGAAGTCATGTCTGCAGCGATTATGATGGTTAATCAGTTTTTAAATTTTAAAAAGTGAAATATTTCTCAACTATCTTAGTTTCAAATTTTTTACTACTAAATTTTTTATTCCCAAACAATTTCATTGATTTAAAAAAAAACATAACCTCATTATTAAATACAAAAGATATCGTTGAATTTAATAGTAATATCATAGTTTCTACTACTGGAGGTGTTTATGGATATAGTAATAATATATTTCTTGAAAATTTAAACTATTCAAATATTTCATTTATTAAATCTTATAATGATAACTTATATATTGGAAGCGGTTCACCAACTGCAATTAATATTTTTGATAAAGAATTTAATTTAATTTCATTTTTAGAATATCCTGAATTTGATCATATATTAGACATTTCAATTAGTGAAGATTATATTTTTGCTTCAGGTTTATATAATCAAAGTAATATATTAATTAAGTATTCTTTTAGCGATGATAATCATATACAATATGTAAATTATTTTGATACTTTTCCAATTACTTTTGAATCCATAAATGATTTACTTATTAAAGGCGAAAACATTTATCTTGCTACAAGTAATGGCGTTATTAGTGCTAGCTTCGAAAGTTCAACATTATCATTATCAAGTTCGTGGGATGTAAATTTTGAAAATATTAATATCATATCAATTATAGACTTTCAAGATAGTATATATTTTTCATACGAAAATAAAATAACGGATATAAATAATAATGATTTAGTTACTTTTTTAAATGGTGAGACAATAAAAAAAATTGATATTATTTCCGATCAATTATTAATAATAACTAATCAAGGTGTTTATAATTACTATTTCGAACAAGATTTAATAGAAGAGCATAATTTACCTGATGAGTATACTGATAATATTTGTTGTTTTTTAAAATTAAATGATATTTTGTATTATGGAGTTCAAAATAAAGGAATCTTAACAAATGTTAATGATGAGTGGGTATCTTATGTACCAAATACAATATATAAAAACCAGTTTGATGCAATTACTTTGTTGGATGATGGGAGTCTTTTTGGGATTGTAAATCATAGAAATGATATTAATCAAAGTGGTGGTTTTATTTATAAAAATCCATTACTGAATAACAGCAATTTATCAATAAGTAATTTTTATTCATTTAATGGATTTAATATAAATAAGTATCCTTTATCTTCGGGTGATTTTATAGCAAGTGTGCTTAATTATTGGTCAGGAGATAATACTATTCATTCAGTAGTATCCTCAGGAAATGAAATTATTTTTTCAAACAGTGGTGTGTATCCTAAATCATGGTTAGGTCATTATAATCAAGTTGCTAATGATTTTTCTTTCAATCTATCTGATAGTACCTTTTATGGAGGTTTAATTAAGTTTACATATAATGAATCTAATAATTCCATAATTCTTGATGATTATTATTCTTTGGAAAATAATATATTAGGAGGTAATAATGGTATTTTTAACTCTAGCTGGCGAAATGGTTTTATGACAATAAATCAAATAAAATATGATAATAATAATAATAACCTATGGATTGCAAATCCATTTTCTGAATTTAATAATAATTCTATTGCAATTAATAGCGGTGATGATTGGTACCATATTCAAGATAATTTTCAAGGATATATCCCTAAAGAATTTTCATTTGATAAAAATAATAATTTATGGATTTCATATTTATTTTCTGAAACAATGGATAATTCATCGCCGTACTCACCAGGTGGAGTTAGAATGGTTGAATACAAAGATATTTTGAATTATAGTGATGATATTTGGCATATTAATTGGTTGGATGAGCTTCAAGGATTAAATATTTGGTCTTTAATTATATCTGTTGATAATTATGGTAATGAAATTTTGTGGGTAATGACTGACTATGGAATAATGGGATATATTCTTCATGTCAGTTATACCTACAGTGGAAATATCATGGTTGATTTTACTAGAATACAAGAAAATTTTTATTTTTCTGAACTTAATTTTGATGAAGGATGTAAGATTAGACTAGACAAAAATAATAATTTATGGATCACTACAAAAAGTGATGGAATTAGAGTCTTAAAAAATAATGGTGAATATTTTAATTCAAATTTGGGTATAATAAATAAAGATAGTCATAATATTTTATCAAATATTATTTATGATATTGTATTTGATGATTATGGAAATGTTTTTATTGCAACTGAAATGGGCATATCTATTTTAGAAACTTCATTTAATAGAAAAAATAATGAAAATAATATAGGAGTTTCTCCAAATCCATTTATTATAGGAGAAGATTCAGAAATAATCTTCAGTAATGTCTCAAGTGATGCAATTATAAAAGTAATTAGCCTAAATGGAAGTATTCTAAAAACGTTTAATATGGAAGATTATAGTCGAAATGTAAAATGGAATGGAAAATCAGATAATGGTAGAAAAATTCCATCTGGTATTTATCTTCTAAGTTCATATGATAGAAATTTAGGTTCTAAAACAACAAAGCTTGCAATAATTAATAAATGACAAATAAAAATAATATTTTATACTTAGTTCTTATTTCACTACTATTGTCACATGATACTGATCTTACTTCATCATGGAGACAGTATTTCAGAGGTAGTTATATTATTGATGAAAGTGGGGGCAAGGGATTTGGTGGATACTTTAGGTTAAATAAAAAAAATAATTATACATTTAGAGATTTAAGAGCTTATTTGCATTTTGTAGATGATTATCAGTATAAAAAAATTAGGTACAAAAGTAGTAATAAATTTCTGGATTTTACAAACATATATAATTTCTCAACATTATCAATAGATCAAAATTCTAAAATTGGTGTTGATATAAGATACCATGGTAATCAAGGTATAGGTTTTTTTATAAATGAGACAAATAATGCCAGATTGAATGCAGAGATAGCATTATCATATGATATAAGTGATTATTTAAATGAATCAAGAAAAACTAGCTATATTAAAAGTGGTGTATTTTATGATAAAATTTTTAAAGAAAATGAAATAAAAATTGAAATTGAATATTTTTCACAAATTACTGATTTGATAGATGAAATTGATTTATCAAGATTTGAATTATTGATTGAATCACATTTTAATATAAATGAATCTATTAACTTTATAATTGGCTGCGAATTAGAAAATTTTAATACTACAGATAAAAATTTTAATTCATCTATTTTCTTTTCAATCGGTTATGATAAGGATTTTGATATAGAAAAATTCAAACATAGATTAAAAAAAAATTAAAATTATCTTTTATTAATTCAGGGTTAATTAATTCATAAATTATTAAAGTATTCTTTTTAAAAATCATTAAATTATAACTATAAATTAAAATCATATTTTAATATGTCTAGTACAGAATTTAAATATTGCGAATCAACTAATTTTTACAAACGTTTAAAGACAAGAGAAGTAAATATTGGTGGTGTTCCATTGGGTGGAAATAACCCAGTTAGAGTTCAAAGTATGACTACAACTGATACATTGAATACAGTTGATACAGTTAATCAATCCATAAGAATGATTAAAGCTGGATGTGAATATGTTAGAATTACTGCACCTAATGTAAAGCAGGCACACAATTTAGATAATATTAAAAAAGATTTATTGAGTAAGGGCTACAAGGTTCCTCTGATAGCAGATATTCATTTTACACCAAAAGCTGCTGAAATTGCTGCAGAAATAGTCTCTAAAGTTAGAATTAATCCGGGAAATTATGCAGATAGAAAAAGATTCCAGAAATTTGAAATTAATGATAATGAATATAAACTAGAATTAGATAGAGTTTATAACAAATTTTCTCCATTAGTTAAAATATGTAAAGAAAATGGAACTGTTATGAGAATTGGAACAAATCATGGCTCTTTATCAGATAGAATTATGAATAGATATGGTGATACTCCTTTAGGAATGGTTGAATCTGCAATGGAATATATAAGAATATGTGAAGATCATAATTTTAAAGATATAGTCCTGTCAATGAAATCAAGTAATCCTATTGTTATGGTTAATGCATATAGATTATTAGTTAATAAGATGTTAAAAAATAATATGAATTATCCTTTACATTTAGGCGTAACGGAAGCGGGAGATGGTATTGAAGGAAGAATAAAGTCAGCGCTTGGAATAGGTACATTACTTGAAGATGGAATAGGAGATACAATTAGAGTTTCTTTAACTGAAGATCCAGAATTTGAAATTCCTGTAGCTAATAGGATTCTAGATAGATATAAAAAAAATAGTTTTTTAAAAAATGATATTAAAGTAGAAGATAATTATATAAATCCGTTCAATTATACTAAGAAAATAACTGAAAAAAGATTTAAAATTGGAGGCGATAATGTTCCCATTGTAATTGTTGATTTATCAAATTTAAAAGAAATTGATTATAATGATTTGTCTGAGATTAACTATACATATGTAAAAAGTATAGATAAATGGAATATTGGCGATTTAGCACCGGAATATATTTATCTAGAAAACATTAATCATTCTATAGAATTACCTATTCAATTGAAAATAATTTGCCCGTTTAAGATTTGGAAAAAATCAAATAAAAAATTAAGAATATATCCTTTGATGAACGTAAAAGAATATCTAGAAGAAGATATTCAAGATGAAAAGTTTATTTACATTGATAAATCTGATTTCAATAATACTAATTTACTAACTAAAGTTTATAATGATAAAAATTCAGTTATAGTTTTGAATTGTGATAATAATATTCAAAGACACAGAAATTTTTTCATTAATTTGATTAATAAAAATTTTAATATACCAGTTATTTTATCCTTTAAATCTAGTTTGACATTTAAAGAAAAAATTATAAATACATCAATTTCATTAGGAGGTACAATGTTAGATGGTTTTGGTGATGGTATTTTTCTAAAGGATAAAGAAAATTCTCAAATTAAGATACATAATGAATTATCATTTAATATTTTGCAGTCAACAAGAACAAGAATTTCAAAAACAGAATTTATTAGCTGCCCTTCTTGCGGAAGAACACAGTTTGATTTACAAAAGACAACAGAAAAAGTAAGAAAAAATACTAGTCATTTAAAAGGTCTTAAAATTGCTGTAATGGGTTGTATAGTAAATGGTCCTGGTGAAATGGCTGATGCAGATTACGGATATGTAGGTACAGGAAAAAATAAAGTATCACTTTATAAAAAACATAAACTAATTAAAAATCAAATTGATAGTAAAAATTCAATAGAAGAATTAATAAATCTTATAAAAATAAATAATGATTGGGTTGAACCA
The DNA here is from genome assembly GCA_002704685.1 of Fidelibacterota bacterium. Lineage (GTDB taxonomy): Bacteria > Fidelibacterota > Marinisomatia > SCGC-AAA003-L08 > D37C17. The sequence continues at coordinate 55,952 of PAHD01000029.1, forward strand.
AATTAAAGGAGAATTTATGGAGTTATTTTTAAAAATAATAAATGAGGATGCAAGAAATTTTTATGAAAATCATGGCCATTTTCATTCAGGTGATGCGGGCTTAGATTTATATATAATTGAAGACATAGAAATTAAGCCAATGGAAACTAAATTGATAAAACTAGGTATTTCCTGTGAACCGGGTGATGGTAAAGCATACTATCTTATGCCAAGATCAAGTATAAATAAAACACCTCTAAGATTATCAAATTCAATAGGTCTTATCGATGGTGGTTACAGAGGTGAAATAATGGCTTCATGTGATAATATTAAAAATTATTCATATACTGCCAAAAAAGGTGAAAGATTATTTCAATTAGTATCTTTTGATTCTTCACCAATTTCTTTTTCATTAAAAAAAGAATTATCAAATACTTCAAGGGGAGAAAGAGGATTTGGTAGCACAGGAAAATAATGACTTTATGTCAGTATTAAGGTATTTGGCATAAAATTTGTAATGTATTTTTATATAAATAAAATTATGAATAACATTTAACTTAGGAGATAATAATGAAATTAAAGCCTTTATCAAATAGAATTGTTGTAAAAGCTCATGAAGCAGAGGAAAAAACTGCCTCAGGAATTATACTTCCTGATACAGCTAAAGAAAAACCTCAAATGGGTGAAGTTTTAGCGGTTGGACCAGGAAAAGTTAATGAAAATGGAACTGTTAATAAAATGACTCTCAAAAAAGGTGATAAAGTTTTGTATGGTAAATATTCTGGATCAGAAGTAACAGTAGATGGAGAAGATTTAATGATTATGAGAGAAAGTGATATATTAGCAACTTTATAAAATTATAAAATTAAAAGGAGATAAAATGGCAAAGTTAATAGAGTATGATACAAGTGCAAGAAGCACACTTAAAGATGGGGTCGATGAACTAGCTAATGCTGTGAAAGTTACATTAGGTCCTAAGGGTAGAAATGTTGTTATTGATAAAAAATTTGGTGCACCTAATATAACAAAAGATGGTGTAACTGTTGCAAAAGAGATTGAGTTGGAAGATCCTGTGAAAAATATGGGAGCTCAAATGGTTAAAGAAGTTGCATCAAAAACTTCTGATGTAGCTGGTGATGGAACTACAACTGCAACTGTTCTTGCACAAAGTATTATAAATGAGGGATTAAAGAATGTTACCGCTGGAGCAAATCCTATGGACCTAAAAAGAGGAATAGATCAAGCGGTATCACAAGTTGTTAAATTTTTAAAATCAATGTCTAAAGATGTATCTGGTAAAGAAGAAATTAGCCAAGTTGGAACTATTTCTGCTAATAATGATCATTCGATTGGTGGTATAATTAGTGATGCTATGGAAAAAGTTGGTAATGAAGGTGTTATCACAGTTGAAGAGGCAAAGGGAATGGATACTTTTCTTGAAACAGTTGAGGGTATGCAATTTGATAGAGGGTACTTATCTCCTTATTTTGTTACAAACGCTGAAAATATGGAAGTTGAATTAGATAGTCCATTGATACTAGTTCATGAAAAAAAAATAAGTAATATGAAAGAACTATTGCCTGTCTTAGAAAAAGTGGTCCAAGCAGGGAAATCTTTATTAATTATTGCTGAAGATATTGAAGGCGAAGCTCTTGCTACATTAGTAATGAATAAAATTAGAGGTACTTTTAAAGTTGCAGCTGTTAAAGCTCCTGGATTTGGAGATAGACGTAAAGCGATGTTGCAAGATATTGCAATTTTAACTGGAGCAACTGTTATTTCTGAAGAACAAGGTTATAAACTAGAAAATGCTGATATGGCTTATTTAGGTGAAGCTAAAAAAGTTAATATTGACAAAGATAATACAACTATCGTTGAAGGAAAAGGTCAAAAAGATAGTTTAGTTGCTAGAATAAATGAAATTAAAGTACAAATCGAAAAATCTACTTCTGACTACGATAAGGAAAAACTACAAGAAAGATTGGCTAAGCTTTCTGGTGGAGTTGCAGTTATAAATATTGGTGCAGCTACTGAAGTAGAGATGAAAGAGAAAAAAGATAGAGTTGATGATGCTCTTCATGCTACTAGAGCAGCTGTAAAAGAAGGAATTGTTGCTGGTGGTGGTGTTGCTTTGTTACGTGCAAGTGATAAAATTAATACTAAAGGTATGGTTGGTGATGAAGCACTAGGCGCAGAAATATTGAAAACAGCACTAGAAGGCCCTGCAAGGCAGATAGTTGCAAATGCTGGGTTAGAAGATTCAGTAGTTATAAATGAAATCAAAAATAAAAAAGGTAATATTGGATTTGATTCAAGAAATGAAAAATATGTTGATATGTTAAAAGCTGGAATTATAGATCCTACCTTAGTAACTAGAACAGCTGTTCAAAACGCGGCAAGTATTGCAGGTTTATTACTAACAACTGAGGCTGTTATAACTGATAAGCCTGAACCTGCAGCTCCTGCAGCCCCTGCTCCAGATATGGGTGGTATGGGAGGTATGGGTGGTATGGGTGGTATGATGTAATATACTTTATAATATTATCTAAAAAAAAGCAGAACATAAAGTTCTGCTTTTTTTTTATATTACTATATTGATTATTTTGGATAAAATTTAATTATGAATATAATTTCTACTAATCGCAAGTCTTCTTATCTTTATGATATTATATCTAAGTTTGAAGTAGGTATCCAATTAAAAGGATTTGAAGTTAAGGCTATTAGAGAGGGTAATGTTAATATAACTGAGTCTCATGTAACTATAAAAAATAATGAGATTTTTATTATAGGTATGCACATTGGTGAATACTCTCACTTAGGTTATGCTAATCATGATCCATTAAGAGATAAAAAATTATTAATGCACAAATATGAAATATTAAAAATAAAATCAAAATTTGAAACAAAAGGTTTTGCAATAGTGCCTTTGAAACTGTATTTCAAAAAAGGTAAAGCAAAAATAGAAATAGCATTATCTAAAGGTAAAAAGAAATGGGATAAGAGAGAGACTATCAAGAAGAGAGATATTGATAGAGAAATAAAACGTTCTATGAAAGGTAATTAATGGGATTTATGTCTGTAGACAGTCAGTATGATATTTTAACATCAAGAATTGAAGAAATTCTTCCTAAGAAAGAATTTATGTATAAGCTTGAAAAATCTGTAAAAAATAATATTCCTTTGAATATTAAACTTGGGTGTGATCCAAGTAGACCAGATTTACATATTGGTCACAGTGTTGTTTTAAATAAATTGAAGCAATTTCAAGATTTAGGTCACAATATCATATTGGTAATTGGTGATTTTACAGCAATGATTGGTGATCCTACAGGAAGAAATAAAACTAGACCACAAATAGATTTAAAAGAAACCAAAGAAAATTCTAAGACATATATAAGTCAAGTTTCAAAAATTCTAAATATTAAGAAAACAAAAATTGTTTATAATTCAAAGTGGCTTAATGAAATTAATTTTAACAAATTAATAAAATTATCTTCAAAATTCACTTTAGCACAATTTTTAGAACGAGATGATTTTAGTAAAAGATATAATAGCGGGTTACCTATTTCACTGCATGAATTCATGTATCCTTTAGCTCAAGCTTACGATAGTGTTTATTTACGTTCAGATATAGAAATTGGAGGTACAGACCAAAAATTCAATTTATTGCTTGCAAGAGATTTACAGAAAGAGTTTGGTATGGAACCTCAAGTAGTTTTAACAATGCCGCTTATTGAAGGAACTGATGGTTTTGAGAAAATGTCTAAATCATATGAAAATTATATTGCTTTTAATGATTCTCCAAATGAAATGTATGGAAAAATATTATCCATACCTGATAATTTAATTTTCAAATATTTTAAATATATTTCTAGTTTAACTTTAAAAGAAATCATTGATTTTCAATTATCTCTTAAAACTAATAAAATAAATCATAGAGATTTAAAAAGGAAGCTAGCTCGTGATATTGTATCAATTTATTATGATAATAAAAGTGCATCTCAAGCAGAAGAAAACTTTGATCGCGTTATTGTCAATAAAGGCATTCCAAAAGATATTAAAATAATTTCAATTTCAGAAAGAGTAAAGTTATTAGACTTTTTATTTGATAATAATCTCATTTCAAGCAAAGGTGAAGGAAAAAGATTAATTAAACAGTCTGCTATTAAATTAAACGATGAAATAGTAAAAGATTTACATTTTAATTTAGAAATTAAAAAAGAATATACTATAAAAGTAGGCAAAAGAAGATTTATAAAAATTAAATGAAATGCAAATTAAAGAATGTATAGTTAAAACAAGTAATGCACCATTATACTTTGAACCAACTTTTAAATCTGAAATGGTATCTCAAGCATTAATATGGGAATATTTAAATATAGTTGATTATCATGAGGATTGGTATGAAATAGTACAATGGGATAAATACAAAAGCTGGATACATAAGTCATATGTTATTCAAAATAATTTAGAAAAAAATATTAAAAATAAGTATGAATGGTGTTTCTTAAAAGAATTTATATATCGTGATAACATATTGTTAAGTTTTGGATCTTATTTACCAGTATTTAGTAAAAATAAAAATAATTCTATTGACTTATTATTACCAAATCAAAATCAAATTATTGTAGATCGAAATAAATTAATTTTTAATAATGATTCTTTATCAAGAGTTGGTCTTGTTAGTTTAGCCAAGAGCTTGTTAGGTACTCCTTACTTGTGGGGTGGTAAATCTTCATTTGGCTATGATTGTTCGGGTTTTATTCAGTCTATTTTTCGTTTGAAAGGAATTCTATTGCCAAGAGATTGTTCAGAACAAGTAAAAAGTAACGCAATTAAAAAAAAGACAACTAATGATATTATTCTTTGTGATTTGATTTATTTTAAAGAAAACTATAATTTTACCCATGTTGGAATGTTTATTAATAATGAGGAATTCATCCATGCATCAGGACAGGTGAAGATAAGTTCTATTGTTAAAAATAATAAAAATTTTTGTGAAAATTTGTCCAGTTTAGATTTTAATATTTTTGAGATAAATAATGAATATAGATAAAAAAGTTTTGCTTTTAAATAATAGCTATGAACCAATACAAATTATTGGTGGTAAAAAAGCTATAATTATGTTACTTCTTGAAAAAGTTGATTTAATAGAAAAAACAAATTCATTTATTTGTTCAGAAAAATTGAAGTTAAGTTTTCCAAGTGTAATAAAATTAAAAAAATATGTATTTATTAAGATAAAAAATATACCTCTAACAAGAAAAAATATATTGAGTAGAGATAATAATGTATGTCAATATTGTGGAAAAAATTCAAAAAAAATGACAATTGACCATGTTATTCCTAAGGATAAAAGTGGAAAAGATACGTGGACAAATTTAGTTTCTGCTTGTAGTAAATGCAATATAAAGAAAGGAAATTATTTATTAAGTCAGATAAATATGAAATTATTAAATAAACCTAAAAAACCATCACATATATATCATATGCAAAAATTAGTTAAAAGTGGTAATGCTTTATGGAAGCCATATTTATTTATGAACAAATAGGAGAATATTTTGGATAAAAAAACAATATTATCAGGTATACAACCTTCAGGTAATTTATGTATTGGCAATTATATCGGAGCACTAAAACATTGGAACAAATTACAGAAAGATTATGAAAGTATTTTTTTAGTTGTTGATATGCATGCTATTACAACAAATCAGGTACCATCAGAATTAAGAAAAAGATGTTTATCATTTGTTGCTCAGTATATTGCTTGTGGTATTAATCCAGAAAAAAATGATATAATTATTCAATCACATAATTCTCATCATGCTGAATTGATGTGGATATTAAGTTGTTTTACATATCAAGGAGAATTGTCTAGAATGACTCAGTACAAATCAAAGTCAAAAAATTTAAAAAATATTAACACAGGTTTATTTACATATCCAATTTTAATGGCAGCAGATATTTTACTCTATCAGGCAGATTTAGTACCGGTTGGTTCAGACCAGAAACAGCATCTAGAGCTCTCGAGAGATATTGCACAAAGATTTAATAAACACTATACAGATACTTTTAAAATTCCTGAACCTTTTATACCTAAAAATGGTTCAAGAATTATGAGCTTACAAAATCCAAATAATAAAATGTCAAAATCTGATTCTAATTCAAACAATATTATTTCTTTATTAGACGATCCAAATTTAATAAGAAAAAAAATTAATAGAGCTGTTACAGATTCAGGTAGTGAATTAACTTTTGATAAAAAAAATAAACCTGGTCTTTCAAACTTAATTACTATTTACAAAGCACTCACTTCTGATTCAATTGATGTAATTGAAAAAAGGTTTTTGGGTAAAATGTATTCACATTTTAAATCAGATTTAGCTGATATAATTATTGAAACTTTGTCCCCAATACGTGATGAGTATAATATGTTAATTAAAGATAAAGATTATTTAATGAAAATATTAGCTAAGGGTTCTAATAATGGATTTAGAAAATCAAGAAATACTATATCTAAAGTTTATAGAAAAGTAGGTTTTTTACCTAAATTAAAATGAGATTAAATAAATATTTAGCTAAGTGTGGCATTGGATCAAGAAGAAAATGCGACGAGTATATAAAAAATGGGAAAATTAAAGTAAATGGTAAAGTAATTTCTGATTTTTCTTACAACGTTAACCCTGGTTCTTACATTCAATTTAATAATAAGTTGATAAATAAGCTTGAAGATTTAACTTATATTTTAAATAAACCTAAAGGTTATGTTTGTAGTAAGAAAGATAATTTAGATCGAAAAATCATTTATGATTTAATTCCTGATGGTTTAAATTTTTTTTCAATTGGGAGATTAGATTATGATACATCTGGTATCATTATTATTACAAATGATGGTGATTTAAGTTATAGTTTATCTCATCCAAAATTTAATTTTAAAAAAAAATATTATGTATTTAGTGATAAAAAATTTTCATATGAGAATTTAAAAAAAATAAAAAAAGGTATAAAAGTAGGTAATGATTTTCTTAAAGCGGATATAAAATTTTTAGAATATATTAACAATGGCTATTTTTGGGATGTGATATTAACTGAAGGTAAAAATAGAGAAATAAAAAAAATTTTCAACCAGTTTGATAATAAAGTTTTAAATCTTCATAGATATGAATTTGCTGGAATTAAGTTGAATGGTTTAAAAGAAGGAAAATATAAAAAAATAAGCAAAAAAAAATAAATGCAATTCTTAGAGAAAAAAAAAATAATAAATATTAATTTTACATATCTCAATAAATATAGTATATTATCAAGCTTTTTGAACGAGGAGAAATTGGCAGTATGATTATATCTATAGATGGGCCAGCAGCATCGGGTAAATCAACAACCGCTAGATTATTAGCGAAGAAGCTTGATTTTATACATTTAAATACTGGTTTATATTATAGAGCTATTACCTATATTTTTATAAAAAATAATCTTTTTGATTCAAACCAAAGTAGTATTGATGATTTTTTTAATAAAAATAATATTGAATTAAAAGGTGAAAGTCTTAATCAAGTTTATTGGAATGAAATTAATATTTCTTCATTTCTTTTTGAAAACATAGTAAATGAAAAGATTCATATTACTAGTAACAACCCAATAATTAGGAAAAAATTAGTTTCAATGCAAAGATTAATTGGTCAAGATAATAATATCGTTTGCGAAGGAAGAGATATAGGATCAGTAGTTTTCCCTAATGCCGATTTCAAATTTTTTTTAGTTGCTGATCTTAAATCTAGAATTCAAAGAAGGTTTAATGAATTAAAACTCAAAAATCCTCTTTTGGATATTAAAGATGTTGAAGATTCATTAACTTCAAGGGATTATAATGATAGTACAAGAATTAATTCTCCTTTGATAAAACCACTAGAATCGATAGAGATTGATACAACAAAAATGACTATTGAAATGCAGGTAAACTATATATATAAATTAATAAAACAGGAACAAAACTAAATGACAAATGAACAAATAGAAAATGTTGAAAATGTAAAATCTAAAAATGATTTATCTAATGACAATGTAATAATAAGTCATGATGTAAAAAATTATTTAGATGCAAAGATTTTAAATGTTAAATCATATAATTTTGAAGAAATTTCAAAAATTGATAAAAAAATTGATTTATCTAACAATGAGCTTGAAGAATCTGAAATATATAATAAAAACATTGTTGAATTAAATGAAAAACAGCTTGTAAAAGGAACTGTCGTATCACTTAACAATAAGGAAGTTTTAGTAGACATAGGATTCAAATCTGAAGGAACTATAAGCTTATCGGAATTTGAAGTTATTCCTGCAATAGGCCAGGAAATAGATGTTTTTTTAGTTGTTTTTGAAGATAGACATGGTAGATTGATTTTATCAAAAGAAAGAGCTGAGTTTGAGAAAAAATGGATGAGTTTACGTTCTGCTGCAAGTGATGAAACTATTATAAAGGGAACAATATTAAAAAGAATTAAAGGAGGAATGGTAGTAGATTTGAATGGTATAAATGCTTTTTTGCCTGGTTCTCAAATTGATGTTAAGCCTGTCTCTGATTTTGACTCTTATCTAAATCAAGAATTTGAGTTTAAAATTGTTAAGTTTAATGAGTTAAGACAAAACATTGTAGTATCAAGAAAAGCAATAATGTCAGAAAATTCTGATGTTAATAAAAAAGAAATTTTTGACTCTATTGAAAAAGGTATGGAGATCGATGGAATTGTTAAAAATATAACTGATTTTGGAGCTTTTATTGATTTGGGAAGTGGAGTAGATGGATTACTGCACATAACAGATATTACTTGGGGCCGTATTAATCATCCATCAGATAAATTATCTATTGGTGATAAAATAAAAGTAAAAATTATCGATATTGATGTTGATAAGAGTCGTTTATCTTTAGGTACAAAACAATTATCTCAAAATCCATGGGATAAAATTCAAGATAACTTCAAAGAAGGTGATAAAGTTAAAGGAAAAATTGTAAACATCATGAATTATGGTGTTTTTATAGAAATAGAGGAAGGTATTGAAGGTTTAGTGCATATTTCTGAATTTTCATGGACAAAGCATATTAAACATCCTGCTGATATTTACAAAGTAGGTGATAAAGTTGAAACTATTATTTTATCAATTGATCAAGAAAATAAAAAAATATCTTTAGGTGTTAAGCAATTAATTGATAATCCTTGGGTTCAAGTTGAAAGTAAATATAAAGTTGATGAAGTATATAATGGAAAAATATCGTCAATTGTTCAATCTGGTGTTTATGTTCAAATATCCGATGAAATTGAAGGTTTCGTAAATAATGAAGATATATCTTGGACAAGAAAATTAAAATCTGCTAATAATATATTTAAACAAAATGATGAAGTTAAAGTTAAGGTTTTAGATGTTGTGGCTTCTGAAAGAAAATTATCCTTAGGTATTAAACATACTTCTGATGATCCTTGGTTAAATATAAATGACTTTTTTGAAGAAAAATCTACAGTTAAAGGTACAGTTTTATTTAGTATGGATAAAGGGGTTGTAGTTCTACTTGATAATGATTTTGAAGGTATTGTGCCAGCAAGTAAAATTAAAAATTCTGTTACTGATTATCAGACGAATGATATTCTTTCTTTAAATATTGAAGAAATCAATGCAGATAATAGAAGAATTGTTTTATCAATTGATGATAAATCAGAAGAATCAGAAGATTCATCATCTGAGGAAAATAAAAGCTTAGATGAACAAGATAAATCTGAATAAATATAATTAAACTATATTTATGATTATTCTAGGAATTGAAACTTCGTGTGATGAAACATCTGCATCAGTTCTTAAAGATGGGAAAATATTATCAAATGTAGTTAATACGCAGCTAATCCATTCTAAATATGGAGGAGTTGTACCCTCACTAGCATCTAAAAATCATGAAAAATTAATTAACTATGTTGTTGATAAAGCTATTGATGATGCAAAAATTAATTTATTAGATATAAATGCAGTAGCAGTTACACAAGGTCCAGGATTAATTGGAAGTTTAATGGTTGGTTTAAATTATGCAAAAGGTTTATCGATTGGTTTAGGCATTCCCCTAATTGGAGTAAGTCATTTAGAGGGACATTTATTTTCAGGTCAAATTGATAATAATTTAAGATTTCCTTATTTATGTTTACTTGTATCTGGAGGTCATACTCAAATATGGAAATTAGATAGTTTTAATGATTATAAAATACTATGTACAACAGTTGATGATGCAGCTGGAGAAGCATTTGATAAAGGTGCAAGAATTCTTGGATTAAAATATCCAGGAGGTCCAGAAATTGAGAAAGCTTCGACTGGTGGAGATATTAATAAATATAAATTTAAAATTCCTTTTGTTAAATCAAATCCATTAAACTTTTCATTTAGCGGACTAAAAACTGCTTTGCTTTATTTATCTCAAAAATTTAGTAAGGTTGAATTAGATAAAGAATTATCTAATATTGCAGCAGGTTACCAAGAGTGTATTATTGATTCATTACTAAAAAAATTATCTTTAGTGGTTGATTTGCACCATCTCGATAATATTTTAATAGCAGGCGGTGTTTCTGCTAATAAAAGATTTAGATTAAAGTCTAGTATTTTAGAAAAAGAAAAAAATATTAAAATACATTTTCCAGATTTTAAATACTGTACAGATAATGCTGCGATGATTGCAATGGTAGGATATAAAAAAATGCTTCAAAATGATATATCTAAATTAGATATATTACCTTTTTCTTCAATTGAACATGCTTAAAGTTGATTTCAGCTATATTTATATAGTTTTTATAGTAATTTTTTCTTTTTTCATATACAATTATATAAAACTTTTAAGTTACAAAGTAAAAAAGTTCTTTTATCATTTAATACTAATTAGATCTATTGTTATTATTATTTTGGTAACATTAATAATTAATCCATCAATAACTTTCTCTTCAGTTTCAAATAAAACTTTTGACTTAGTTATTGATAATTCTAAAAGTATGAAAAAACATAGTCAAAATATAATAAACAACATAAAAGAAATTAAAGATTGGGGTCAAAAAAATAAAATTAATTTTAATTTTTATATTTTTGGAAATTCTTTAAGGAAGATTTTTGATCTTGATGAAATAGATTTTAGTGATAGTTACACAAATTTTAGTGACTTTGTAAATGAATATAAATCAAATAATGAAGTTATTCTTTTTTCAGATGGACTTAATAATCATGGTTTAACTGATATTGATTATAAAAATTTAAATAGCGTTAATATTATTGGTTATGGAAATCAGATGGTATCAGATTTAGATATTAGTATAGAAATTTTGGATACAGTAATTTATAATGATAGCATAAAAGTTAATGTTTTAGTTAAAAAAAATATAGAAAATATTCGTGTTAATGGATCTATACATTTAAATAATAATTTTTATAAAAATTATAGTTTAAATGATTATAATCTTGAGGAAAATTCTTATCAAGAAATTACTTTTACTTTACCAATAAATAAAATAGATAGATTTAACGCAATTTATATAACAAATAACTATTTTGAATCAAATTATTTAAATAATAGTTTAGAATTATTCATACCAGCAAATAAATTTTCAAGTAAAAAACTATTATTAATAAGTGGATCTATATCAAATAATACTAGTTATATAAAAAAAATTATAAAAAATAATTTATATGATTACAATATTGATCACATATATAGATTAAATAATAATTTATGGAATAAATCAATGAACGATTTTAATTTTGAGGATTATAGTCTTCTAGTTTTTGATGATTTTCCAATATATAATGATGATAAGTCAATTATTAATAATTTTGAAATAAATAATCAGAAGATTATTTATTTTCTTGGACCAAATAATTATTCTAGAAATTATATATTAGATTTTTGTAATTGTGATTATAAAAATATTGATAATTTAGTGGTCAATAAGTTTGGTAATGAGTATTTTTATAAGGGTAATTATTATATTCTTCCCTCCAGTGAAGTTAATCATATAATTCAATGCAATAATGATGCAAATATATCTTATGATAATGGAAATACATTTATTTCAAAGCATAAAAATATTATTTTATTTCTAATTCCAAATTTAAAAGAAAATTCTTACCAAATTGATGATACTAGTTTAATGCTTGAGGATTTGATTTTATCTGTAATTGACAATGAAGTATATTCAAATAATAGAATATTTGAAATTTTTGTTGATACATACAGTGTAAATATTAATACACCTTTAGATGTGAAAATTAAGCTTTATAATAATAAAAATATTAATGATTTATTTTTAAATATTTATAAAGATAATCAGCTGTATATGCAGTTTAATGATTTGGAAAAGAAATCTGTAGATTTTTTTTCCAAAGAAATAGTTTTTTATAAAAGTGGTGAGTACGTAATGCAAGCTGGTATAAAATTAGATAATAATAATATTAAAAGTAATTTCATAAATATAAAAGTTAATAAGATTGATAGAGAAATTTCTGTAGATGGTATTAATATGGATTTTTTATCTGTTATATCAAATAATACTGAAGGAGTTTTTTACAAAAGCATTAATTTAGATGAGTTTTTAGAAAATATTGAAATTTCAAAAGTTAATACCGTAAATTATACTAAATTTGACTTAAATAATTTATCTTACCTTTTGATAGTAATTATAATCTTGCTATCATTAGATTGGTATATTAGAAACAAAGTTGGACTTGTATAATGAATTTTATATTTTTAATAATTATAAGTTTTTTATTTACTCAAGATAATTCTTTCGATAAATGGAATTTGGAAAAACTATATTCTAANCANTTAAAAAATAAACAAATAAATTTACAGAATCATAAAAATGTCANTCCCATNAATAACCCTATTNTATTNGAAGAGTATATAGTAGGACCTGGAGATGAATTTTNTATTAGTTTTTCAGTTAATGATATTGTTTTNAGNGACTATATTGTTATTTCACAATTAAATGATATTGTTATCCCNNGTATTGGTATGATAAACTTAGAAAANTTATCATTAAAAGAATCATATGATAAAATTAAAAGTATTTTTGCAAAAAAATATACAGATTCTAATCTTGATATTACATTAACAAATATAAGAAANTTTTATATTAATATTTTTGGTACAAATTCTGGTCCAACAAAAATTTTAACCAACCCTCTAGATAAGGTATCTGATGTATATGAAAAAATAATTAAGCAAATTAATATTAAAGAAGATTATAATTTAACTTATAGGAATGTAGTGTTAAAACGNAAATCTAATTTTTATAATATTGATTTNTTAGAATATAAAAGATTAGGNTTAGGAAATAATCCTCAACTNCTNGAAGGNGATGAGATTTATTTAAAAAATTATACAAAATATATTGATATTTATGGTGGTATAAATAGCCCAGGAAGATATGAGTATAAAAAAAATGAAAGATTAGCTGATTTTATTGCTGTTTGTGGTGGATTTAAAAATGATATTGAAACGGAAAAAATTAAGATTTCACGTTTTATAAAAAATAAAGAGTTACCATCAGAAATTACTATAAATAATGATAGTCTTGATATATTTATTAATGAGTATGATCATATTATTATACCTGAAAAAGATTTTTCTAAGAAAATGGTTTTTATTAATGGGGAAGTGAAAATTCCTGGTTATTATTTTCTTGAAGAAAATATGACNGTATATGAGCTTATTTTAAAAGCTGGTGGATATACTGATAGCGCAGATAAAAATAAAATAATACTTAATAATGATATTTTAGGTGATATCAAGGATTTAGAATTAGCGAGGATTAACTTGATACCTCCACAAAACAGGTCNTTATCTGAAATATCATACATTCAGTCAAGAAGTTTAATTGAAAAGGGTTCTGTAATTTCAAATAATAAGGAGTTTACATCTGAAGTACTTGCTTATAATTTAAATATTGATGATAAGGTATATATTCCTGTTTTAATAAGTTATGTTGAGGTAATTGGTGCAATTGAATATCCTGGTAGATATCCTTATGTAGATGGCCAAAGTATAGAGGATTATATAAAAAATGCTGGAGGAAAAACAAATAAATCAAGGGGTAATATATATATTGTTAATTCTTTTAATCAAAAGATAAAAGTATCAAGTAAATTTACTNAAATCTATAATGGTGAAACAATTTTTGTTGAAACTAAAGAAAATTTTAATACATGGAATAAATTGAAAGAATCTATGAGTCTTATTGGTCAATTAGCAACTTTAATTGCTGTNATACAAAGNGCATCAAATTAATATGGATACAACATNATCTTTTACAAAGTATGTTTTTAAAAANAAATTAAATATAATNAAGTATTTANTATTATCATTTTTTATATCTATTTTCTATTCTTTTTATGCTAAAGTTTTTTTTAAATCNGAAATTACACTTTATCCAGCAGGNGAGCTATCNTCAAGTAATGAAATTTATAGTGACTTTAAAGATGCGATAGAATCTTTTGGNTTCGAATCATCAAATTCAGATAATAATTTTTATATACCTGATATAATTGAGAGTCGAAGATTAAAAAAAGAAATATTATACAAGAAATGGAATTCAAAAAAATTTTCTAANCCNGTTAATTTAATTGAATANTGGGNATTANATGATTTAAATATTTTGAACCGTNTTCTATTATATTTTAAAACTTTATTTAATTCTTTTGAATATAATTCAAAATTAAAGTTNGAAGAAGATGCTATCAAATTGCTTGATGAACTTATTGATGTTGATGAAAAAAATTCNGGATTAATAGAAGTAANAGTTCTAATGGATGAACCTCAATTAGCAGCTGATATTGCAAATTTTATTTCAAANTATGTNATTATGTACGTAGGTAATGAACAAAAACATTTTGCAACAAAAACTAAGCTTTTTCTAAGAACAATGCTNGACTCTTCTAAAATNGATTTAAAAGAATCAGAGCTCGAATTAACNAGTTTTAAGAAGAAAAATCCACTAAGTNTAGATACTCCAGATTTACAATTAAAAAGATTAAGATTAACTAGAAATGTCGANGTTAATCAAGAGGTNTATATAACNATAAGAAAGCAATATGAATTATCTAAAATTGANGAATCAAAAGAAAGACTATTTGTTAATATATTAGATAATGCAAAACCTTCTTTGTATAAGGAATATCCTAATAGATTGATTATTATAATTAGTTTTACATTTCTTGGAACTTTATTACTTATCTTATGTCAAAGAATATATTTTGAGTTTAAAAGTATTAAAAGAAATTTNACATCTAATTTTCATGAAAACAAATAATTTACCTGATTTTTTTATATTAGGTGTTCAAAAAGCAGCAACATCATCAATNCATAAAATTTTAAAACAAGATTNTCGTATTTCTTTACCATATCAGAANGAAACACATTTTTTTAGTNATAATTTCGANAAAAAAATTGANTGGTATATTAATCANTTTANAAATAAANAATATATTGTTAGAGGNGAAGTGGATCCATCATATATTTTTTTTAAAAAATCTGCNATAAATATAAAGAAATATATAAAAAATCCTAAATTCGTACTANTTTTAAGNAAACCTATTGAAAGAGCTTTCTCTCATTATCTAATGTCAAAATCAANAGGNTATGAAAAAGAATCTTTTTTTGATGCATTAGAATTAGAAGAAAAAAGATTAAAAAGTAGCAGTAGTTTTTTTTTATCACATTATAGTTACTTGAAACGAGGGAACTATTACCAGCAAATTATTGATTTTAAAAATATATTTCCAAAATCTAAGTTTTTATTTTTAAAATATGAAGATTTTAAAAATATTAAAAAACAAAGAAAATTTATAAGTATGATTTATGATTTTTTAAATTTAAAAATGCAGAATAATCTCAACTTTTCAATTCACGAAAATAAATCTGGTTTGATGCGTTTTGAATTTGTAAGAGATTTAACTCATACTGATAATAATATAAGAAACTTTATTAAAAATCTTATCCCATCTGAATATATAAGGTTTAAAATTTTAACATTTATAAATAATTTAAATAAGATGAATGGTGATAAAGAAAAATTAAATTATAGATTACTTAAAAACAAATATATTAAATGGAATAATGAACAAACAGATTTATTATCAAAAATATGTGATTTGGATGTTAATGATTGGAAAATATGAAGTTAACTTCACCTTTAATTGTTACTGGAATGCATAGAAGTGGAACAACACTTTTAGTGAAAATTCTTGAAAAAAATGGTGTTTTTTTTGGTGCTTACCAAGATAATAATAGTGAGTCAATATTTTTTCAAAGATTAAACAGATGGCTTATATCTTTTAATAATTCATATTGGGATAATCCAAAATCATTTGATACTTTAGATAATATTAACCTTGATTTTTTAATTTCAAAGTGTAATAGAACAATTCAAAATAAAATATTAACTTTATACTATTTTGGATTGAAAAATATTTTTTTAAATAATAGTTTTTCTTCTTATGATTTGCCATGGGGTTGGAAAGATCCACTGAATACATTCACCCTAGATATATGGTCTAAAATTTTCCCTTGTATTTCTATCATTAACATAGTGAGAAATCCAATTGACGTATCATGTAGTTTAATTAATAGACAAAGTAAAATGAAATCTCACGATTTGAAAAGTTTAAAAAAATATTTTAACTCTCTAGTTCCTATTTTATCTATAAACAAAGGAGCTGTTTTTAGATCATTTGAAATCAATACAATAGATGATTGTTTGATCTTATATAAAAAATATCAAGATAAAATTAAACTGAATAATTTAAAAAATATTAAGCAGATAAATATAAAATATGAAGATCTTGTAAATAATACAGAAGATGAATTAATTAAAATATATAGTTTTTGTGGAATTAATAATTTTAATTTGAAGCAAGATTCAAAATTAATTGATAAAAATATTGCTAATAAATACAATAATTTAGATATCTCTTTTGATAGTAAGCTGTTAGACCTAATTTCTTATGATAAATAATTATAATTCATGTTCAATAATTACTGTAAATTACAATTCATTTTTATACACGAAGAACTTAATAAAAAATTTAGAATATATAAGCACTAAAAACTTTAACTTATTCATTATTGATAATTTCTCAGACGATAATTCTTATCAAAAAATTTTCAATTTATTAAAATTTTCATCAAAAAATATTTTCTTTTTAGAAGATAATAAAATTTTAGAATCATTTAAGAAAAATAATATTTTTTTAATTAGATTAAAATCTAACTATGGCTATTCTGCTGCTGTTAATATTCCACTAAATATGAATGATAAAATATATTTAAGTAAGTTTTTTTGGATAATTAATAATGATGTTGAAATTGAAGTAAATACTTTAGATATTTTGAAAAAAGAATACATTCTAAATTCAATTACAACACCAATGGTTTACGATTTAAATAATAAAAATAATATTCAATCTTTAGGGTGCACAATAAATTCACTATTATTGACAACAAAAAATTTAAAAAATCTTAATAATTTTAATAAAATTGATTTTATATCAGGTGTATCTCTTTTTTTTGATAAAAATGTTTTAAGAATAAATGGCAATTTACCTGAAGAATATTTTATGTATTATGAAGATGTAGATTGGTGCAAAAAAGCTACTGATAATGATATTAAATTAATAATTAATACAAACACTAAAATTTTCCATAAAAAAAATAATAATGTTGATTTCAAGCTTAAATTTTTTTCTATTTTAAATAGGTTGAGATTCTGTTCAAAGTTTCATCCTTATAAAATACCTTTAGTGCTTATATATAGTATTTTTGGTTTAATATATCATTTCACAAAATATTTACTTAATTTTAAAAATGTTAAATAAATTTGTTTATATATCAATTATTTTATGTATTTCTCTAATTGGAGCTGATAGAATTAATTTAATGAGTCAAGCATTTGAATTCTTTGTTTTTACTCCTTATTTACTATTAAGCTTATTAATTTTATTTACTTTGTTTTTATTCAATAGAGATTATTTTGATTTTAAATGGTTATTAAATAATAATATATTTTTATTATTTTTTTTAATATACATAGTTACATGTATTATAAGTATTTTTTTTTCAATTGATATTTATATTTCAATAAAAAGATTTATACTATTAATATATCTTTTATTATCTTCGATTATAATTCAATCTTACTTTAAAAATAATCAGGAATTGTTGAAAGTTTTAATTAAGTCATCATTATTAGGATCTTTTATTTTTTTTATATTTAATTTTCTTTTATTATTAAATTGGTTTTCTGATTTTGATTTTTCGAATTCCTATATAAATCTTGAACCAGATAAGCTTGCATATTTTTTACCAAGATTAGGGGGATATTCAATGGACTCTAATAGGGGAGGTATCATACTATTCTTCTTCACTTTTGTTTTATTTTTTTTTGGCAATAAAAACAAACTTAATTCATCTATTATAATTCTAAATATACTGTTCTTGTTTCTTAGTTTTTCAAGAACTATTTATTTATTATTAATAATGGTTTTTCTTTTTCAACTTTTAATTAGTGAAAAAGAAATAAAAAAAAATATGCTAAAGAAAATCTTTTATAGTTTGATATTTTTTTTATTAATAATAGGATTTTTAACATTTAATCAACATATTAACTTATATTTAGCTTTTCAGGAAAGAATAGATATATTTGAAATTTCACGTTTTTCATCGGCTGGAATTCATTTAAAATTAATTTTAGAAGGATTTGCAAAAGCATTTAACGATTTTAAAATATTATTTTTTGGTTCAGGTTTTGGAACATCATTTCTATTGATCAAAGGATATTATTGGAGTGGTATTAAATATGGTAATTATCATTCATTATATATTACGACATTAGTTGAGTGTGGGATTTTCAATACAATATCAATGTTTATAATATCTTTTTTACTACCTTTTATAATTGATTATAAAAATCATATTTTCACTTTACTTTTTGGTTTATTGTTTTTTAATATTTTTTATCAATTAATTATGGAACCAGTTTTTTGGTTTTCAATTTTATTATTTTATAAGTTTAATTTTAGTGAATTAAAAAATGAAAAATAACATTGTTATTGATATTAGAATGTTAAAAAATTCAGGTATAAGTAATTATATCCAAAACATAGTGCCAAATGTAGTAAATCACTTTAAAAATACTAACTTTATAATTCTTACTGCATCTGATAGTGATTATAAATATATTATTAATAAAATTTACAGTAATAATTATAAAATTCTTAAAATCAATTCTCAAGTTTATAGTTTTTTTGAGCAGATTGAAATAGTTTTAAAATTAAAATTTTATAAAATTAATTTATATTGGGCTCCAAACTATAATATTCCAATTTTTCTAAATGCAAATTTTTTAATTACAATACATGATTTATGGCACTTAATTGATAAATCATGGAATAGATTTTATAGAAGGCTATATTCTAAAATAATGTTTTTTGTAATTAGTAAAAAGAATTCTAGCATTATAGCAGTTTCAAATTTCACTAAAAATGAAATTATTTCTAATACTAAAATAAAGAATAATATTTCAGTAATTAAGCATGGAATAGAAAGACATTGGATTTCAACAAAGTCTTTTAAGAAAAATAAAGATATTCTATTTGTTGGAAATATAAGAAATCACAAAAACATTAAGTTGCTTATTGATACATTTATTAACTTGAATCTAAAGTCTATTAGTTTGATATTAATAGGCCAAAATAATAATTATTTAGATGAAACCAAATATTTAAATAAAAATATTAAATTTATTAAAGAAATTAGTCGAAAAAGATTAATCGATTACTATAATAACGCTAGATTACTTATACTTCCCTCTATATATGAAGGATTTGGCTTTACACCACTTGAAGCAATGTCTTGTGAATGTCCTGTTTTATTGTCAGATATAGAGCCTTTAAAAGAAATTTGTGGAAATGGAGCGTATTATTTTGATTTAAAAAATAGTAAAGATTTAAAAAATAAAATTTTACTTTTAATTAATAATGAAAGTTTGTGTGATGAGCTTATAGATAATGGTAAATTAAATATAAAGAAGTATAGCTGGGAAAAAACATCCAATGAAACTATAAAAAAAATTGATAAACTATTAGTAAGTTAAAATGCTAATTTTAAATAATTTATATAATTTAGAAATTTTATGCTAAGTTTAAAATATATAACTGAAAACACTGAACTTGTAAAAGAAAGTATTCAACATAAAAAATGTGATGTTAACATTAGTGATGTTTTATCTTTAGATAAGAGTCGAAAATCTATTATTAATAAAGTAGAAAAACTTAAAGCCAATAGAAATAATTTAAATAAAGAAATATCAAAAAGTAGAAACGATAAATCTAATTTTTCAAATACTTTAATTAATGATATGAAGAAAATTTCTAAAGAAATTAAAGAATTAGATAAAGAACTTGATGTTATTAAAAATAAATTAAATAATAAATTACTTTATATACCTAATATCATTCATAGTTCTTGTCCAAGAGGCACTGTAGATGATAATGTTGTCATTAAAGAATGGGGAGAAAAGCCTAAATTTACATTTGATATAAAAGATCATAAGGATTTATGCGAAATAAATAATTTAGTTGATTTCAAAAGAGCTGCAAATATTTCTGGTTCTGGATTTCCTCTTTACACAAATTTAGGTGCTAAATTGGAAAGAGGCCTTATTAATTTTATGCTTGATATTCATTCTAAAAGCGGATATGTAGAATTATTTCCTCCTTTTTTAGTTAATACAAATTCACCTAAAACTACAGGTAATCTACCAAAATTTTCTGAAGATATGTATTTTATTGATAATGATAATTTATATTGTATTCCTACTGCAGAGGTACCAGTTACTAATATGTATATAAATGAAACTTTGAACGAAGATAATTTGCCTAGAAAATATGTTGCTTACAGTGCATGTTTTAGAAGAGAAGCTGGTAGTTATGGTAAAGATACTAAAGGCCTATTAAGATTGCACCAATTTAATAAGGTAGAATTAGTAAAATTTGTAAAGCCTGAAGAATCTTATAATGAATTAGAATTATTATTAATTGATGCAGAAAAAATATTACAAAAATTGAATTTGCATTATAGAGTTATTAGCCTTGCCTCAGGTGATTTATCATTTTCAGCTGCAAAATGTTACGATATAGAAGTTTGGTCTCCATATGAAAATAAATACTTAGAAGTGTCTAGTTGCTCAAATTTTGAATCATTTCAATCAACAAGGGGCAACATTAAGTTTCGAAATAAAAAAACAAATAAATTAGAGTTTCTTCATACTTTAAATGGTTCTGGATTAGCTACTCCTAGATTGATGGTAGCTTTATTAGAAACTTTTCAAGATGAAAATGGTAATATAAAAATTCCGTCAATTTTAAATCAATATATGAATTATGAATAATATAAAATATTTTTCATTTATACTTTTATCTTTTGTTTATTTACAAGATTTAGATACAACTAACTCATTGGATTTTACATATGAGCCTTTATCTGCAAGTGATTCACTTGAATTCCAAGAAAATAATTTGTTTGAACAATTATTAAATGAATCAAAATTATTCTATGCTGATGCTATAATATCTGATTTGAAAGGAGATACTCTTAACACTCTATATTATTTTGATAATTTATTTAAAGCCTTGGCTCAACTAGAAGAAATAAGTAAAAATGTTCCAGAAATTGCAAAAGTAAAGTATCAAAATATATTGTCAGCTTCTATTGAGTATTATGATAATAAAGTAAGTTCTGTTGATCATACCAAGTCTGGCTTATCAACCGCTGTATTTAAAGATAAACTTGAAGAGTATATTTATAATCAAAATCTGTATGATATAATTGATATTGAAGAAACAGTCGAGATAATAGAGGGACATGTACCAATTACATATAATAAGCAGGTAGCAAGTATAATTAAGTATTATCAGAATCAAGGTAGACCATATATTAAGCAATGGTTGAATAGGGAAGATAAATTCAAGGAGATTATCTTACCTATTTTAAAAGAAGAGGGTTTACCTCCAGAGATATTTTATGTTGCAATGGTTGAAAGTGGATTAAAAACTGATGCGAAATCTTATGCCTCTGCTGTTGGACCTTGGCAGTTTATTGCAAGTACAGCAAAATCTTTTGATCTTGAAAAAAATTACTATATTGATGAACGTAGAGATATTGAAAAATCAACAAGAGCTGCTGCTAAATATCTTAAAAGATTGCATAAACAATTTGGTGATTGGTATTTGGCTTTTGCTGCATATAATTGTGGCGAAACAAGGGTCCAAAGACATATTAATTATTTCAATACAAGAAATTTTTGGGAATTGAAAAATTTACCCAAGGAAACTCAAAATTATATACCTAGTATATTAGCCATTATATTTATTTCAAAGAATCCAGAGAAATACAATTTTAAAGTTAATCCAGACCCTCATTTTGAATGGGAAACCATTGAAATAAATAAATCTGTTAAAATTAAAGATATTGCTAAGTGTAGTGGTATAAGTCAAAAAATTTTGAAGCAATATAATTCAGAACTTTTAAGAGATATTGTTTACGTTAATGGTAATAAACCTTACATGTTTAAAATGCCTATAGGATATAATCCTGATTTTGACTCTCTTTTTGCTTTAATTCCTGAGTCTAAATCTGAAGGTACATATATTATTAGTCATAAAGTTAAATCTGGTGAAAGCTATTGGCTTTTAGCAACTAGACATAATACAACAATTACTGCTATATGTGAATTAAACAATTTAGATAGAAATAAACCTTTAAGAATGGGAAAAATTATTAAAATTCCTGTTGGTGATAAATCTAAATATAAAAAACAACTTACCAAGCATATTTATAAAGTTAAAAGAGGTGATTCTCTAAGTAGAATTGCTGTTAAATATAAAATTAAAGTATCAAAAATTAAAAAATGGAATAATCTTAAAAGTGATTTCATTAAGATTGGTCAAAAGCTTATTATTTATAAATGATTAATTATTTAAAAAAAATAAAAAAGAAGTATTATGTTTTATTATTATTATTTCTATTAATACTGTTCCTTCCATCAAAAAATATCAAAAATAATAGTATTGCAGTTGTTAATATTCAAGGAGTTATTTTAGAATCAAAAAAAATCATAAAAGCATTAGATAAGTTTAGTAAAGATGATAATATCAAAGCTATAGTTCTTAGAATAAATAGTCCTGGTGGTAGTGTTGCTCCTAGTCAAGAAATTTTCCATAAGGTTAATGATATAAAATCTTCAAAAGTAAAACCAATAATTACTTCTGTTGGTAATGTTGCCGCTTCTGGAGGATATTATATTGCAATAGGATCTGATGTTATAGTTGCAAATTCAGGTTCAATTGTAGGGTCAATTGGTGTAATTATGAGTTATCCAATTGCTGAAAAATTTCTAGATAATATTGGAATAAATTTTAATACATATAAAAGTGGAGAATTTAAAGATTCAGGAAGTCCTTATAGACAAAACACAGAAAATGATGATGAATATTTTAATGAAGTTGTATCTGACTTGCATTCTCAATTTACAAAAGAAGTATCTGTTCATCGAAACATTGATTTAAAGTACTTAAATAATTATTCAAAAGGTCAAATTTTTACCGGAAATAAAGCTTATAGTATTGGTTTAATTGATACAGTTGGGACTTTTGAAGATGCTTTGAATATATCAAAGAATTTAGCTAATATATCGGGTGATTTGGATATTGTATATCCAGATTATGAAAAATATAGTTTTTTAAATGAATTCATTAGTTTTTATAATTTGACTTTTAAAAATTATCTATTACCAATGTTTTTAATGAATTAGTAATTTTATGACAAAAATTGAGATAATTAAAAAAATATCTATTGAGACAGGCTTTACAAATGTTGAAGTTGAACTTTTTTTGGATAGTTTTATAAACTCTGTCAAATCATCCTTATCGAAAGGTGATAGAGTTGATATAAGAGGATTTGGTAGTTTTGTAATTAAAAAAAGAAAAGCAAGAAAAGCTCGAAATCCATTAACTAACCAAATTGTTAGCTTGGATGAAAGATATATACCTTTTTTTAAAGTATCAAAAATTTTGAAAGAGTATGTTAATAAAACAATAATAAGAGGATTTTAATTTATGCCTTGTGGTAAAAAAAGAAAAAAGAAAAAAATGAACACTCACAAACGTAAAAAACGTTTGCGCTCAAATAGACATAAAAAGAAAGTAAGATAAATTTTTTTTATAATGATTTAGTTTTGCCCATCTATGAATTGATTATTTATGGATGGGCTTTTTTATGATATGAACAACCAATTAATATATACAGTAACTCAAATAAATAATTATTCAGCTGATTTACTTAAAAAAGAATTGTCAAATGTGTGGGTATCTGGAGAAATATCATCACTTAAAAAATATCCATCTGGATTTGCATATTTAACTTTAAAAGATAGTATTTCAGAATTATCATGTATATCTAATCATGAAGTAATTTCAAATATAGAAGTTGGCATGGAAGTTACAGTAAATGGTTCAATAGATATTTATACAATTAAAGGTAATTATCAATTTCGTATTAATAATATATTTTTAAAAGGTAAAGGTAATCTATGGTTAAAATATAATAAATTAAAAGATAAGCTTTCAAAAGAAGGTTTGTTTGATATGAAATATAAGAAAAAATTACCTCCCTTACCTCAAAATGTAGGAATCATCACTTCGAAAGAAGGCTCTGTTTTAAGTGATATAAGAAATATAGTAAATAGACGATCTCCATATGTTAGTTTATTTGTTATGAATACAAAAGTTAGTGGACAAAATGCAGTTGCTAGTATTTGTGAATCAATTAAAAATTTCAAGGAATTAAAATTTATTGATGTGATTATTGTTGCTAGAGGTGGTGGAAGTATTGAAGATTTATCAGTTTTTAATGAAGAAAAATTAGTAAGAGAAATTTTTAAATTAAATACTCCTGTAATTTCAGCAATTGGTCATGAAACAGATTTTACGCTCTGTGATTTCGTTTCAGATTTAAGAGCTTCAACGCCATCAGAAGCAGCTCAATTATGTTGCATATCAACTAAAGAGTTACTAGAAAAAATATGTTACGATTTTGATAAAATTATTTCAAAGATTCAGTATACTATTAATAATAAACAAGAAAATTTATCTAGAATAGATTCAGTTATTAATAAAAAATTAGAAAAAAACATGATTATTAATAAACAAGAGAGGGTAGAATTTTTTTTTAATCTAATACAAAAGAGAGTTTTTAATAAAAAAAATTTTTTATTAAGTCTAATTAAAAGTAATCAAAAAGCTTTTAAAAAATATGATGATTATAAAATTAAAAAACTAGGTTATTCGATAATAAAAAAAAATAATACTATTATAACAGATATTGATAAACTTAATAAAAATGATAATATAGAAATTGATATGTTTAATGGGAGTATCAATGCAAAAATCAAGGAATTAAAAAAAAAATGAAAAATAAAAAAGAACCACAAAATTTTGAAGATGCTTTAAAAGAACTTGAAGAGTTAAGTGAAATGATTCAAGATGATTCAACTTCATTAGATCAAATGCTAGAAATTTTTGAGAGAGGTTCATATTTATCAAAATATTGTAAAAATAAATTAGCAAATGTCGATGAAAAAATATCAATTTTGATAAAAAAAAATGAAGATATAGAAATAAAAGAGCTTAAATAATGAATGTTTTATGTACAGGAAATAAAAATAAACCAAAAATTAATACTATAGTTAATAATCTTTACAGTCTTTTTGAAAATACAGACCATAAATTATATATTGATAAAAAAATTGAAAATGTAGTAAAAGAAAAATCTTTTGATTATTTAAGCTTGTACAAACCAAGTAAACATATTGATTTTGTTGTTTCTATAGGAGGTGATGGTTCAATTTTATCAGCTGTAAGAAGAATGGGTGATAGTCAATTACCTATTGTTGGAATACATATTGGAAACTTAGGTTTTTTAAATAAATTAAATAAAAATGATTTTATCAAAGTTTTTAAAGATATTTTAACGAGCAAGAAATTAAAATATGAAAATAAAATACTACTTAAAGCATCATTTATTAATAATAAGAATATTAATGATTCTATTTTAGCTTTGAATGAAATTTATATTAAACAAGGAGAAATATCTAGATTATTAACACTTGACGTAGATATTAATAATAAATATCTAAATACGTATAGATGTGATGGTTTAATTATCTCTACTCCATTAGGTTCAACAGCATATTCTTTGTCTGCTGGAGGGCCTATTGTTTCCTATGATGTCGATTGCAATATTATAAATCCAGTATCTCCTCATACATTATCTTCAAGACCAATAGTAATTAATTGTAATAATGAAATAACAATTAAATGTCCTGATAAAAATTCTAATATAATGATTTTTTCTGATGGTCAAGATTCAAGATTTATTAAAAAAAATACAAAAATATTAATTAAAAATTCAGATATATCTGCAAAATTTTTAAAATTAAAAAATGATACATCATATTATGAAAAATTAAGATCAAATCTTGGGTGGCATAAATAATGAAAATTTATAAATATGCGATTTGTTTTCTATTTTTAATAAGTTGTAATTCGAAAAATACAAATAATTTTTTAATTTTAAAGGAAGCATTTGTAGACTGGTATAATAAGAATCACTTAACAAATAACTATAATTACGATGTTTCGTATTTTTCCTTAATTAATAACTTATCATCAATGAATTATTATGAAGATATAAGTAGATTTAAACTCGAATTAAGTCAAATAAATAAAAATGAATTGAATTCATATAGTAAAATAGATTATGAAATCATGCTATCAACTATTACTCGAATTAATCTTTCTAATTCGTCATTAAAAGATAAAAACAACAGTTTAAATAATGTGGTATTAAATATATATAATTCATTTTATTTAATTATAAATGATAATAAGTTTAGTGATTTTAATAAAATTATCTTGTTAGAAAAGCACCTTCCAGATGTGTTGAAATATTTAAATAATTCAAAAGAAAACTTGTCATCTGAAAATAATTCAAAACTTATCAGTCAATTCAATGAGTCTTATTATATACTTATTAATTATTTAAATTACATAATAGATTTGCTTGAAATAAATGAGAATAGCTATAATATTTTATTTGAAAATATTAATCTTCTTAGAGCTGATTTAAAAAAATTTTTTAACTGGGTGAATTATGATTATTCATTTACATCATCAAATTTATCTTTTTTAGAAAGTGAAAATAATTATTACGATTTATATAAAAATAATTTATTTGAAAATGAATTATATAATTATTCTAACACAATAAATTTTTTAAAAAATAAAGTAAATATATTAAAAAATAATTTATTCAATGAAAGTTTATCAATTTATTTAAATTTTAATGATGAGCCTGTATGGGTTGATAAATCTGATACATTAAATGTAATAAACTGGGTTGTTAATAATAAAATTAAAGTAAGTACTATTAATGTAGACGATTTAGTTGAAAAAATATCTGGAAATTATAAAAATATTTTAGATCATTATAAAAATTTAAATATCCAAAGATTTGATACTTCTGCTGCAAAAATCATTTTAAAAAAAGATTATAATATCCGCTCAAATTATTATTGTCATGGAAGTTTTGTTTTAGATTTATATGATAAAAATTCTTTACAATTAAATGATTATTTTATAACAAATTTAATTTTTGAAAAAATTTTTTCTATGCATAATATATATGGTTCTTTAATTGGTAATAATAATAGTTTAAGAAATATAGAAAATGAATTGTACTCATCAGGTATTTCACTTTTTTTATATGAGCTTTATATTAATGATTTAAGTGAAAAATTTAAGTTAAATAAAATACTCTTTTATTTAAATATAATTAAAAAAATAGAAATTGCTATTTTACAAGATAAACATAATAATAATTTGGATGAGAATAAAATAACAGAAGCTTTTAAAACAAATGATTTTTTTTCTAATTATTTAGTAGATATAGATCCCAGCAGTTTAAACAATTCAAATATTCTTTATTTAGAATCTATATTATCTTATTTACATCTATTGAATAAATATGAAGAGAAGGTATTAATAAAGAAGAAGTTAAAAAAAAATGAATTTATTAATAATATTTTTGAATCTGGATATGTTAACTACTATACAATTAATTAAATGAGTAATAAAAATAAATATAGTGCTGATTCTATAAAGTCTTTAGATTGGAAAGAACATATACGTTTAAGACCAGGA
This sequence comes from Fidelibacterota bacterium, assembly GCA_002704685.1. Taxonomy (GTDB): domain Bacteria; phylum Fidelibacterota; class Marinisomatia; order SCGC-AAA003-L08; family D37C17. Next base: position 84,254 of record PAHD01000029.1, read on the forward strand.
ATGTATATAGGAAAGCTTGGGAATGGTTCATCAGTAGATGATGGTATTTACATTCTAATTAAAGAAATCATTGATAATTCCATTGACGAATTTATAATGGGTTTTGGTAAAAGAATAAATGTTGAGCTTAATGATAATACAATATTTGTAAGAGATTTTGGAAGGGGAATTCCTCTATCTAAACTTGAAGATTGTGTATCTAAAATTAACACAGGTGGAAAATATGATTCTCAGGCATTTAAGAAATCTGTTGGTTTAAATGGTGTAGGCACTAAAGCGGTAAATGCACTTTCAGAAAAATTTCAAATTGAATCAATAAGAGATAATAACAGTTTGAAATTAATATATGGAAGGGGTGAATTAATAGATAAAATAGAGTCTAAAAAAACAACCTCTAGGAATGGTACAAAAGTTAAATTTATCCCAGATTCTAATATTTTTAAAAAGTTTAATTTTATAAACGACTATATAGAAACTCAAATATCAAATTATGTTTTTTTAAATTCAGGTTTAACTATTTATTACAATAAGAAAAAATTCTTTTCAGAGAATGGACTAAAGGACCTACTTGTAAAATATACAGAAAATCAAAAAATTTCTTATCCTATAATACATTTAAAAGATAAAGATATAGAAATTGCATTAACTCATGGATACCAATATGGAGAAGAATATTATTCTTTTGTTAATGGTCAAAATACATCAAGTGGAGGTACTCACTTAGCAGCTTTTCGTGAAGCGATTGTGAAAACTATTAGAGATTTTTATAAAAAAGATTTTGATGCATCAGATATCCGAGCATCAATTATTTCATCTATTAGTATTAGAATCCAAAATCCTATTTTTGAATCTC
>PAHD01000030.1 GCA_002704685.1 Fidelibacterota bacterium
TAAATTTTCATACTCACTGCGATTTATCAGACAGCTTATCATCACTACCCAATACTTCTGCTAAAGTTTTTGTTTCTAATGATAATCAATTAAGCTGGGTTGAAAATACGAATGTACAACCACTAGAATCAGAAGGATATGAAAATTTATATTTGGTGCAGAAGAACATAAATTTGACAATAGTTCTTCTCTTACATTTGGAGTAATACTATTAAGTGTTTTTTTGCCTTCCATTGCAGTTTCCCAAATTAATTGCATTGATTGCTCAATCATATGATTGATTTGACTTTCAGTGGGATATTGATTATTTGCAAAAACAAAACAGGCTGAAAGCAAAAGTAAATAATTTTTCATACAAACTCCTAAATAATTAAACGTTATAATATATAAACATTAAAATAATTATTCTATGTAATAATATATTATGAACGAAATGCGGCTTTTGCTGCAGCAAGATATGCTATAGGAATTCTAAAAGGAGAGCAGCTAATATAGTCTAAATTAATATTATTAAAAAAGTAAATAGATTTTGGATCTCCACCATGTTCTCCGCATATTCCAATTTTGATTTTTGGTTTGGATTGCCGAGCTTTTTTAACAGCTAGCTTCACTAGGCTACCTACACCTTCTTGATCAATTGTTTTAAAAGGATCTTCAGTTAAAATATTATTATCAAAATAATCTTGAATAAAACCACCAATATCATCTCTAGAAAACCCGTATGTAGTTTGAGTTAAATCATTAGTACCGAAAGAAAAAAAGTCTGCTTTTTCTGCAATTTGATCTGCAGTTAAGCACGCTCTAGGTAGCTCTATCATTGTTCCAATTTTATATTTGAGATTTATTTTTAATTTTTCATTTAATTTTTTAGCTACTTTTGTTATAACTTTTTTTTGATTATCAAATTCACCAATAGTACTTACTAGCGGAATCATAATTTCAGGATTTGGTTTAAATCCTTTATTAAGTAGCTTAGCACAAGCACTAAAAATTGCTTTCACCTGCATTTCTGTAATTTCAGGAAATGAAATAGCCAGTCGACAACCACGATGGCCTAGCATTGGGTTTATTTCAAATAAATCAATGATTCTATTTTTAATTTCCTTAGCTGAAATTTTCATGCTTTTTGCAAGTAAATTAATTAAATCTGTGTTTTTTTGTGATGGTAAAAATTCATGTAAGGGCGGATCAAGCAACCGAATAGTAACAGGATTGGGTGACATTTCTTTAAGAATTTTATAAAAATCATTTTTTTGATATGGCAGTAGTTCCATAATAGCTTTTTTACGATCACTGTCTGATTTTGATAAAATCATTTTTTGGACACTACGAATTCTTCTTTTATCAAAGAACATGTGCTCTGTCCTGCATAGACCAATACCTTCAGCACCTAGTTTTTTTGATAGTGATGCATCTTTTGGGTTGTCTGCATTTGTTCTAATTTTTAACTTTTTAAATTTATTCGTTAGTGACATAAGTTTTAAAAAATATTTATTTTTAAAGAAGTTTGATTTTACCAGGTTTAACTTCTTATTATAGATTAATCCCTCCGTGCTATTGATTGTAAACCAGTCTCCCTCTTTATATGTAACATTATTAATAGAAACGGTTTTATGTTTTAAGTCAATATTTAAGTTTGAACATCCTACTATGCAAGCTTTTCCCCACCCTCTTGCTACTAGAGCAGCATGAGAGGTCATTCCTCCTTTAGCTGTAATAATTCCTTGTGAAACATGCATTCCCTGAACATCTTCAGGAGATGTTTCATGTCTGACAAGAATGACGGATTTATTATTTTTGTGCCATTTTTCTGCATCAGTAGCAGAAAAGACAATTTGCCCGCAGGCCCCTCCTGGGCTAGCTGGTAAACCAGATTCTACAGGAGAATTAATTTTTTCAAGTTCTGGGTCAACTTTTGGGTGCATTATTTCATCTAAATTTTTTGATACAATCCTATTTATAACCTCTTTTTTATTTATGAGATTTTTCTCATTCATTTCAATTGCAATTTTTATTGCTGCCTCACCTGTTCTTTTGCCTTTTCTTGTTTGAAGCATCCACAGTTTTCCCTCTTCAATAGTAAACTCGATATCTTGCATGTCTCTATAATGCTTTTCTAGCTTTTCTTTAATTATTATTAATTGTTTAAAAATATTAGGCCATGTTGCTTCTAGAGTTCTATTCTTTCTTGTTTGAAGGGTTTTGCTTGATTTATTGATTGGTTTAGGCGTTCTAATCCCAGCTACCACATCTTCACCTTGAGCGTTTTCTAACCATTCACCATAAATATTGTCATCACCGTTTGAGGGGTTTCTGGTAAAGGCAACACCTGTCGCAGAGTTTTTACCTAAATTCCCAAATACCATTGTTTGTACATTAACTGCTGTCCCCCAATTATGTGGTATATTTTCAATGTTTCTATACTGTATGGCTCTTTTGCCATTCCAGGATTTAAAAACAGCTTCAATTGCTCCCCAAAACTGTTCTTCACATGAATCTGGGAATTCTGTCTTAAAAGATTTTTTTATTTGATTTTTGAATTTTTTTATTAATTTTTGCAAATCTTCACAACTTAAATCACAATCATTAAAAATAGATTTTTTTGATTTATATTTATCTAAAATAGATTCTAGCTTTTCTCTAATTTTTATATCATTNTTTTGTTCTGCTTTTTCCATAACAACATCTGAGTACATCATTATTAATCTTCTATATGAATCATAAACAAATCGACGATTTTGAGTTTTCTCTATTAAAGCGGGTATAGTTTTACTTGTTAATCCAATATTNAAGACTGTTTCCATCATACCNGGCATTGAAACTTTTGCTCCAGATCTAATTGAAAGTAAAAGGGGATTTCNTGTATCACCAAAACCTTTTGACACAANTTTTTCAATTTTTTTTAAAGANTTAANAGNTTCTNNTTTAATTGATTTNCTTAAAAAATTACTTTTTAAAAATAAATTACAAGCAGGTGTTGCAATAGTAAAACCAGGCGGAACTGGTATACTGAGGCTAGACATTTCAGCTAGGTTTGCACCTTTTCCACCCAGTAGTTCAACTTGAGTGGCATTGCCCTCATTAATACTCTCTCCAAATAAATAAACATATTTTTTCATTGAATTTATCAGAAGTTAAGTAAAATTTTTTATTAAATAAAAATAATTTTAGCTTATTGCAAATCATTTTTATTAGCATTAATTTTATATGAAAGATTTAATATTAAACGAAAGAAAAAGACTATGAAAATTGAAAGAATGAACAAAGGCTCATGGGGAAAAGCAAGAGCTTTTTTTGATATTCGAACCCAAGAAGGCCTTGTTGTTAAGGGTTTTAAAATTATGGAAGGTATAAATGGCTTATTTGTAAGTATGCCNAGTCAAAAAGGNAAGAATCAACAAGGTGAAGATGAGTGGTACGATACTGTTTGGGCAGAAAAAGAAATAAGAGATCAACTTAATCAAATTGCGTTAGATGCATACGAGGGTGATTTCAGTAACACTATGTCAAGCCCACCTCAGAATCAAGAAGAGGAGCCTGTAAGCGTATCTAGTCCTGTTGAAAACGAAACATCTACGCCTGCTGGAGATGACGAAATACCATTTTAGAATTTTATGAAGTTTTTATTCTCATCTTTAGGAAAAAAAATTCAAATTGCCTTAACTGGTATTTTGTTAGCAACTTTTTTAATTTTTCACCTTATCAATAATTTAGTTTTATTTACTGGTAAAGAAAATTTCAATCAAATGGTTAGTTTGTTAGAAAGTATAAAGCCATTAATTCGAGTTATGGAAGCTGGCCTTCTATTTATTATTGTTACACATGTAGTCAATGCTGTATATCTTACTTTTTCAAATAAAAAAGCTGCTGCCAATCGCTATAGTGTAGACGCTTCTGCAACATCATCAGTAAATTCTAGAACAATGATTATTTCTGGAACAATAATTTTGTTATTTTTTATNATTCANCTTAGGTATATCTGGTTTACATATCAGGCTCATTTATTTTTAAATGAAAGCGAAACATATTATGATGTACTGCTTAGAAATCAAGCTGGTTATCTTGGTCATCTTCCAACGGCAATATTTTATATTATAGCAATTTTATTTATTGCTTCACACCTAAAACATGGTGTACAATCTGCATTAAAAACTTTTGGTTTAACGGAAAACTCAAAGTGGAAAATATTATACAGTGGCTCTATTCTCATTTGGGGTGTCATTCCCCTGGCATTTATATCTATTATTTTATCCATTCAGTTGGGAATTATAAAGTAGACAACAAAAAGCGCAAGCTTGTTGCACGATATGCACGAAATTTTGTAAATTACTAAGGAAGAAAATAGTATGCAAAAAGATAACGAAAAAAAATTACATCTTAAGTCTCAAGTACCTCCAGGCGAACTTAGCAGCAAGTGGACTTCTCATAAATTTAATATGAAGCTAGTCAATCCTTCGAATAAAAGGAAGTATACAGTTATAGTTGTGGGGACNGGNTTAGCTGGAGCNTCTGCNGCTGCNACAATGGCTGAGNTNGGTTANAATGTTTTAGCATTTTCCTATCATGAATCACCAAGACGAGCACATAGNATTGCTGCTCAAGGTGGAATTAATGCAGCTAAAAACTATCAAAATGATGGAGATAGTGTGCATCGTTTATTTTATGATACNATTAANGGTGGNGATTATAGATCGCGTGAAGCAAATGTATATCGTTTAGCAGAGTTAAGNGGAAATATAATTGATCAATGTGTTGCTCAGGGAGTACCTTTTGCNAGNGAATATGGNGGNCATNTAGATAATAGATCTTTTGGNGGNGCTCANGTATCAAGAACTTTTTATGCAAGAGGTCAAACAGGNCAGCAATTATTNTTAGGAGCTTATTCTGCNNTAGTAAGNCAAATGCACTTAAAAAAAGTTAAGTTTTTNCCTAGNCATGAAATGTTAGATGTTGTNAAAGTTGATGGTCATGCAAAAGGAATTGTAACAAGAGAGTTAACTACCGGAAAGATAAAAACACATGCAGCAGATAGTGTAGTCTTAGCAACCGGTGGATATGGAAATGTTTTTTATTTATCAACAAACGCAATGGCGAGTAATGTAACTGCCTCATGGCGAGCACATAAACAAGGTGCTTATTTTGCAAACCCTTGCTTTACTCAAATCCACCCAACTTGTATTCCTGTTAGTAGCGGCCACCAGTCTAAACTCACTTTAATGAGTGAAAGTCTCAGAAATGATGGAAGAGTATGGGTACCTAAGAAAAAAAATGATAATAGAAGACCAAGTCAAATTCCAGAAAATGAAAGAGATTATTATTTAGAGAGAATATATCCATCATTTGGTAATTTAGTGCCAAGAGATGTTGCTTCAAGAAGAGCTAAGGAAATGTGTGATGCAGGTAAAGGTGTTGGTAAAACAGGACTTGCTGTTTATTTAGATTTTCAAGATGCAATTGAAAGAGAAGGAGAAAAATGGGTTTCTGAAAAATATGGTAATTTATTTGATATGTATAAACAAATAACAGGAGATAATCCATATAAAACTCCAATGAGAATTTACCCAGCTGTTCATTATACCATGGGTGGTTTATGGGTTGATTATAATTTAATGAGTTCTGTACCAGGACTCCATGTGCTAGGTGAAGCAAATTTTTCAGATCATGGAGCAAATAGATTAGGTGCAAGTGCATTAATGCAAGGTCTTGCCGATGGTTATTTTGTTATCCCCTATACAATAGGAAACTATTTGGCAACACAAAAGCCATTTAATGATACCAATCATAAAGCATTTAGCGATTCAGTTAATAAGATTAAAAATAATATTTCNAAACTTTTAGATACTCAAGGAGAAAAAACAGTTGAAGAAATTCATAAAGAGCTTGGAAAAGTAATGTGGGATTATGTTGGTATGTCAAGGAGCAAAGAAGGATTAGAAAAAGCATTAAAATTAATTCAAAAAATTAAAAATGATTTTAATACTAATGTAAAAATTCCTGGGTCTAATAAGGAGTTTAATCCTGAGCTAGAAAAAGCAGGTAGATTAGCTGATTTTATTGAACTAGGCGAATTAATGGCAATCGATGCTCTAAACAGAGAAGAATCATGCGGTGGACATTTTAGAGAAGAGCACCAAACAGATGAAAATGAAGCAAAAAGAAATGATAATGATTACGCATATGTTGCAGCATGGGAAAAAATAAATAACGAATATAAGCTACATAAAGAAGATCTTAATTTTGAAAATGTTGAACTTACAACAAGGAGCTACAAATAATGCAATTAAACCTCAAGGTTTGGAGACAAAAAAGTGATAAAGAAAAAGGAAATTTTGAACTTTATACAGTTGATAATGTTCTAGAAGATATGTCTTTTTTTGAAATGTTAGATATGTTGAATAATCAATTAATAAAAGATGATAAGACTCCAATTGCATTTGATCATGATTGTAGAGAAGGAATATGTGGTACATGCGGTATTGTTATTAACGGTAGGGCGCATGGACCATTAAAAGGAGTGACCTCTTGTCAATTACATATGCGTTCATTTAAGGATGGTGATACAATTGTTATAGAACCATGGAGGTCTAAAAGTTTTCCCATAGTTAAAGACCTAGTAGTTAATAGAACAGCTTTTGATAGAATTATGGAATCTGGTGGATATATATCTGTTAAAACTGGAGGTGCACCAGATGCAAATGCTACCCCAATATTTAAAGATAACGCAGATGAAGCTTTCGATTCTGCAACATGTATTGGATGTGGTGCATGTGTTGCTACATGTAAAAATGCTTCAGCAATGTTATTTGTAAGTGCTAAAATAAACCAATATTCACAATTACCGCAAGGGCAAGTTGAGCATAATAAGCGAGTGAATAGTATGATAAATCAAATGGACCTTGAAGGGTTTGGTTCATGCACAAACACTGGTGCATGTGAAGCAGATTGTCCAAAAGAGATTTCTGTTAATAATATTATAAAACTTAATAAATCATACATCAAAAATTTGCTTTCGTAAAATCTAATGTTTCTTATTATAATTGCATTAATAGTTTGGGAAATCTATTGGAAAGCCCAGGCACTATGGATTGCTGCAAGAAAATCACATAAAAATTATTTTATTTTAATACTATTAATTAACAGCTTAGGAATCTTGCCAATTTATTATTTATTTAAGCAAAATTATTTTAAAAAAACTAGTTAGTTAAAGAAAAATCTATAGGAATTGTTAACCAAATACCTACTTTTTTATCTCTTTGTCTTGCAGGATACCACCTCGATTTTTTAATTGCCTGAATCGCAGCTTCATCTAAACCTGTATTTGGTAAGCCTTTTACAATTTTTACTGCAGTAACCATACCTTTGGTATTGATAAAAGCTCGGACAAAAACTTTACCTTCTATACCAGCCTCTCTAGCTAGTTCTGGATAAATAATTAACTCACCTAAAGGAATTTTTGGTCTAGGTGGCTGATCATAGGGAATAAATTTATCTTCTGGACCTTCATCTTCAGGCGCAACCCAATCCTCAAAATCTTCTAAGTCAGTATCTTCAATTGTTATATCCTCATCAAAAAATTCATCTTCAGATGCAATCGGTACTGATGGTCTTGCTGGAGGTTCAGGGATTTTCATTTGTTCTGTTTGAGGAATGTCAAATGTTTCAATTTCTTCCTGGAATGTCGTTGTGATTTTTTCTGCTTCTCCTAAAAATCTAGGAAATAAATAAAATAAAAAGGATATAGACAATATGACCCCAACTGTTACTTCTCTTATTCTTACAGGATAATTTTTTAATAAAGGGTCAACTCGCATAATTAATTGTTTCCTTTAGTAAGTGTAGAATAATTTAGTTTCAGAGCCTGTGCATTACGTAGCTGAGTATGGACCTCTGTAATTAATTGCATTCTACTTTTATCATCAGACTTTAAAGAAACAGTAATTTTAGGGTCTTGTGCTATTTTATTTGCCATTACATTACCTAAATTCTTAATATCAACTATACGATCATTAACAGAAATTAAACCGTCTTTAGTAATCCACATATGTACTGTATGCCTCTTACTTTCAAGTTTTTCTATTTTTTCAGCTCTTGGTAAAACAATGTCTAGACCCTCAAACTCACGCATAACTGTTGTTACCATGAAAAAAATTAATAACATAAATATTATATCAGGAAGAGAAGAAGTAGATATTTCACTTTTTTGTTTATTTTTTCTGTTTAATTTCATTTAATCTAAAAGCTAGGAGGATTTGCGATTGATATTTTACTAGCATTTGCTTGTTTTAATTGATCTAATACTAAAATATAATCATCATAGTTTGTATTTTTATGAGTTGTTATAGAAAAAATAATATTTGGATTAGATGATATTCTTTTTGAAGCTTTATTTTTTATTTGGTTTATTTTTGTTGGGTTATCATCCATTAATACTTTACCCTTATCATTGACCAAAATACTAATAATATTTTTTCTATTAACTTCTAGTTCATTGCCTTCAGCAGGAAGTATTAAACTAATTCCTTTATCCATAGAAATTGTTGTAGTTACTAAAAAGAAAACTAAAAGTAAAAAAGCAATGTCCGACATAGATGACGAATTAATTTCCTGCATTGCTTGTCTTCTTGGTTTTCCTAGCATGGCTTACTTTTTTTTAGGTGCTGAATTTAATAGCATCGTTGTACTTTTTTGCAGAACAACAATCTGGTTATCAATAATATACATTACAGCATTTTGTAATATTTGTAAAACAACAGCAACTACTAATCCAAAAGCTGTAGTTAGTAGAGCAACCGATATACCACCAGCTACAACAGCAGGTGAAATATCATTAGCCATTTTAATATCGTTAAAAGCCTGAATCATCCCCCAAACTGTCCCTAAAAATCCAAGCATAGGTGCTGTAGCAATACATAGTGAAATCCAGGTCATATTTTTTTCCATAGATGCCATTTCAATTGCACCAGATTGATCTAGAGCTTTTTCCATTGCTTCTTGCCCATCATTAGCTTTTTCTAATGCAGCACCACATAAATTAGCAACAGGACCAACACCTTCTGAGCATAATTTTTTTGCTGGATCAACTCCTGATTTATCTAATGTATTAGAAACATTAATTGCAAACTCTTCATCAGAAGCCAAGCCTTTTACTAAATGGTATAATCTTTCACCAACAAAAACAAAACCTATAATGAAAATAAATAAGATGGGCCACATAAAACCACCGCCATCTACAAATAATTGAACCATATTAATCCTTTCTTATTAATTTTTACCTAAAACTTCAAGTTAAATCTTATGGATTTTTTATCAAAACACAAAATAAAATTAATCTACAAGTAATTTTGCTTTTTCCACGCTTTCTAGTGCTTTTAAAAACTGTTGATCTTCATTGAGCAAAATATGGTAGTGGTCATTTTTACTCCACATTGAACTAGCTAATTCTGCCAGAATACGATTTTCTATGTAGATCCAATCTTTAGCGATTTCATCTTTAATTAAGTCTAGCTCATCATCATTATTGTTACACCATTGAACAAATTCATTCTTGTTAACAATTGTATTTTTATTTTTTTGAATATATGAATAAAAATTATTAAATGATTTATTCTTAAATTTTTTAAAACTATTTTCAATATTTTTAGCATATTTAAAAATAAGTCTGTTGGGATCTGTTAATACTTTTTGAGTAGATGGACTAAAATCAATATTTTGAGTACAGTAAATATCAGGTGTTATTCCACCTCCCCCATAAACATTTCTACCTTTTTTAGTTTTAAAAACAGGCTTTTTTGCAAGCAATGAATCAGACGCTTCTCGATTATCTGATAATAGGTTGTTGTAATATTCATCAATTCCATTTTCAAATTCACGTTGAATTAATCTTCCAGAAGGGGTGTAATATTTTGCTACAGTTATTCTAACAGCAGATCCATCATCTAGCATAAATTGTTTCTGAACAAGCCCCTTACCAAAACTTGTTTCACCAACAACGATTCCCCTATCTAAGTCTTGAAATGCTCCAGATACAATTTCACTTGCACTAGCAGAGGATCTATTGATTAAAACTACAACTGGAATTTCTTTATCTTTTCTATTTTTATTTGCGTAAAACACTTCATTTGCATTTTGAATTCTTCCTTTTGTATATAAAATAGTATCATTAGAGTTTACAAACATATCGAGAATTGATATTGCTTGATCCATAAGGCCACCACCATTATTTCTTAAGTCTAATATTAGATTTTTCATACCAGAATTTTCTAATTCACTGTAGGCTGTTTGAACTTCATCAAATGTTTGTTGTGCAAATCTATTGACTTTTATATATCCAGTGTCTTCATTGTATAAAAATGATGCCATTACACTATAAATGGGAATTTTATCTCGAACAAGATTAACAATTATATTTTCTTCTAATCCAATTCGTTGTATTGTTACTTCCACAGATGAACCACGTTCTCCACGCAACTTTTTAAATACTTCATCTTGTGTAATTTTATATGCAGATTCTCCATCAATTTTAACAATTTTATCACCACCTACTAACCCTGCTTTATCAGAAGGTGTCCCGGGTATAGGGGAAATTACAGTAATATACCCATCCAAAATAGCAAATTCAATTCCTATGCCCTCAAATTCACCCTCTAAACTTTCTTGCATATATTTAAAATCTTTACTATTAATGTATGAAGAGTGTGGATCTAATTCATCTAAAAAACCGTGTATAGCACCATCTAATATTTCACTTAGGTCTACTTCATCTACATAGTAGTTTTCTACAAGTCTGATTATATAGGATAAGCTTTTAAGCTTTCCAATTGTGTTGCTATTGCTAAATGAAATAAATAATAAACAAGCAAGTAAAGTAGCGATTAATATTAATTTTTTATAGTTTTTCATATGTTGAAATTACATGATATTTTTTTATTCTAGAAGAGTTTGTATTTGAAAATTTTTATTGTAGTTTAAAGGTTAATGAAAATAAAAAATATATGAAAAATAGTATTAGTATTAAAGGNGCAAGAGCTAATAATTTAAAAAATATAAGTCTTGATTTACCACGAAACAAATTCATAGTTATAACTGGCTTATCAGGTTCAGGCAAATCATCGTTAGCTTTTGAAACATTATACGCTGAAGGCCAGCGTAGATATGTTGAGTCTCTTTCATCTTATGCTAGGCAGTTTTTAGGAATTATGGGTAAACCAGACGTTGATCAAATTGAAGGTTTATCACCTGCTATTTCNATCGAACAAAAATCAAAGAGTAGAAATCCACGNTCAACAGTTGGAACNGTGACTGAAATTTATGATTATTTNCGTTTATTATATGCAAGGATAGGAGTTCANCATTGCCCTAAATGTAATAATAAAATTAGTAAACAAACTGTTCAGCAAATTGTTGATAATATCCTAGAGCTTTCTGAAAATACAAAATTCTATATTTTTGCACCTATTATAAAGTTACAAAAAGGCACACATAAAGATTTATTAAGCAATTTTTTTAAAGAAGGGTTTATGCGCTGTAGAATAAATGGTGAAAATATAGATTTAAATAAAATTCCGGAACTAAATAAGAATAAAAAACATACAATAGACTTAATGATTGATAGATTAGCAATAACTAAAAATATTATTGAAAGATTAACTAGTGCTGTTGAGCTTGCATTAAAAATTAGTAATGGTTCTTTAAAAATTATAACAACAGAAAATAAAGAATTTTATTATAATGCCAATTTGGCCTGCATTGAATGTAGTCTTAATTTTAATGAGTTAGAGCCACGACATTTTTCATTTAATTCTCCAGAAGGTGCTTGTGAAAATTGCGATGGTCTAGGAACAAATTTATTAATAGACGCAGAGAGAATCGTTGAAGATATAAGTTTAAGCATAAAAAAAGGATGTATAAAACCATTAGGAGAGCCACCGTGGAACACATGGTTCCATCAGTCGATTTATGATATTTCTAAAAACTTTAATTTTAATATAAATGATCCATGGAANATTATACCTAATGAAGCAAAAAAAATTATTTTATTTGGTTTAAAAAATAATAAAAGTAGAAAGAAAAGTAGATTTAAAGGAGAAGTAGATATTTACTTTGAAGGTGTAATACCTCATTTACATAGAAGATATTTGCAAACTCAATCTGGATATATTAGAGATTGGATTGAAAAGTTTATGACAAAACAAAACTGCCAAAAATGTGATGGTCAAAGACTGCAGCTGAGCAATTTATCTGTATTGATTAATAAAAAAAACATAACTTCGATATGTGAATTATCAATTGAGAAATTAATTATATTTTTACAAAAATTAACACTTGGTGATAAAGATAAAAAAATTTCTCAAAGTATTATTACTGAAATTTTATCCAGGCTTAATTTTTTAAATGATGTTGGTTTAGGATATCTAACATTAGATAGGTCTGCTACTACATTATCAGGTGGNGAATCGCAAAGAATTAGACTAGCAACTCAAATAGGTTCCAAGCTAATGGGGGTTATGTATATTTTAGATGAACCATCTATTGGTTTGCATCCTAGAGATAATGACAAGTTAATTAAAACTTTGATTCATTTAAAAGATTTGGGTAATACAGTTATTGTTGTGGAACATGATTCTGAAACAATGCAGGCTGCAGACTGGATTGTTGACTTAGGTCCAGGAGCTGGGGTTCATGGAGGAAAAATTGCTTATCAAGGCACATATAAGAATATTTTAAAAGATAAAAGCTCTATAACTGGAAATTATCTTTCAAAAAATAAAAATATTTTGATAAGCAAAAAAACAAAAAGAGGAAACAATAAATTTGTTACTTTAAAAAATGCTGAAGGAAATAATTTAAAAAATGTTACTTTGAAATTACCACTTAATAATTTTATATGTGTTACTGGAGTATCTGGATCAGGCAAGTCATCTTTGATTAATCAAACATTATACCCATGTTTGTCAAAACAGTATTTTTCTAGTAATATTAAACCACTAAAGTATGGTTCAATAGATGGCTTATCATATTTAGATAAAGTAATTGATATTAATCAAATGCCTATTGGTAAAACACCTCGATCTAATCCTGCTACTTATACTGGTGTATTTGGTGAAATTCGTGATTTATTAACAAATGTTCCAGAATCTAAGATCAGAGGCTATAAAGCTGGCAGATTCTCTTTCAATGTTAAGGGAGGTAGATGCGAGGCATGTCAAGGAATGGGGCTTGTAAAAGTAGAGATGCATTTTTTACCAGACATGTATATAAAATGCGATCAATGTGATGGAAAAAGATTTAATAGAGAAACACTACAAATTAAGTATAATGGGAAGAATGTAAACGAAATTTTAGAAATGTCAGTAGAAGAAGCAGCAAAATTTTATAAAAACCATAAAACAATTCTTAGAAAATTAAATGCCTTGCTAGATGTAGGCTTAGGATATATTAAATTAGGACAACAGGCAACGAGTTTATCTGGTGGTGAATCTCAAAGAATTAAGTTAGCTAAAGAGCTTTCGAAAGTCAATACCGGTAAAACTATTTATATTTTAGATGAACCAACTACTGGTTTACATTTTCAAGATATACAGTTGCTATTAACAGTTTTACATGATTTAACAGATAAAGGTAACACAGTGATAGTAATAGAACATAATTTAGATGTAATTAAAACAGCAGACTGGATTATTGACTTAGGACCAGAAGGAGGGTCTAATGGTGGACAGATTATTGCTGAAGCTACACCAACTGAATTAATGAGTATTCCACATTCTTATACAGGTCAATTTTTAAAAGGATTATATAATGATTGATAAAAGAATACATTCTCCTGAATGGCCAGATACTAAGTATTATAAAAAAATTATAAAAAAAATTAATCAGTATCCCTTACTAGTATATCCTGATGAGATTATTACCTTAAAAAATAAATTAAAAGATGTAGCTATTGGAAAGCAGTTTGTGATTCAAGGTGGAGATTGCGCAGAAACTTTTAGTGATTTTAATACAGATTTAATAAAAAGTAAATTGAAAATTTTGTTGCAAATGTCAGCTATCATTGAATTTACTTCAAACATGAAGGTTATAAATATTGGTAGAATTGCTGGTCAATATTTCAAGCCNCGTTCAAATTTATTGGAAAAACGTGGAGAACTTACACTGCCTGCTTATCAGGGTGACGGTGTTAATTCAATTGATTTTAAAGCTGAAAAGCGAGTCCCCAATCCTGATAATTTGATTAAGGCTTATCACCATTCTGCTGCAACAATGAATTTAATTAGAACATTAATTATGACAGGGTTTACAAAAATTGAAAATATATCTCTTTGGAATAGAGATTTAATTAATAAATCAAAATTAGGAATTAAATATAATAAAATAGTTAAAGAAATTGAAGGTGCATTAGATTTTGTAATGGCTTCATCAGATATTAAAAATAAAGATAATTATATAAATAACTTATATACATCTCATGAATCTTTAATCTTGGATTATGAAAAATTATTTTTTAAGAAATTTAAAAATTATCAATTTTGCTGCTCTAGTCACATGCTATGGGTTGGTGATAGAACTAGGTATATTAATAGTGAACATTTAGATTTTGTATCCAAATTAGATAATCCCATAGGAATTAAAATTGGTCCTAAAATTAAAATTGATGATATTCCCTTATTATGTTCTAAGGTCAACCCCCAAAATGAACAAGGTAAATTAATTTTTATTGTTAGATTAGGTGAAAAAAATATTGAAAAAATGCTTCCTAAAATTATTGAAAAAGTTAAATATTATGGTCATGAAATTATATGGTTTTGTGATCCTATGCATGGTAATACGATTAAATCACAAAATGGTTATAAAACAAGACAATTTAAAACAATTATAAACGAATTAGAGGCTTTTTTTAATATTCATATGAGCTCTAACACAATACCAGGAGGTGTTCATATTGAGCTTACAGGNGAAAATGTAACGGAATGTTTAGGTGGTATTAATGATATTAAAGATAAAGATTTAGATTTAAGATATGANACGGCTTGTGATCCAAGATTAAATAATGAACAAAGTTTAGAAATTGCATTTCTAATTTCTAAATTAATAAAACAAAGGAAAAACAATGGACGNTAAGGTTAGCATTAAGGGTTATGGTGATGATTTAACAATTAATANTGTTAGAATNGGNGATTTATCACCAGGAGATCATGAGAAAATAGAAAAAACACACGGTGGAAATAATTACAGTCCTCTTGAAGACGTAGTTGTTTCTCATGTAAAAGATTCTTCAACATTGATTTGCCGAAAACCAAGCAATACAAATATTGAAAAATATATTGAGTCAGAATTGCTTGATGGTTTATGTTGCTATTCTGCTGTTAATCAAGGACAATTAAATCAAACAATTGTTGATGCCGTAATTCATCATTTGTCAGAAGAAAAATTACCAACAGTTCCAAGATCAATACGTCACAAATATATGAGTGCATTTTTATTAGCTGTATCATCATTTACAAAGATGGACCGCGTAGTACCTAAAGTTGCAGGTGTTGAATCTTGGGAGCTAACTTTTAAATTGTGTAGGCGATGGGGATATGAAGTAAAAAAAATTCCTGAAAATAAAGCTATNGTNGTAGGTGCAACTGGGAATTTNCATGGAAGATCTGTATCNGCAGTTTCAATGTCAGATGATCCAGATGCAAGNAAATCTTTTGGTCCTTTTGTTCCAGGNATAGANTTAGTACCATTTAANGATTTAGATGCACTTAAAGATTTATTTGAAAAAAAAGGAGAGTATATTGCAGCATATTCTGTAGAACCTATTCAAGGTGAAGCTGGAGTGATTGTACCTGATGATCAATATTGGCCTGAAGTCTCAAAATTATGTAAAAAACATNATATCTTATTAGCATTTGATGAGGTACAAACTGGGTATGGTAGGACAGGTGAAAATTTTGCACATCAATTATATAATGTCAAACCTGACTTAATGGGATGTGGAAAGGCAACAGGAGGAGGAATTTTACCTATATCTTTTGTTGCAGGTAGAGATGATGTTATAGGAACTTTAACACCAGGTTCTGAGGGTTCAACTTTTGGTGGATATCCTCTTGCATCTGTTGTAGGAATTTATGCAATTAAGACTCTTGTTGAGGAGAATTTAGCAAAAAATGCTAGGGTTAGAGGTAAGCAATTAATGGATGGATTAAATGTAATCAAAAATGATTTTCCAGATAAAATAAAAGAAGTTCGAGGTAAAGGTTTATTGACAGCTTTTGAAATGTTTGATGAGCCTAGTTTAGATGGCCATCATATTTCTGTAGCACTTTTAAATCAAGGTATTTATGCTAAAGAAACTCATCATACTACGATAAGATTGGCCCCTGCACTAACAATAAACGAGATTCAAATTAATAATTTACTTGATGGCGTTAGAAATGTTGTTAAAGAATTATAATAGATTTTAATATTATAAAATGTTTAATTTATAAATATGATTCGCTACCTATATATTATTTTAGTTTTATTTCTTTTTTCATGTAAAAGTGATGGGGAACTATCTATGGAAAGAGGAATTCATTATTATGATTGGCAAATGTTTAATGAAGCAATTCTTGAGTTTAACAAATCAAAATTTTATTATATGTCAAAGAGTAATAAATCGTACGATGATATTAAATTATTAGCTCAAACCCATTATAATCTTGCAATAACATATTCAAAACTAGGGATGTTTGACAAAGCCCTGGCAGATGCAAATTATGCTTTTAACCTTATTCCTAACAAAGAGTACAGAGAAATAATAGGGTTGATTCAAAAAGAGATAAAATAATTATTATTATTTTATATTTCTTAAAATTAAAAATACAACAGGTAAACATACCAAGTACATTAAAATACCATATACACCAGAGGGTAAGCTTAATATAGATAGGCCAGTATCTTGATTAAAAATTAAGTTTCCAATTGTTATGCCGACTGTTGCATTTTGTATACCAGATTCAATTGCAATTGTTATTGATTTTTCTTTATTAAGATTAAATAAAGATGCACTAGAATAACCAATAAATAACATTAAAAAAATTAAAGCAATTATAGCTGGTCCTAATAAATTTAAATTATTAATAAACGCTTCCCATTCACTTGTTAGTGCTCCAGCGATTATAATAACAAATAAAATAGTAGAAATTTTATTTGCAATAATAGATAAAGAAACAGAAAAATCGTGATATTTTGTATTAATGAATAAACCTATTCCTACGGGAATAGTAGTAATACAAAACATTGTCATACCTAAAGATAAAATATTTATACTTGGTGCGTTAGAACCTAGAAAATATTGCATCGAAAAACTAACTATAATTGGAAGAGTAATTACCGAAATAATACTTACAATTGCAGTGAAAGAGATTGATAAAGCAGTATCACCTTTTGCTAATTTTGTAAGCATATTAGATGTTACACCTCCTGGACAACATGCAAGAATCATCATACCCACCGCCATTTCACTTGGCAATTTTATAATAAGTAAAATAAAAAAAGCAACTAAAGGAAGGAGTAGCATTTGGTTTACAAGACCTAGAATAAGAGCTTTGGGTTGTGTAATAATATTTTTAAAATTTTCTACTGTAAGTCCAATACCTAAAGTAAACATTATAAACATAAGAGATACAGGTAAAAAAATATCAATAATCATAAACTTTCCCCTCCATCAACTTTAATGGTGTTGCCAGTAATCCAGCTTGAATTGTGTTTATAAAGCATTATAACTGCATTGGCAATATCTTCTGGTAATGTGAGTCGTTTATGTGGATTTATATTTAATGCACTATCAACCATAGATTGAAAATTAGGAATTTTTTCAAGTGCTGCAGTTAACGTTACTCCAGCTTCGATAGAGTTGCATGCAATTTGATGCGGAGCAAGTTCTAAAGCCAATTGTCTTATTGCAGACTCTAGAGAAGATTTTGCTAAAGATACAGCGCCATAATTTTTCCATTGTTTATTCCCACCTGCGCTTGTCATTGCAATAATTTGAGAGTGTTTATTAAAAAGATTATTATTAAATAAATCTTGAGCCCAATAAATTAATGAATGTGACATAACATCAGTGGTCATTTCAATTTGCTTTTGTTTTAACTGATTATTTTCTTCATTATCAATCATGGGTTTTAATGTGCCAAATGCTAATGAGTGAATAAATATTTTAACATTAACATTATCAAGAGATTTAAGTTGATTTATTGCATCTAATCTATTAGATTCATTTGCAGCATTCATTTTTAAAAATCTTACTTTTACTCCGTAAGATTTAATTTCATCTGATAATTCTTCAATGTAGTTTTTTGGTTTTCTTAAATAAACACCAAAAATATTAATTTTATTTTTTGCTAATTCTATTGCACATTGTCTACCAATACCACTAGAGGATCCTAAAATTACTGCCCAATTATTCATTTTATATTCCTTTAATATTATATTATTAAATTAAACATTATATACTAACTATGAAATAGTAGACTGTTTTAAATTATAAAAATAAAAAATAAAGGATTTATGAAAGTTGGAATAATAGGATTACCAAATGTTGGAAAGTCAACAATATTTAATGCATTAACTAATGCAAAAATACCCGCAAATAATTATCCTTTTTGTACAATTGATCCTAACGTTGGATCTGTACTTGTAAAAGATAAACGTTTAAATGTAATAAATAAATATATTCAATCGGATAAAATTATACCAACTTCTATAGAATTTGTAGATATAGCGGGGTTAGTAAAGGGAGCAAGTCAAGGTGAAGGTTTGGGAAATCAATTTTTATCACATATTCGTAATGTGGATATTGTTGTACATGTCGTTAGATGTTTTGATAATGATGATATTGCACATGTTGAGGGTAGTATTGATCCAATTCGCGATATTGGTATTATTGAAACAGAGTTAATTATTAAAGATTTAGATTCTTTGGATAAGCAGATTAATAAAAAACAAAAAATAGTTAAATCAGGCGATAAGCAAGCTAAGTTCGAGTTGGACGTGTTAAATAAGGTGTATTCATCGTTAAATGATGGGGTTATGGTTAAAAATATTACTCTAAATGAACCAGAAGAACAATTCATTGCAAGTTTATTCTTGTTAACAAAAAAACCAACTATTTATTTATCTAATGTTGACGAGGATAATATTTCAAAATCAAATGATGAATATTCTAGTATAGTTAATCAATTTGCTAAAGAAAATTTATCAGAGTCCTTGAGATTATGTGGAAATATCGAAATGGAAATATCAAACTTGAATATGGATGAGCAGGAAGATTTCTTATCAATATATAATTTGAAATCTTCGGGCCTTGATCAATTAATTTTATCATGTTATTCATTATTAGGTTTAGAAACTTTTTTTACTGCTGGAGTTCAAGAAATAAAAGCTTGGACAATTAAGAAAGGATCAACTGCACCTGAAGCTGCTGGAGTAATTCATACAGATTTTCAAAGAGGTTTTATAAAAGCAGAAATTTATACTGTTAAAGATTTAGAACAATATGAATCAGAGCAGAATATTAAAAGTGCAGGAAAAGTCAGACAAGAAGGAAAAGAGTATATTGTTAAAGATGGTGATGTTATTTTCTTCAAATTTAATGTTTAGAAATAAATTTTAATACTTCATTAAAAATTTCTTCTTGATCCGGATTTTCATCAAATAAGTTATGGTGTGCATGTTTAATAAAAAACTTTTGTTTAATTTCTGAACTTGTTTTATCGTAAACTAAATCAACATTTTCCTTTAAAGATAATCTATCAGATTCTGTGTGAATAATTAAAAGTGGACTTTTGACTTTCGGTAATTTACTTATGACTTTCCTTGTTAGTTTTCTCATTTCGTTTAAAGCAATTAGTGGATATGATGAATAACCATAATATTTAATATTAGAATCATTTTTAATTTTTTTTTGAGAAAATTTTATAATTTTACATAATAATCTATTAGTTATATGAATAGTGAATGGATTATTAAATTTTAAAACTGTGCCTCCAACAATGCAACCATTTAAAGGGAAGATAGAGGCAAGATATAAGGCTAAGTTAGCACCCATGCTGCAACCAATAACATATGTTCTTTCAGATATTGAAATTAAATTTGCTATATCTTGCATCACATGTTCAATCCACATTTGATATTTCACTCTATTGCATTCTTCAACGGTTGTTCCATGGCCTGGAAGATTATTTGCAATAGTATGAAACCCTTGGTCTCCAAGAAATTTTGCAATTTCCTTTACTTCATAAGTTGTATTTGAAAATCCATGAATAATATAAACCCCAATAGGGCTTGATTTATTATATTCATAATTATTAGTATCAAATCGAATCATATTTTTTGTTAAAGTTAATATATGCTTTACTTTTTTTCATATTTGTGATATGATGTAATATATAGTGAAAAAAATATTTTTTAATATTATTTAATGTTCCATTATCTAGATTAAAATGAGTATTTATTTTATCAATGTGTGTATTAAAGAATTTATTTATTAATTGAATTGAATTTGCATTTAATTTAATATTACTTGAGCAGCAACTAGTGCATTCTAATTGTCCTGATTTATCATTAAATGATGCATTATCTAGAGTCTTACTACATTTGTAGCATCTTTTTATTAAAGGTTTATATCCTAAATAAATCAATAGCTGAATATTAAAAAAAATAAAATAATAGAAAATATTTGTTGATTCTGATGAGTTTATTTTATCTAAAGTTTTATTAGTTAGACGAAAAATAATATCACAGGGATTATCCTCTATACTTGAATAATTTATCATATCTAGTATGACAGAACTAATTAAAATTTTATTATAATTTTTAGAAATATCATCATATTTTTTTATGATTGATGCTTCTTTATAAGTTTGAATATTTCTTTTAGATTTAAAGTAGTATACTAAGTTAATATGATTTAGTGGCTGTAAAATTGCGCCATTTAAATTTTTAACTTTTCTAACTCCTTTCGCAATAATGCTTAATTTCCCATAATCTTTTGAATAGAGATTACATATTAAGCTTGAATCACTATATTTTCTATTATTTAGAACAATTGCATCAGTTGTATAAATCACTATTAATAGGCTTTAGCAAATACTACAGTATATTTAGCAGGATTTTGAGTATAAATACACTTTAATTTTTTTTCTTGGTTAAATGGTATGCATCGAATTGTTGCATTAGTTTCTGATTTGATTTTTGTTTCCGTTTCTTCATTTCCATCCCAACCACATTCTACAAAACCACCATCAGAAATAATTTTTTTAAATTCATTATAGTCATCTGCCTGGAATGTATTTTGATTTTTAAAATTGAGGGCTTCATTATATAAACATTTTTGTATATCATTTAAGTTATTAACTAATAATTTGTTTGCATCATCTATTTTTACAGTTGACTTTTCATTATTATCGCGTCTTGCAATTGTTAAAATTTTACTATTAAGATCTCTCATCCCAACTTCAATTCGTAGTGGAACACCCTTCATTTCCCATTCATTAAATTTAAATCCTGGAGAGAGCTTATCTCTAGTATCAAAATAACATGAAATATTATTTTGTTTCATATAATTTACAATTGGACTAACATATTCTGTTATAATTTCTAAATCATTATCTGATTTATATATAGGTACAATCACAATTTGTATTGGTGCAATTTTAGGTGGGAGTCTTAATCCCTTATCATCTCCATGAACCATAATGAGTGCTCCAATTAAACGGGTACTTACTCCCCAGCTAGTAGCATAGACATGTTTTTCTTTATTATCTGAATCTTGAAATTTTACATCAAAAGCTTTAGAAAAATTTTGACCTAAGTAATGTGAAGTTCCCGCTTGTAATGCTTTTTTATCACCCATCATTGCTTCAATAGAAAAAGTTTCAACAGCTCCAGCAAATTTTTCACTATCTGATTTTCGGCCAACAGTTAATGGTATCCCCATAAAGTTCTCTACAACATTTTGATAAATATTTAGAATTTTATGTGTTTCATCTATAGCTTCTTTTTCTGTTGCATGAGCTGTATGTCCTTCTTGCCATAAAAACTCACTTGTTCGTAAAAAAAGACGTGTTCTCATTTCCCACCTTACAACATTAGCCCATTGATTGATTAAAAGGGGTAAATCTCTATGTGATTTAATCCATTTTTTATACATGGACCAAATAATTGTTTCACTTGTCGGCCTAACAATAACTTCTTCTTCAAGTTTAGAATTAGGGTCAGGAGTTAATGAACCATCATCATCAGCAGTTAATCTAGAATGTGTTACAATGGCACATTCTTTAGCAAATCCCTCAACATGCTCTGCTTCTTTATTAAGAAAAGATTTAGGTATAAAAAGTGGAAAATATGCATTGGTATGACCTGTTTTTTTAAATTCTAAATCAAAAATATTTTTTATATTTTCCCAAATTTTAAATCCATAAGGTCTGATTATCATTGTCCCTTTTACAGGGCCATAATCTGCAAGTTCAGCTTTAGTTATAACATCAGTATACCACTTGGAATAATCTTTGCTTTTAGGTGTAACGCTTTTTGACATTTTTAATCCTTAAAAATTTTTCTAAATACTTTTATAACAGTATTAATATCTTCTTTTTTAAAACTTGAATGTGTAACTAATCTAAATTTACTATTTCCTTTATAATCAATTTTTATATTATTTTTTTCTAAAGATAATAGCATATCTTGATTAGATAGAGTTTTATCTCTATTGTAAATAAAAATAATATTTGTATGGACTTGATTTAAGTTAATTTCAATATTTTTTATTAAATTTAATTTACCAGCTAGTATTTTTGCATTTGAATGATCATCTTTTATTCTATTTACCATATGATCCAAACTGAAAATCCCGGCTGATGCAATTAATCCTGCTTGTCTCATTCCTCCACCAAGCGCTTTTCTTAGACTTTTTGCTTTAGATATAAAATTTTTGTTTCCTAGAATAACAGAACCTACAGGAGCTGATAAACCTTTTGATAAACAGCATGAAACAGAATCACAATCTTTTGTTAATTCATCTACAGATTTATTTAGTGCAATTGCTGCATTAAATATTCTTGCACCATCTAAATGTATAGGAATATTATGTTTTTTTGCTATATTTTTTACTTCATTAAAAAAATCAGTATTAATTGGCGATCCATAACAAGCATTGTGCGTGTTTTCTAAACAAATCAATTTTGTTTTTGGAAAATGATCATCTCCTTTTTTTCGTATGGCACTTACAATATCATTTATATTTATTGTACCATCATCATTATTATTAATTTGATGAGAATGAACGCCTCCAAATGCAGATATTCCTCCTGCTTCATAAAAAAAGATATGAGATTTATTACCTAGAATAACTTCATCTCCACGATTACAGTGAGTTAATACAGAAATTAAATTTGCCATTGTTCCTGAAGGAACAAACAAAGCAGATTCTTTATTAAATATTTTTGCAATCTTATTTTGTAACAAATTAACAGAAGGGTCTTCACCATATACATCATCTCCTAATGGAGAATCCATAATGAATTGTTTCATTTTATTAGTAGGGAGTGTAACTGTATCGCTTCTTAAATCAATCATATTTAAAATATTAATTAGTAGAATAAATTAATTAATATTATGTGATAAAACATTAAATTTATGATATGAACTCAATTAATTTTATTAATGGAAATATTATTACTCTAAATGAGCAGTATCCTAAGATACAATCACTATCGATTGAAAATGGTAAGATTGCATTGCTAAATAATATTAATAAAAAATTTGATACTATCGATTTAAAAGGTGCAACAGTTATACCAGGTTTTATAGACTCCCATTTTCATTTGAAGAATTTTGGTAAAAGACTTAATCTTATTGATTTGAAAAATGTTCAATCTGTAGATAAAGTTTTAGACTTAATTAGAGAATGTGCTAAAAATAAAAAGCCAGATGAATGGATATTAGGTTTTGGCTGGGATCAAAATTTATGGGAAGAAAAATCTTTTCCTATTTCTGATTATTTAAATTCATTAAATATAATACAACCAATATATCTGACTAGAATAGATGGGCATGCTGCTTGGGTAAATAATCAAGCGGTTAAAATAATATCTCAAACAATTTCTGAGCTAGACGAGATTGATGGTGGCCAAGTTATTAATAATTGTATACTAATTGATAATTCCATGAATCCGTTTAAACCTTTTTTACCTAAAGAAAGTAAGAAAAATGTGAAAGATTGGATTTTATTAGCTTCTCAAAAAGCAGTAAAAATGGGAATAACCACAGTTCATGATGCATGGCAAGACCGTACTATTGTTGAGTCTATCCAAGAATTGATTCAAGAGAATAAATTACCATTACGCTGTTATGGTATGTTGGCTGGTAATGATCAAAGTTTATTAAACGATTTTTTTAAAAATGGCCATTATAAAAATGAGTATTTAACTATAAGGTCTGTTAAAGCATTTATTGATGGAGCTCTGGGTAGTAGAGGTGCTGCTTTGCATGAGCCTTATTGTGATGATACAAATAATTGTGGATTAATTTTAATTAGTAAAGAAGATTTTAGAAATCTGGCTCAGTTATGTTATAAAAATAATTATCAATTAAATACTCATGCAATTGGTGATAGGGGGAATACATATGTTCTGGATCATTATGCATCAGTTNTAGGGAAAAATAACGATANAAGATGGAGAATTGAGCATGCTCAAATGGTTTCAGATGAAGATATGGTAAAATTTAAGAAATATAATATTGTGCCTTCAATGCAGCCTTCACATTGTACTAGTGATATGCATTGGTTACCAGAGAGAATTGGAAATCACCGCTTAAAATTAATTTCAAGATGGCAATCCTTTATCAATATGGGTGTAAAAATACCTGGGGGATCAGATTGTCCTATAGAGGCAGGNAATCCTCTTTTTGAATTTTATGCTGCAGTTACTAGGCAAGATCATACTTCATTCCCTAAAATGGGATTTCAACCACAAGAAAAAGTTATCTCTGATGATGCTTTAAAAATGTTTACAAAATGGGGAGCATATGGTAGTTTTAATGAACATCATCAAGGACAAATTTCTCCAGGATTTAATGGAGACTTAACAATAATATCCGATGATATACTATCAGTTAATCACAAAAATATTTTAGATATTGAAATTTTATATACGATAGTTAATGGCAAGATAGTATATAAAAAATGAGTTATTAAATTATTTAGATTTTTTTTCTAATTGCTTTTTAAATAATTCTAGATCAAACTCATTACCATAAAATAAAGTNCTACCACTTGCAACATGTGCAGCAATATTAACTGCAATTTTTATTTCTTCTTCTGTTGCACCAGCATCTAACGCAAATTGCTTATGAGCAGGAATACAATATTGACATTTTAATGCAGCTGAAACAGCAAGAGCAATTAATTCGGCATATTTTTCTGGAATATCAGATTCCTTGTAAAGAGCTTGCATGTCTTTATCATTTTTTACTGCATCTTTTATCATAACTTTTGGATACACTGCATTCCATGAATTTTCTTTAACAAGCTTTTTGTATTCTTTATTGGTAGCAGTACCAAAAATTGCTGATAAACTGAAAATAATTATTAACATTTTTTTCATATTACTCCTCTATTTTTTATTAAAAACTGAAATTCTATTTTTTGCTCTTTTAAGTGATTGATTTACTCTTTCAAAATCTTGAGATTTATCACCAAGACGTTCTTTAGCTTTTTGTAAAGATTTTTCAGCACGATTTTGATCAATATTGTTTGATTGTTCAAACGTTTCTAATAATAATTGCACTCCTTTTGATTGAATATCAGTAAAACCACCACTAGTAGAGAAAAATAAATTTTTTCCATTTATATTGAGTTTTATTTCACCAATATCTAAAGCAATAATGGCATTCGCGTGATTTGCTTCTATTCCAATTAACCCATCTAGTCCAGGAATTCTTAAATATGAAATATTTTCATATGTATGAGTACTTGTTGGTGTTATAATATCTAAATGAAATGTTTTCATTATTTTTTCATAGATTTTGCTTTTTCAAATACCTCATCAATTGTACCTACATACATAAATGCATTTTCAGGAAGCTCATCACAATCACCATTTAATATTGCCTCAAATCCAGCAATTGTATCTTCTAGAGAAACATATCTACCTGGAGTGCCTGTAAATTGTTCAGCTACAAAAAATGGCTGTGATAAAAACTTTTGCATTCTTCTTGCTCTGTGTACAGTTTGTTTATCATCATCAGATAATTCATCCATTCCTAAAATTGCAATAATATCTTTAAGCTCATTATAGTTTTGAAGAATTTTTTGTACGGATCTAGCAGTATTGTAGTGTCTATCACCAATTACTCTAGGATCTAAAATTCTAGATGATGATGCTAGAGGATCAACAGCAGGATATATACCTAATTCAGCAATTTTTCTTTCAAGTACTGATGTCGCATCTAAGTGAGCAAATGCAGTAGCTGGAGCTGGATCTGTTAAATCATCAGCTGGTACATATACTGCCTGTACAGAGGTTACAGAACCATTTTTTGTAGATGTAATTCGTTCTTGTAAATCACCCATTTCTGTTCCAAGCGTTGGTTGGTATCCTACAGCAGAAGGCATTCGACCTAAAAGTGCTGATACCTCAGATCCTGCTTGCGTAAATCTAAAAATATTATCTACAAATAAAAGAACATCCTTACCTTCTTCATCACGAAAGTATTCTGCCATAGATAATGCACTTAAAGCAACTCTTAATCTAGCACCGGGTGGCTCATTCATTTGTCCAAATACCATAGCTGTTTTATCTATTACACCTGACTCTGTCATTTCTCTATATAAATCATTTCCTTCTCTTGTCCTTTCACCTACACCTGCAAATACAGAATAACCACCATGTTCAGTTGCAATATTTCTAATTAACTCTTGGATTAAAACCGTTTTTCCTACACCTGCTCCTCCAAATAATCCCGTTTTCCCACCTTTTGTATATGGCTCCATTAAATCAACAACTTTAATGCCAGTAACCAAAACTTCTGCTTCTGTGGTTAGATCCTCATGTTTCGGAGCAGGTCTATGAATAGGGTATTTTTTACTATTTGGAATCTCATCTTTACCATCAATTGTATTCCCTATTACATCAAATAATCTTCCAAGAACATTTTCTCCAACAGGAACAGAAATTGGTTCCCCTAAATCTTTCACAGCATGCCCTCTAACTAGACCGTCAGTAGTATCCATAGCGACTGTTCTTACAGTTGATTCACCAAGATGTTGAGCAACTTCTAGTATTAGATTATCAGTATCATCTCTTTCAATTTCAAGAGCATTTAAAATTTCTGGTAGTTTTCCTCCAGGAAATTCTACATCAACAACTGCTCCCATAATTTGTGATATTTTACCCTGCATAATTTTATAGTTCCTTTCTTTAATTTGATAAAGCTTCAGCACCACCTACAATTTCTAACATTTCTGTAGTAATAGCAGTTTGCCTTGCTTTGTTAAATTCTAAATTTAGTTCGCTAATCATCTCTTTTGCATTTTCTGTTGCATTTTCCATTGCGAGCATTCTAGCTGCTTGTTCACTTGCAAATGATTCTAATAAAAATTGCCATATTTGAGTATTGAAATATTTAGGTACTAGTGATTTTACTAATTCAATTTTTGAAGGCTCATAAATTATATCAGTTAACTGTGTATCGTCTTCTTTATTTTTGAATTCAATTGGTAAGATTTGACTTTTTAATACCTCTTGCGATCCAGCATTTTTAAAATAATTATATATAACATCTACTTTATCTACTTTGTGATTTGAAAAATATTCAATAACATTTTGACCTAGATTTATTGCTTTGTTATAATTGAGACCTATCCATAAATCTTCATAATATTCCGCTACATTAAATTGTCTTTTTGAGAAATATTCATAACCTTTTTTGCCTACACAAAATAATAGACAATTTTCATGACCAATTTCATTGATTATATTTTCAGCTTTTTTAATAATATTAGAATTAAAAGAACCCGCTAATCCTCTATCTGCTGTAATTATAATTAATCCATGTTTTTTTGTATTTTTAGGTTTATTTAAAAGAGGAAGCAAGGAATTATCAATATCATCAATCAAATTACTTATTAAATCTTTAATTCTATTTGAATAAGGTCTACCTTTTTCCATATTCTCTTGAGATTTTCTTAGTTTTGCTGCAGCTACCATTTTCATTGCTTTTGTAACCTTTTGAATACTAGTTACAGACTTTATTTGAGATCTTATATTTTTTAGATTTGCCATTAACTATTAAATGTCTTGGTAAATGCATCTAGCGCACTTTTTAGTTCTTGTTCATTGCTTTCATCTAGCTTACCTGAACTTGCTATTTTATCAAGCGTACTTTGATTATTAGCTTCCAAATACTCTACCAACTCTTTCTCATATTTACTAATATTTTCAATCCCCACATTATCTAAAAACCCATTAATACCAGCATATATAATTGCAATTTGGTTAGATACTGACATCGGAACATATTGGTTTTGTTTTAATATCTCTACCATGATTTTACCACGATTTAATTGTTGTAGAGTTGATTCATCTAAATCAGAACCAAATTTAGCAAATGCTTCTAACTCCCTAAATTGAGCTAAATCGAGCCTTAGAGTACCAGCAATAGATTTCATGGCCTTAATTTGAGCGGCTCCACCCACCCTTGATACAGAAATTCCAACATCAACCGCAGGTCTTACGCCAGCATTAAATATATCAGAGTCTAAAAATATTTGACCATCTGTAATTGAAATTACATTTGTAGGGATATAAGCAGATACATCACCTTCTTGAGTTTCAATAACAGGAAGAGCAGTTAATGAACCTCCACCAAGCTCTTTGCTTAATTTACTAGCACGTTCAAGCAACCGACTATGTAAATAGAAAACATCACCAGGATAAGCCTCTCTTCCAGGAGGACGTCTTAGCAGTAATGACATTTGTCTGTATGCACTAGCTTGTTTTGTTAAATCATCATATACAATAAGGGCGTGTTTACTATTATCTCTAAAATATTCACCCATAGAAGCTCCTGCATATGGTGCAATGTATTGCATTGGCGCTGGATCAGAAGCATTAGCAGCAACTACTATAGTATATTCCATAGCTCCAGCTTTNTCTAGCTCATTTACNACTCTAGCTACAGTTGAAGCTTTTTGNCCTATTGCAACATAAATACAGTAAACTGGATCTCCAGCTTTGAATGCATCTTTTTGATTNATTATTGCATCAATAGCAATTGCAGTTTTGCCAGTTTGTCTATCTCCAATAATTAATTCTCTTTGGCCTCTCCCAATTGGAATCATACTATCAATACTTTTAAGACCGGTTTGTAATGGTTCAACAACGGGCTGACGTTGCATAACTCCTAATGCTTTACGTTCAATAGGATATGATTTATTAGAATTAATTGCTCCTTTTCCATCAAGTGGTTGACCAAGTGGATTAACAACTCTTCCTAATAGCTCCTCTCCTATAGGTACTTCAACAATTTTCCCTGTTCTTTTGGCAGTATCACCCTCTTTAACTAAGCTAGAGTTACCAAATAATACGATACCTACATTATCTGTTTCAAGATTTAGNGCCATACCAAAAACATTATTTGGAAGNTCAACTAATTCTGANCTCATTATGTTTTCTAAACCGCTTACCCTTGCAACNCCATCNCCAACATATNTTATTTCNCCAACTTCTGATACATCAATATCAACATTATGGTTTTGTAGTTGTTCTTTTAGTAAAGAAACTATTTCATCTGTTTTAAAATCCATTATTACTCCCGATTACATATTATGTAAAGTTTTTTTTAATTGATTGATTTGATAACTAACGGAATTATCAAACACATTGTTACCTACTCTTAATTTTAAGCCTCCAATAATGCTTGGATCTTCAATATTATTAACAGAAGGAGAATTTTTTAGTATTCCATCTATTTTGATTGAAAGAGATTTTATCTCTTCATCACTGAGTTTGGCTGCTGTAATAATATCNACTTTATTCAAACCTAGTTGAGACTCACTTAAATGATTGAATCTTGATATAATATTTAATAATTCATTTGAATNATTATTTTCTATAATAATATTTAAAAATTCNAATGTTAATGGATCTAACATTTTTAAAGTATTATTTATTATATCAGCTTTTATATTGGTATCAATTTTTTTTGTGATCAAAATTAATCTAAAAGTTGATACTTTTTTGTATAAATAAGCAATAACCTCAAATTCTTTTTTTAAAGTTGTTATTTTATCTGTCTTTAAACAAATATCAAAAAGAGTTTTTGCATATTTATAGCTATTTTTCATTATTAATTAGCATGTTTAAATTCATCCACTGTTTCTTCANTCATCTTTTTATTATCNTCTGCATTCAGATTACGTTTAATAACTTTCTCAGATGCNTTNAATGCAACATCAACAACAGTNTCTTTAATTTCGTTTAAAGCTCTTTGTTTTTCAGATTCNATTTGATCTTTTGCTTTAATAAGCATACTGTCNTATTGATTTTTGCCATCTAATTCAAGTTTTTGTTTTAATTTATCTCCAGCTTCTCTTGCTTTGCTGATGATTTCTTGTGCTTCATTTCTAGCATCCTGTAATATTTGTTCNTTTTTTTCAGCCTGAACTTCAGCATCTGCAGTAACTTTTTCAGCTTTTGATAAAGACTCTTCAATTTGCTTGGCACGAGCATCCAATGCATCCATAAGGGGCCCCCAGGCCTTCCAGCGTAAAACAAACAATAGAAATAGAAAAGTTGCTATTGTCCATAATGTTAGGCCTGTATTTGGCATGAGCCAATCGTTT
Source organism: Fidelibacterota bacterium (assembly GCA_002704685.1). Lineage (GTDB taxonomy): Bacteria > Fidelibacterota > Marinisomatia > SCGC-AAA003-L08 > D37C17. The sequence goes on from PAHD01000030.1 coordinate 30,875, forward strand.
ATCCAACTTCCACCACCACCAGCTGCAAATAGATTGTTTATAGCAATTATATAAATAAAATATTTTGATTTATTCATATATTTTTTATCCTACAACTGCAAGTATACAAACAACTAAAGCAATAATTGCAACACCTTCAAGTAGAAATAATGGTAAGTTAACTGCACCACTAATATCTTTAGCTGCTTCAGGTTGCCTTGCAATAGCATTAGCTGCAGCTGAAGCAAACATACCAATTCCAACAGCGGCCCCAATAACAATAATCCCAGCGCCCAATGGTGCAAGCGCAGCACCTGGATTAGCTGCAAAAACTGAAGATATACCAATTATTCCTAGTATTGTTTTTCTTAATGTTAACATTTTCATTCTCCTTATTATTATTTAATGATCTGCGTGAATTGCCATACCAATAAAGACGCATGACAAAAGTGTAAANACATAAGCTTGTACTAAGCTNACAATTATCTCTAAACCATAGATTGCAGTATTTAATAAAACCGCAATAAAACCTGCTAAAAANCCAATTGGATAATTGAAAACAGNGGGGTCATTAATACCNGCAATCCCATTTCCTAANATTATAGGCAAAGCAAAAATAGCAACCATNCCAATATGACCTGCTGTCATATTTGCTCCAAGCCTCATAATTAAAGCAAATGGNTTTACAAACATTCCAATTATTTCAATGGGAATTAATATAATTAATACAGGTGCTGGAACTCCACTTGGGACCATGTTTTTCCAGTGACCTATGAATCCATGCTTTTTTACACCAGCAACTATAATTGCAAAAAACGTAATTGTAGCAAGCCCCAATGTTACACCAAAATTTCCTGTTGCTGTAGAGCCCCCACCATAGCCTCCGGGTTTAATGTATTCAAAAAATGGTACTAAGCCCAATAAATTGCATGTTAATATAAAGACAAAAAAACTCATTGCTACAGGTGTCCATGTTCGAGTGTAGCTTTTACCAATATTAGGAATAACAATTTCTTTATTTATAAAGTCCATTAAAATCTCAAAAATTTGAGATAGTCCAGAGGGTTTAGCATTTATATTATTTCTATATTTTTTTGTAGCTATAACTGAAAGTAGAATTGTTACAAATGCAGATATAAGTAGCATTACAATATGCTTAGATATTTGAATCCCATAAAAAGGAACAGATTTAGAATCAGCGACATGATGTAAGATTGCATCTCCCCATCCTGTGAACTCTCCTGATGCACCACTCAACATTGCAATTGAACTTAAGGTAAATATGAAAATTTTATTAAATTTTTTCACTATTTGAATATTTTTTTTTGACTAATTAACCCTTCAATAATATGAAAAAGTGTAAAATTAAAAACTCCAGAAATAATAAATTGTTTATAATTCGAGATACTTAAATTAAAAATAAAAAAGTAAATAAACATTGAAATAAATGATATTTTTAAAATAAATATTATAGCATGGTTAGCAAAATAGTTTGGATGCATTTTTATTTTTAAATGATAGAACAAAAAAATATGAATGACACAAAAAATAGATATTAATAAATTAAATAGAACAATCATCTATTTAATTTGCTTGTATAATTCATAAAGTCCAATGATACATCCGAGGATCAATGACGCAGTAAAAAATATATTACTATCATATTTATTTTTTAAAAAAAAACCGATTACACCAAATAGTAAAATAGACCCTAATATAGTTGAAGAAATACTGATTGCTTTTTGTAAGTTTTTATTAAACTTGCTCATTAGCAGTTTTAAAACTGCGATTTATGGTTGTCGCATTATTAAGTTTCTGATTGACCATACTGCACATTCCATCAAATTTAGCACCTTCTTCTAGTGTTATTATAGCTGCTTTTAAATCACCCTCCAAGTGTGCATTTTTTTTAAGAGTGATTTTAGATTTGATGGCAAGATTTCCTTTTATTTTTCCACTAATTGAAGCATTTTGAGATTCCATATTACCATTTATCACAGAATCTTTTGCTGTGATAATATCTCCACTAGATTTCACATCACCATGAATAGTACCGTAAATTAATAAATCTCCCTTAACAGAAACATCACCTTTTATTTCCATTTCAGGGCCTACAATAGAGCTAATGTTATTGTTTTTATTATTCAACAGAGACATCTTTTATTTTATATTCTTCAATAAAATCACGCGGGTCAAGTATATGATTATTTTTCCATATTTCAAAATGTAAATGTGGCCCATCGCTATTGCCTGTTTGACCAACATAACCAATTATTTGATTTGCAGATAAATAATCTCTTTGATTAACAATTGATTTTTCTAAGTGAGAGTAAACAGTATAATAGCTATTAGGATGAGAAATGATTACTGTATTACCATAATCATTCAAGAGGTCCGAAAAAACAACCATTCCTTGTTGAGCCGATAAAACAGGGCTATTATTTCTTGTGGCAATATCAATACCATTATGGTTTGAATTGTGGTCGCTTAACCCTTTTGTAACAATCCCATCAACAGGTTTCTGATTTGGTACTAAATCTAAGTATGATTTTATTTGTTGATTATTAGCTATTATTGAATCAAGATTAACTATTTCAAATATATTATTAGTTTCTTTTTTAAAGCTTTTCATAAGATTATAATCGTTTTGTTTAACATGCGGATTTAAGAATCTAAAAAAGCCAAAAATTGAAAAGCTAATGATTAGTATGATTATAGAAAAGTATATATATGCACTAAGTTTATTGATTAGTAAAGTATAGTTACTTTGATTGCTGTTGTTTAAAATAATAATTTTATATTTTTTCATCTAAAATTTTATCTACGATGTTTTTTAAATTTGATTTTGAATTAAAATAAACTTCAATTTTCCCTTTGTGTTTAGAATTTTTTTTAATTTTAACCTTAGAATCAAAAAATATTTCAAGCTTTTTTTCTTCTATCGATTTTTTACGTTTGACTGAAGTTTTTGTAAGGAACTTTTTATTATTAATATCTTTTATTATTTTTTCAGTATTACGAACGCTGAGCTTTTGAGCAAGTATTCTTTTATGAATTAAATTTAAATTAAAAATATCTTTGAGGCCTAGCAATGCTCTTGCATGGCCATATTCTATATCTCTGTTTTTCAAACTTGATTGTATATTTTTGGGTAAATTTAGTAATCTCATCTTATTTGCAATTTCAGATCTACTTTTTGATATTTTTTCTGCAATTTGTGATTGACTAAAATTATATTCNTTNTTCAAATACATATACCCTTCTGCTTCTTCNATTGNATTTAAATTAGATCTTTGTATATTTTCGATAAGAGCTAATTCCATCATTTCAAAATCATTNTTAATATTTAANATATATGCNGGNACTGAATTTAATTTNAGTTTTTTTGCTGCTCTGAATCTTCTTTCACCAGCTATAACTTCAAAGTTATTATTTCCAATATTTCTTACGGTTAATGGTTGTATTATTCCTTTTTCTTTAATTGAATTAATTAAACTGCTAAGTTCTTTTGAATCAAAATATTTCCTTGGTTGATTTTTATTTGGAACAATTTTTTNAATTGAAAGCTTCGCATTAAATTCTTCTGATTCAACGCTTGAATTATAATTTCTAATTAAAGCACCTAATCCTTTGCCAAGTACCTTAGTCATTATATTGTAATATTTCTGAAACTAAATTCATATAGTTTTGTGATCCAGTTGATGAAGCATCATATAAAATAATTGGTTTACCATGACTAGGAGCTTCTCCTAGCTTTACATTTCTATTAATTAAAGTTTTATAAACTTTATCTCCAAAGTAATCTTTTACCTCTTTTAAAACTTGCTGTGATAAATTTAATCTTGAGTCAAACATAGTGATTAAGATTCCTTCAATTGTTAATTTAGAATTTAGATTTTTTTGTACCAATCTAATTGTATTTAATAATTGTGATAATCCATCTAGTGCATAATATTCACATTGAATTGGTATAATAATTGAATCACTTGCTGTTAAAGCATTGATTGTTAATAAACCTAGTGATGGAGGACAATCAATAATAATATATTTATATTTTCCAGCAACATTTTGAATAATTTGTTTTAAAATTGTTTCCCTNGTAAACATACTCACTAATTCAATTTCTGCACCAGCTAATTGAGANTTAGATGGAATAATTTCTAGAAAATCAATTTCTGTTTTCTGTATTGCNCTATNTATATTTTTATTATTNATNANTAAATCATAAATAGTTNANTTNTGATTTCCAACTCCTANGCCNGTNGAAGCATTNCCTTGNGGATCCATATCAATAATTAGAATAGGTGTTTCNGTTATAGCTAAAAAAGATGCAATNTTNACNGCTGAAGTTGTTTTNCCAACNCCACCTTTTTGNTTTANNACTGATATGGTTTTTGTTTTAAATGATTTCATTTTTATTAAAAAAATATTTTCAAATTTACGATTTGATATTTTTTTTTACAATATTCCTAATTTTCAATAAAATGTTTTATCTATGTAAAAAATTACCCTTAAATTTAAATAACTAAAAACAGTTAATTGAATATTAATATATATAATTCCTAAATGTTAAATAATTTAAAAATTCGATGGCTTATAATTATGTCAATTTTNATTGGCTCNNTCTACTATATATATCCATCAATTGATTATTTTGTNTTTGATAATAATTCCAAACAAGATAAAAGTTTAAACCTNGGGTTAGATTTAAAAGGTGGACTAAATATCATTCTAGANTTGGACGATTTTTTATTCTTAGAAAGATTGGCTAAAAAGAANCTATCTAAACAATCAAAAAAAGAANTAGATATTATTTTNAATAATGCTCAACAAAATTCTTTAAAGAATAATTCTTTATTCTTGAAAGAGGTAGATAATTATAGTAAATCAAATAATATTAAATTAAATAAATACTTTTCAAATCTATCAAAATCATCTGATAATTATCAAGTAATGCAAGAAATACAAAAACAGCATGAATATGCAATGCAAAGTATTTTGGATGTAATGCGTAACAGAATTGANGATCACGATCAATATGGTGTTGGTGAGCCAAGTATACAAAAGTTAGGAGATAATAGACTTGTTGTAGAATTAGCAGGTATATCAGATATTGGAAAAGCAAAACAATATATTCAAAGAACAGCAGATTTTGAATTATCTCTAGTGAAAACTCAAGGTCAGCTTTCTGAAGTTATTCAAAAAATAAATAATTATATTAATAATAATATGAATGGTATTATTGATTTAGATANTCTAATGATTCCAGATTCAGGATCAGAAGGATTTTTAGTTAGGGGCCAAAATATTAATCAAATAAAAGAAATTTTACAATCAACTGAAATTTTAGATTTAGTTAAGTCAAATAGTAAAATAGTATGGGATAGTAAGCCTTTATCATACAATACTCAAAGTAATGATTATATTGAATTTTATAGATTGTATTTAGTGGCATCCAATCCTGCTATATCTGGAGGTATGATTCAAACTCCTAAGGCAGTTGTCGCTGATATGGGTAATAATAATGCAGGTCAATGGGTTGTGAATTTAGATATGAACAAAGAAGGAAGAAAAAAATGGAGTAAATTTACAGCTGCACATATAAATAGGCAGGTTGCAATTATTNTGGATGATTTAGTATTTATGGCNCCTTTNATTAGAGATAAAATCTCTTCAGGTAGTACTCAAATTAGTGGTTTTGAGAGTATGCAAGAAGCAAAAGATATTGCTAGTGTATTAAAAGCAGGTGAATTACCAGCACCTATTTCTATNGTNCAAACAAATTATGTAGGNCCATCACTTGGNGANGANTCTATTAATGATGGTGCAAATTCAATGATNATAGGTNTAATNTTAGTTTTAATTTTCATGATTTTATATTATAANGGNTCAGGNATNATNGCTAATTTGGCAGTTGTTTGTAATATTATTATTGTTTTTGCAGTNTTATATACTATGAATGCAGTTTTGACACTTCCAGGNATNGCAGGNTTATTATTAACTATNGGGATGTCAGTTGATGCAAATGTNATTATTTTTGAAAGAATTNGGGAAGAAATNAATTCAAAAACACCAAATTATGCTGCNATTAAAAATGGTTATAATAAAGCNTTTGTTACAATNTTAGATGCAAATATTACAACANTATTAACNGCTTTTATTTTATCATTTTTAGGATCAGGNCCTATTGTTGGTTTTGCNACNACTTTAAGTGTTGGAATTTTATGTTCAATGTTTACAGCTATTTTTTTTACAAAAACAATTTTTTTGACATTNTTTAAATTAAANCAAATTGAAAANTTAAGTATATGATTAGCAANATANATTTTAATTTTACAAATTATTTTAAGTCAATGCTNTTGATATCNTTAGTTATTTTTTTGGTNAGCGTNANNTCNTTATTAATTNTTGGAGTTAAAAGCTCNATNGATTTTACNGGAGGTACATTAATAAATNTTCAAGTTGANACAGATGTTAACTTAAGTAATTTAAGGCANGTNNTAGAACAGGATTTAAANCANCCTGTAAGTGTTGTNGAAGTAAANTCAAATAATGAAACATANATTTTNCTTAAAATGGGNTATTTANCNAANGAGCAGGTAATNAATGATGTGTTGANTAAGGTTTATGATAATCAATANAGCATTAATCAGATAGAATCTATTGGNCCCAAAATTGGAGATGANCTTAAAGTAAATGCTAGGAANGCTATTATCGCATCTTTATTACTTATAGCTCTTTACATNAGNATTAGATTTGANGGATATTATGCNATNGGAAGTTTNTTTGCACTACTTCATGATGTATTAATAACATTGGGAATATTTGTTTTTATGAATATGGAAATNAGNATATCNATTATTGCTGCTTTATTAACAATCGTAGGNTATTCTTTAAATGATACAATTGTTATCTATGATCGGATTCGTGAAAANATGTTGNTAAATCCATACCGTGATAAGAANAAAGTATTTAATACATCNTTAAATCAAACANTAAANAGAACCNTNGTAACATCTNTAACGACTCTNATAGTNGTTNTTGTATTNTATATATATGGAGGAGATGTTTTAAGACCTTTTTCATTTGCTTTAATTATTGGAATTATTTTAGGNACATATTCATCAATATTTATTGCAAGCCCTATAACATTNTACTTAGAAGAAAAATATAATATTGAANCGGAGGAGAATTAAAATATGTCAATTANTGTAATAGTTGGTGGACAATGGGGNGATGAAGGTAAAGGTAAAATTGTTGATTTACTTAGTAAAAATGTAAATGTTGTNGCNAGATANCANGGNGGNAGNAATGCAGGCCATACAGTATATAAAGATGATAAGAAAATAGTTTTACATCAAATACCNACAGGAATATTAAGAAAAAATAATGTNTGTATTTTAGGTAANGGGATGGTGGTTGATCCAGATGGTATNGTTGAAGAAATTGAATGTTTAAATAATAATAATATAGATTATAATAATAGNATTATTATTGATTACTATGCTCATATAGTAACACCNTTACATAAATTAATAGACCANTTAAATGAAAGNAAATCTGGNGGAAAGATTGGGACTACNTGTAAAGGNATTGGNCCAACATATCAAGANAAATATCAGCGTATTGGNATTAGAGCAATTGATTTANTAGATATTGANCTATTNAANACAAAATTAGAANAGCGCATTGACNTGGCCNTTANNAAAAATGANATTAATTCTGATGATTTATTNANTATNAATTTAAATNAATANTATAAATCNTGTAAAAAAATTAAGANTTTTATTAATGATTCTTTCCCAATNTTATTTAATCANTCNAANCCNAATATATTAATNGAAGGAGCACAAGGAACATTGCTTGANATAGATCATGGTACATTTCCCTATGTTACTTCATCAAATTGNTCATCAGGNGGTATTAGNACAGGCTTNGGAATTCCAGGTAATAANCTAGATAATATNGTAGGTATTTTTAAGGCTTATGTAACTAGAGTTGGAGGAGGTCCATTNCCNACAGAGCTTTTTGATGATAATGGTAAAAAATTACAATCAATTGGTAAAGAACTAGGTGCAACAACTGGNAGGGTAAGAAGATGTGGNTGGTTTGATCTTGTTGCAGCAAANTATAGTGCATNAATTAATGGTTTAACAGGTATTGCATTGACTAAATTAGATATTTTAGATAGTTTTGAGACAATACANGTATGTACTCATTATGATTATAAGGGTAAAAAAATATCAGAAATGAGNAAAGTATTAAATTTTTTNGATGAANTTAAACCTGTATATAAATCTTTCAAGGGNTGGAATTGNTCCATCGAAAAGTGTAATNGTTTTGAAGAANTNCCNTTAGAAGCAAAAGAATATATTAANTATTTATCATCAGCAATTAATGTTCCAATAGANATTGTTTCTATTGGTCCTAAAAGACATCAAATTTTAAAAATACAATAATTATGAAAATTAATTGTCTTTTNTTAATTTAAACCATGGTGAAGTATTTAAAAACATTCTGTTTAATATTTTTTATTTCAAGTTNTATAATTNGTGATCCATATAAGCAGCTTGATATTGATTTTTTAAAAAAACCTGCTAAAAAANCTGCAAAAAAAATTAAAAATGTTTCACCTAAATCTAAAAGCTCTNTACCAAAATATTTAGANGTANTTAAAGATTACCAAGAAATTTTTGGCTTATGGGATTTATACTATAATGAANATAAAAATCAACTGTTACTTGCATTAGAACCTAAACATTTTGNCTCTGAGTATATGGCTAATATTACCAGGCAATCTGGTGATGCATATTATTATGGAAGTTCNGCAATGNTNAATGAATATCCTTTTATTTTTAANCAAGTAGGTCAAANTATTCAGATGATTCATATTAATGTTTTATTTAGAGCAGATTCAGAAAAATCAATATCTAAAGCAGTTGAAAATGATTTTTCTGATTCAATAATAGCTACTACACAAATTATATCACAGCCACATGATTCAACTCAAGCAATTCTTGTGGATGCAAATAAATTATTCATTAGGGATATATCCTACATTTCTCAGCGTGCAAAAGGAAGATATATCTTTGATCAAAAAAATAGTTCATATATTTCTATCGATTCTTTTGATAGCAATATAGAGTTAGAAATTTCTACTTATTATAGAAGTAAAAAATCTACTGATTCTTATACCTTGCCAAATTCTAGAAGCATGGAAATGAAATATCATATAAGTATCATGGAATTATTACAAGATGATTTTATTCCAAGACCTGTTGATGATCGTGTTGGATATTTTTCTACTATATATCAAGATTATTCCAATACGTTGCAAGAATCACAATATGTAAGATATATACAAAAATGGAATTTAGTAAAAAAAGACCCTTTTAGTCTATTATCTGAACCTGTAGAACCTATAGTGTATTGGATTGAAAATACAGTTCCAGAGGAATTTAGAGATGCAATTAGAGAAGGTATTGAAGCATGGAATATTGCTTTTGAGGCAATTGGCTTCAAAAATGCAATAGTTGCAAAACAAATGCCTGATGATGCAACATGGGACCCTGCAGATATTAGATATAATACTATTAGATGGTTTATACAACCAGGTGCAGGATATGCAGTAGGTCCAAGTAGAGCAAATCCTTATAATGGACAATTATATGATGCAGATATAAGAATTGCAGCAGATTTTGTAACAAGTTTTTATAAAGAATTTGATGAATATGTTGTTCCTGTTACTGAAGATGAGTTATCACAGTTGTGGGATGAAGGTCATAGTCATAATGACCATGATCATAATGACCATGATCATCATCAAGGTCATGACCATAGTCATGAAAAATGTAACTATTCTGAGCATTTAAAAAGAGAAATGGCTTATGGGTGGAATCAATTATTAGTAAATGGTGCTTTAAGTGGCACTAAAGAAGATTTAGAGCGCTATGTTCATCAAGGGTTGGTTGATTTAGTTTTACATGAAGTAGGTCATACTTTAGGATTACGTCATAATTTTAAAGCTAGTTCAATATATTCTGTTGAACAATTAAGCGATAAAAATTTTACAAAAAAATATGGAATTAGCGGATCAGTAATGGATTACCATCCTGTTTGTTTACTAGATGGTGGAAATACACTTTTCCAAACAAAACCTGGTCCATACGATATGTGGGCTATACAATATGGATATGAGGAATTTAATGATAATAATTTATTAAAAAATTTAGAAAATATTGCATCTCAATCCAACCATCCTCTTTTAGTTTACGGTACTGATGAAGATTCATTTGGCACCTCATCAAGGGGTATTGATCCATTGTGTAATACCTGGGATATGAGCAGTAATCCCATCGATTTTTACAAAGATGAGTTAGAAAAAGTTAATTTTCTATGGGATAATTTACTAGAAAAATTTGAAGTCCCAGGAGGAACTTATCAGAAAATAAGGAGTGTTTTTTCTCAGGGTATTGGTGAATATATGTATGCTGGAAGATCAGCGACTAAATTTATTGGTGGAATTAATTTTAGCAGAAACCATGTAGGAGATAAAGCGCAGCAAACTCCTTTTACTGTAGTTAGTTCAGAGATGCAAAGAGAAGCATTAGATTTTATTTTAGTAAATTATTTTGATAAGGATGCTTTTGATTTTGATTCCGACTTGTTAAATAAACTAGCTCCTGAAAGAAATCAAGACTTTAGAGGTTATGTATGGCGATTAGATAGACCAGATTATCCAATTCATTCAGTTGTTAAAAGAATGCAAATGTACCCTTTATATTCTCTATATCATCCAAGAAGGTTAGCTCGTGTTAAAGATAATGAATTGAAAAATAATACATCCAATGTTTTTAAAATGGAAGAGCTATTTTTAAAGGTTAATAATGTTATATGGCAAGAATTAATTAACAAAGAAAATATTAATAGTTATAAAAGAGAGTTGCAAATTATGCATATTAAAATGTTATCAGATATGTTATATAAAGTAGATAGTATGCCATCTGATGCTATTTCATTTGGAAGAAGCAGTCTAAATCAAATTTTAAAAGATATATATTTTAGTATGTCCAATAATTCTTTGGATTATTATACCAAATCACATCTTGAATATTGTTCAAAATTAATAGAAACAGTTTTAGATCCAAAAATTCAGATAAATTAATCTTATGCTAGATTTAGTTGTTATTTTAGGTCCTACCGCATCTGGTAAAACTAATTTTGCTGTAAAATTAGCTGATTTGTTTGAAACAGAAATCATATCAGCTGATTCAAGACAAATATATAAAAATATGGATATAGGTACAGGAAAAGATTTATTTGAATATCAAATAAATGGTAAATCTATTCCATATCACTTAATTGATATTATTGATCCTTTAGAAGATTACAGTATCCATAAATTTAGTAATGATTTTTATAATGCGTATAAAAGTATTATAAAAAAAAATAAACTACCCATTTTATGTGGGGGGTCTGGATTATATATTGAATCTATTTTGTTAAATTATAAAATTCCAAACATTCCTCCTGATTATGAGTTAAGACAAGAGTTAGAAAATAAAAGTATTAAATCGTTACAGAGTTTATTACAAAAAATAGATTATAATACATTTAATATTGATTATCATAACACAAAACGTAGAATAATACGATCAATAGAAATACATAACAAAAAAAATATCAATTCTGAAACAGGGATAAAACCAAGAATTCAAAATTATAAAGTAGTTGGTATTAAAACTAATCGCGATATTTTATTAAAAAAAATTCAAATTAGACTTGAAGAAAGAATTAATACTGGTATGATTGAAGAGGTTAAAAAATTAGTTGATCAGGGTCTTTCTCTTGATAGATTAAAGTATTTTGGTTTAGAATATAAATTTATTGGAGAATATCTATTTAATAATATTTCTTATGATGAAATGTTTCAAAAATTAAATATTGCAATTAATAGATTTTCCAAGAGACAAATGACATTTTTTAGAAGAATGGAAAAAAGAGGCATTAATATTAAGTGGTTTAATAGCTGTGATATAGATAAGGCAAAAAACTACATAGAATCTTAATTAGATAATGAATTTTGAAAATACATTAAATAAGTATAAGCAAAAATTAATATATCATGATTTAAATCGACATATAAAGCCTATTAGAAATTCATATCAATATTTTATTGTTATTCCGGTATTAAATGAATTAGAGTATTTATTTAAAACCTTAAATAGTATTAATAATCAAGACTCTTTAGTATTAAATAAAACTTTAATTGTTATTGTTATTAATAACAGAGTTGATTCAAGTATTCATATTAAAAAAAATAATCGATTAACTTATGAAAAAATAAAAAAATGTAATTTTCAATATGAGCATATTACTTTAGATTATTTTTCTAAGGGTAATGAACTATCAGTAAAAAAATATGGAGTTGGTGTTGCAAGAAAAATTGGCATGGATTACTGCTTACAATTTTCTACTGAAGATAGCTTATTATTTTCTTTAGATGCAGATACATTAATATCTAAATCATATCTTCAATTAATTACTAAATATTATCATTCTAGTAATTTTAATACTTGTATAGTAAAATTTTTACATCAAAAATCTTCTAATCCAAAAATTGAAAANGCTATAAGATTATATGAANAGATATTATATGATATTGCATANAAAATTAAACAATGTAATTCNCCTTATGGATATGTTAGTATGGGGTCNACAATTATATGTAAAGTTAAAGCATATATTGCNNTAGGTGGAATGCCNCAAAAATCTGCTGCTGAAGATTTTTATTTCATGCAATCACTTGCAAAGTTTAGTCAAATAAATTTTTTAAATAAAACTCTTGTATACCCATCATCAAGATTGGAAATGCGAGTACATTTAGGAACTGGATTTAGAATGTTACAATATAATAAAAATGACAAATTCATTGATTTAAATTTTGCAGATAGATGCTATAACAGTTTAAAAAAACTTATTAACTTTGTTGATAGTAATTATAAAATATCTTATAATTTATTTATCAAAGAATTAAATAAGAATTTTGATTATAATATTTGTAATTTTCTTAGTGAGCATAATCTTGAAAATATATGGGATAAAATCAATAATAATGCAAGTAGTAAAAAACAGTTTTTAATTTTTTTTCATCAGTGGTTTGATGGTTTAAAGATTATGAAATTTTTAAAGTATATGAACAATTAATATGAATGGAATAGAGTTTTATAAAGGATTATCTGCTGGTATCAATAATTTATTGAATTATAAAAATAAATTAGATGAAATAAATGTTTTCCCTGTACCCGATGGTGATACAGGGACAAATATGTGTTTTACATTGCTTCCTATTGTTGAAGATTGTAATGATAAAATAACTAAAAACATTGGTGAGTCATTAAATATAATTGCTGATTTAGCCCTAGAATCAGCTCGTGGTAATTCTGGTACTATTATAGCCCAGTTCATTCATGGGATGAGAAGAGAGATTAGGGGAAAAGATAGAATAAGTATTAATGATTTTTCCAATGCTCTGATTTCTGGATATGATAGTGCCATAGAATCACTAATGAACCCTGAAGAAGGTACAATAATAACTGTTATGAGAGATGTTGCAAATAAATCAAAAAATTTATTTGAAGAAAATCCAGATATAAATTTTGAAATATTTTTAGATAAATGTTATCAAGAGTCAGTAGAATCACTAGAAAAAACAAAAAATATTCTTAAAATTTTGAGAAAATCAGATGTTGTTGATGCAGGAGCATTAGGGTTTGTACTATTGATGCAAGGTTGGCTTAATAGTGTTCAAAAAAATACGAAAATTCAATCACAACATTTAAATATATCTTATGATCATGAAAAAATAGAATCCTTAAAAAAAGATATTGATTTCACTATCAAGAATAAATTTTGTACAGAGTGTGCTATTGAAAGTAATGATATTGATAAAGCTGAACTTAAGGAAACAATAAAATCCCTAGGTGATAGTATGGTTTTAGCTGGTACAAAAAATAGAGTTAAAATTCATATTCATACAAATACACCAACAAAATTTTTTAAAATTTGTGGTGCCTATGGCAAGGTTGTAGATAGAAAAGTTGATGATATGACAAAGCAGGAGCATACAGTGCATCATACAGGTCCAAGTGGCATTGCTATTGTAGTAGATTCTGGAGCTGATATACCTGATGAATATGAAAATGAAATTCAGGTTGTTCCTGTAAGATACAGTTTTGGTAATCAACAACATATTGATAAAGTGACCCAGACGACAAGAGAGTTTTATCAACAAATGCAGGTTGATTCGAATCATCCTAAAACTTCTCAACCAACGCCTGGTGATTTTAAAAAAATATATAATTTTATTTCATCACATTACGATTCTATTATTTCTATTCACCTATCACAAAAAGTGAGTGGTACATACCAATCAGGTATAAATGCAGCAAAAAATATTAAAGTCAAAAATATTAAAGTTCTTGATTCTTTAAGTGCGTCAGTTGGATTGGGTTTATTGGCGATTCATGCGGTAGATCTTAAACAAAATGGTACATCATACAATAAAATCATAAAGTCTATTGAACAGAATAAAGATAAAATCCAGTTATTTTTACTTGTTAAGGACTTAACTTATATGGTAAGAGGAGGACGTCTACCAAGTAAAGTTAAAACAATAGCTAATTTATTTAGAATAACTCCAATATTAGGAAATAAAAATGGTAAAATTGTTCCAAGAGGAGTCTTTTTTGGAAATAAAAATCGTATAGAAAAATATGCTAAATATTTAGATTCAAAGATTAAGGAAGATAAACAATATAATATTATGATAGCTCATGCTAATGATCTAGAAAATGGAAAAAAATTACTTAATTGTTTATTAACAAANCATAGCAATATTAAAAAACATTATATATTAGAGCTTGGAGGAGCGTTAGGAGCGCATACAGGNCCAGGTGGTNTAGCGATAGGAATTCAAGAAATATAATGATATTGCAAATAATAATNAATAGTATTCTTAGTTACTTGCTTGGTTCCATATCTGGAAGTATGGTTCTTGGTAAAGTACGTGGTGTTGATATTAGGACAATGGGTAGTGGTAATGCAGGTGGTACTAATGCATTTAGAACAATTGGCCCACTTTTTGCTTTAGGCGTAGTTATGATTGATATTTTAAAAGGAGTAGTATCTGTTAGTTTGATAAGTAACTTTAATTTTTATTCAAATATAGATATTAACCTTATATCATATATGCCAGTATTATGTGGCATTGCAGCTGTACTTGGTCATGTATATCCAATATATTATAATTTTAAAGGNGGTAAAGGAGCTGGTACTCTAATAGGNGTGATTGGTATTCAATTTCCATTAATTATACCATATGCTCNTTTGAGCTGGCTTGTAGTAATTGTTTTAACTGGTTTTGTTGGCTTGGGTACAATGATTTCAGGGGTAGTAATGGTTCTTATAACTTATTTATATTATCCAGGTGGAATTATTACACCATTTGGATTTTTTTCTATTTTAATGGCTTTATTTTTAATTTTCACTCATCGATCTAATATTCATAGAATGATTCAAGGTAAAGAAAATCANTTCAAAAAAATAATGTTATTTAAAAAATAATGTAAAAAAAAAGCCTTCTAAAAAGAAGGCTTTTTAATTAATAAGAGATTAGAAAANTTATTTTCTACCTCTTGCCATTGGAGCTTTAGACACATCTCCATCTTTGTCTACAAAGTATAACCAACCTTTTTCTCTTGTTACATTTGTATCAGCAACTTTTTTTGCGTTTCCACCTTTATCGCTACCTCTAGCCATTTTAGATGCCCAAACGTTACCATCTTTACCTAGATAGTATAAGTGTCCTTTTTCTTTTTGTACTCCACATTTAGCTACTTTTTCAGCCATGATTTCGTCTCCTTCGTTAAACTACATTTTATTTTAAAAAAAATTTGCTATGAAAAGTATGTATTTCCCTTCANAAAACCAAGTATTTTTTATGTTTTTTTTAAAAAAACACCTCTTTTTTTAAGATTTTTTGCGATTTTTCTCAAAATCTTCCATTATTTTTTTAAAATCTTTAAAATTTTGTGCATTAAAAAAATTTGAAATCTGTTTATTTTCTTTGATTGATATTTTTTCTTTGTTNCCATAGTTATGACCAGGATAAATAATAGTTTCTAATGGAAGTTTTAAAATTATATTATAAATACTATGATATAAATCTTCAATACTACTTTTATGGCTAACTACTCTACCAGTACGACCAACAAAAACAGTATCACCAGTAAATAGTATATTATGTTTTTTATTCCAAAAACACATTGAATCATGAAAGTGACCAGGCGTACTTATGCAGGTTATTTGCTCATTTCCAATAGTTATTTTTTGATTGTTTTTTAAATATGATATAAGTGAATGTTGAAATCCTGTTTTATAATTTATGTATATATCAATTTCTGGATACATATTTACAAAATCTTTTAAATACAGAAAATGATCATGGTGTGAGTGAGTTATAAAAATACTTTTAAATTTTAGATTATTTTTTTTTTATTACATCTATTATAGGATTAATATCTACAGAGGGATCAATTAATGATGCAATATTTGTTTCATTACACCAAATGAGATAAGAAAAATTTTTATCATATCCACCTTCAAAGCTTTTAACTATCATCTATTGAATTTAAAATAAGATGCAAAGAAATTAATCATTTTAAAAATTTCTTTTATTTTAAAAAATACACCTCTATTACTAGACATTTCTCTGTGTTCAAATAAAAATGAAATAAGTGTTCTGCTTCTTTTAATTTTTTTAGCAAGCATTGTAGATTCGGTAAATGGAACCATAGAATCATTTGCCCCATGCATTATGAATGTTTTAATATTAATATTTTCTGCCCAGTTTTTTGGTGAAAGATAGTTTAATAAGTCTTTATTTACCTCGATCATTTCTAAAATCATATCTTTAACATTTTGATCAATATTGCCACTAAGTATTTTATCAACTAGTTCATTCTCATCACTAGTAAGATGATTTTTAATCTTTTCTACCTCTTGATCATTATCTTCAATTCTATTTTTTAATAATAGTGTTATTTTTTCTTGATTTAAGTTTGTTTTAATAGTTTTAAAGAAATTATAAAAAATAACAATAGGACCCCATTCATGAGGAGTAATTTTATATAGTTTATTTTTATAATTTATTTCACCAGTTAAGAAAAAATTTAAAGCTGTCTCAATAGAAAAGTAAGTTCCGTATGAGAGGATTGATAATGGTGGATTTTCATTAAATGTTTTTTCAAAGCTTGCTTTAAGTAAATTTGCACCACCATAGCTCATACCAACCACCATTACTTTTCCTTTAACTTTTGGATGTTTTAATAGTTCTTTATAGCAAAATGAAAACCAGTCTACATTTTCTTTTATAATTAATAAGTTTTTTAAATTTGGGATTCTTGGTAGATATACATTGTAACCAACGTTTCGTAATGCATTAGCAAGCATAATCATGCCAGGATGATTTTCAGCATAAGGTGAAGCACCAGGAAATATAAAAACAGACTGACATTCTTTTTTAGATGAATAGAAAACTCTTACAGGAGTTTTTGAATTATCTAACCCATTATAAAATTCATCATTATACTTTATAGTGTTTAAATTCTTATCATTGAATTTAACAAGATTTAAAATATACTTTGTTGATTTATAATATGATTTAAATAGATTAATCATTAAAAATATACAAGAAGGTTTGTAGCCCGTAGGAGAATCGAACTCCTGTTGCATGGATGAAAACCATGAGTCCTAACCACTAGACGAACGGGCCATAACTTATACCAAAATTTAAATAGCTTAATATATGATTAACAATAAATAAATAAAGTATCAACAATTTTAATTAAATTATCATTATTATNAATCAACATATCGAGTCAAAAAATATAGTTTCAGNATTTAACAGTATAATTTCTAGTTTTTCTGATAATTGGAATGGTAATTATAAAGATCTTTCAAGTTTTTTTAATCAATTTAAAATTAGCAGTACAGTTGATATCGATATTATTAATTCTTATAAGTTTGATTGGTCAAATTTACCTGCAAGTGCTTCGATTTTAACTAGGCCTAGAACTATTAAAGAATGTGCTATTATATTAAAGACATGCTTTAAAAGTAAAATTCCAATTACTGTATCTGCTGGAAGAACGAATCTTACAGGCAGTGCAACTCCAGAAGAAGGCTTAATATTATCCACATCCTTATTAACAAAACCTGATATAAAATTAGACACTAAAAATAATTCTGTTTTATCTTCCGTTGGTATACCATTAGAAGAATTAAGAAATAAAATTTTAGAATTATCAAATAATACTCTATTTTACCCCGTAAATCCTACTAGTAGAAATGATGCTTGTGTAGGTGGGACAATAAGCTGTAATGCTTCTGGATTTATTCCTGGAGATAAAGGTGCTACAAGATATTGGGTTAAAGAATTAGAATTTTTATTACCAAACGGAAATTATATATTAGTTAAAAGAAATGAATTTTTTTCCTCAAATTCTCAATTTATAATTAATGATAATGGGAAACAAATTTGTCTACCAATACCAACTTACAATAGACCATTAATAAAAAATGCTAGTGGTCCTTTTTCAAGTAATGGTGAAAATATTGATCTTATTGATTTAATTATTGGNAGTGAAGGTATATTTGGTTTAATAGTATCTTGTAAATTAAACCTTTTGAGCAAACCAAATGACTATTTGAATTTATTTGTTCGATTAGAATCAGAAAATAAAGCGATTAATTTTTATCAATATTTGAATAATTATTTTAATAAAGATATGAGTAAAATTTTTGCACTTGAGTATTTTGGACATAATTGTCAAAACTATATGAATCACAGAGATTTTTTATTTGATGATATAGATCAGGTAGGACTATATATTAAAATACCTATTTATAATAGTACAATTGAAAATAAAAGTTTAGAATGGTTTGAAATACTCAAAAATTTTGATAATCAAATTAAATCAGAAGAAGTGATTGTACTTAATGATAAAAAAAATATGAAATTATTTTTTGAATCAAGACATTCCATTCCTGATAACGCATTAATTAAAACTAGGTCTTTAAATGGAATTAGTATTATTACAGATACTATCGTTCCACCTGAGCATTATAAAAAATATTTAAATCAAGTTCATAATCTTTTAAAGAAAGAAAAAATTGAGTACTTACTATTTGGTCATTTAGGAGATTGTCATTTACATTTTCATTTAATTCCGCAAAAAAAACAAGAAGCAAGAGCACTTGAAATATATAACATGCTCGTAGATTATGCTGCTAATTTAGGCGGTGTTTATTCTGCTGAGCATGGTACTGGTAAGCGNAAACGATTGGATTTTAAAAAATGTTATGGTGATTCAGCTGTTTTAATGATTAAAAATTTAAAGTATAAATTAGATCCATACTTTTTACTAAATAGAGGTAATGTAATTTCATATGGTACTTAAAAAAATTAATAAATCAGATATATTAAAAATATATAAAAGAGAACAGGATTATTTATTAAAAGCTATAAAAAAAGCGAAAGATCCCTATCATATTTTTTCACTAAGTACTATTAATAATCATCATCCTGAATCAAGAATAGTCGTCTTGAGAAATGTACAAATTAATCCATTGAAATTATATTTTAATTCTGATATTAGAAGTCCAAAATCTATTCAATTAAAAAAAGATAGAGTTTGTAGTGCTTTATTTTATGATCAAATTAGAANAGTACAGTTAAGATTTAAGTGTGAAGTTAATATTCATTATGACAACGATATTTCAAAGATAGCTTGGAATAAAACAGCTTTACAAAGTAGAAAATGTTATATGGCACCATTTAATCCTAGTAGTAGAATAGAATCATGGCACCCAAATATTCCTATAGATTGTATTGATAGAGACCCGACACTAGATGAAAGTAACTTAGGCTATAATAATTTTATGCATATAGAGCTTAATATTATTAAGGCAGATATTTTAGAGCTCCATTATGATGGACATGTTAGATTCGAAGTTCTTGAAAATAATGAAATTAATTTTTTAAGTGCCTAATAAAATTATTATTTACTTTTATCAAAATTCCAATTATAAATACCAGAAATTACTGGCATTGTCCAAAAAATAATTGGTA
This sequence comes from Fidelibacterota bacterium, assembly GCA_002704685.1. Classification (GTDB taxonomy): domain Bacteria; phylum Fidelibacterota; class Marinisomatia; order SCGC-AAA003-L08; family D37C17. Next base: position 51,045 of record PAHD01000030.1, read on the forward strand.
TTAAAGCATTTGGCATTGAAGCAATAGGGAATCCAAACATTTCTAGTTTCATAATGCTAGATATAATAAACCAGATAACCATAGGGGCACACAAAATTACACTTAATTTATTTTGAGTTTGATTTTTAGTAAATATAATGACATAAAAAAGATGTACAGATAGAACTAAAAAATATAAAAATATTCCTAAATTATCAATATTACCATACTCAAGCATTGGCATTAATATGCCCAAAATAGTATGCATAAATGCTATAATTATTAACCAAAATTTAGTANTCATTATTTTATTCATAGTCTAATTTTTTTATTTAAACGGTGAATGAAAAAATATTGTCCACAAAAGACCATCTAAAAACATAGTGTGAAAGACAAAAAATCCTGCACCAATTACAGAAAATAAATAAATTGATTGAGTTGTATTACCAGAATCAACAACAAACAAAAATAGTAAGATTGATGATAATCCTACGCAGTATAGAGCAGATAATACATATACCCAGTGTAATGGAACACCTGTCTTTAAATATTGAAATGTTAAATCAATCCATAATGCAGATGGAATTAAGATTAGCAAGTATACAATATGTAAGGTCCATCCAGGGAATTTACCTAAAAATTTTTTTTCCTCTAAATTAACATTCAAGACAAAGTTTGTTGTAAAAAAGAAATACCCAATTGCAGAAATAAACATTGATGCTACAATAAATGTCCTTAATGATTCAGGAACTCCTCCCCATAATTTTGCACTTAAATCAGGATTTTTTGTTACTCCATTATAGTAGCTAAATAACAATAAACTACCAAAAATTAGATTAATTAAAACTAAAGTAATTTTATACATATTAACTCCTTTATTTATAAGACCCATCTTTAATTGGGTAGTGTAAAAGCCTNCTATCAATTTTCCCATTTTTCAAGATAATTCTACTTTTAGATCTTAAACCAATTGATTTTACTGCTTCTAAATTACCTGAAAAAACAAATACATTACAACCCACACATTTAGTTTTAAATAAGTCACCTAATTGTTTATATAGTAAATTAATGGTATTAGGATCTTTTAAACGATGTCCATACGGAGGATTAATTATTATTGTTCCAGCTTCATCCAACTTGAAATCTTTAATATTTTTAACAAAGAATTTTATTTTATTTTTTAATCCTATTTTTATACTACTTTCATAACCTAGCGAAACATTTGCTCTTATATGATCTGAACCATAAATACTAAATTCTTTATCATAAACAATTTTATTTTTTGATTTTTCAATTAATGAATACCACAAACTAGAATCGTAATTTGCTAACTTTTTAAATGCATAATCATCTCTATTAATTCCAGGTGGTATATTGTGAGCAATCATTGCAGCTTCAATTGGGATAGTTCCAGAACCACACATTATATCATAAAAAGGTGTATTATAATTCCACTTACTCAATAAAACTAATCCTGCAGCTAACGATTCATTTAATCCAGCTTTATGAATTTTACTTCTATAGCCTCTTTTAAATAGTGGTTTCCCTGAAGTATTAATATATATATTTAGTGTATTTTCTAAAATTATTACATGAAGTGATAGGTCAGGTGATTCTTTATCAATAGATGGTCTCTTACCAAATTTTTTCCTAATATTGTCAACAATTGCGTCTTTAATTTTTAATGTGACAGTATTTGATTTATTAAATAAATTAGATTTAATTTTAGTTCTAATCATAAATGTAGTATTTGATTTTATGAATTTGTACCATTGTAGATTATATATAGATGAATATAGTTTCTTAGGCTCATGAATTTTGATAGAAAATATTTTTTCTAATAAATGCATCCCAGTTCTAGATTCAAGATTAACTTTGTACATATCTTTTTTGTGACCTTGGAATTCAACTCCACCATTTACAACTTGAGAATTTTGAGTAATATATTTTGATATATTTGTCTTGGTAATTTCTTCAAGACCTCTTGGGCAGGTTAAAAGATATTCTTTCATATTATTTTGTTGTAATTATTATAGCATTCTTAATAATTGCGGGGAAATAGTCATAAAAGTTTAAAAATTCTTGTTTACTTAAAGTCATATTTTCAATTGGAAGTTCATATGATTCTTTTGAACATTTATCATCAGTATTATTTTTGGATATGAAGTATGCAAAATTATCCTCACATAAAGCTATATTATTTTNACAATCAAAAAAGTTATTTTCAAAATTAATTGTATCATAACATTCATCTTCATATTCTTCTAATGTATAGTCTAAACATATTCCTTGATTATTGATAGACCATTGTCCTGATAAAACTTCTGTATCATTATTTTCGTAATTAATAGTTTGAGTAAATTCTAAACCTATCAAAGGATTAATAGCAAAATCTAATTCATAGCTAAAACAATTATTATTATTTTCTAAACAAATTATATCATTTATAGTAAAATAAGGAATTCCATAACAATCTGAATTATTCCATAACTCTATTTTTGATAAACTCCATGTTTGCAATGTTAATAATCCCGAATTACAGGATGTATTATCGCCATTACAAACTCCACACAAATCTTTTGAAGTATTTGCATTTTGATCATAATCTGAATCAGATTCATAACACACTCCGCAATCATCCATTAAATAATTTTCAGTTAAACCGGTATCNCCTCCCACACAATTACCACAGTCATCCCATAAAGCCTGTCCATTTTCGACTGAATTGCAATCAAGATTACAATTATTATTGATATCACTATCACAGACACCACATCCATCTAATTCTGAAGTTCCAAAGCAAATATCATTACAGTCTTTATCTGAATTAGGAATATGACCTGTTGTTCCACCTGAGCAAATATTACAATCATCATAAAATCCGCCAAGTTCAATAATACAATTTTTATTATTATTGTCTACTAAAGGATTATCACATGAGTGTAAAACTAACAGAAATAAGAAGTAGTATTTTATTTTATGATGAATCAAAATTATATTAAAATATTCATTAAGTAATCTCTTATCAGTCTTAATATAAAAAAAGACTATTAATGGTGAAATATCTATTCCTCCAATTGGATTAATCATATTTCTAAACGGAGTTAATAATGGGTCAGTAAAATTATATATAATTTTTATAACTGGATGGAATCTATTATGTGGGAACCAAGATAAAATTATTCTTGAAATCAAAAAAAAAATTAATAATGTCAAATAGTAAATTGATAGCTTCTATCATAAAATTTTTATATCTTTTATTTTTTCGTTAATGATATCTAACGATATATCATATAGGTTTTCTAAACCAAACGCAGATACAGTAAAGGAAGCAACTGCTGTTCCATGCATTACTGCTTTTACAGGATTATCTAATCCATATTTTGATATATAGCCTAAAACTCCTCCCGCAAAGCTATCACCTGCGCCTGTAGGATCTACAACATCAACATTTGGTACGCATGAAATTTTAATAATTTGATTTTCAAATCCAAGGAGAGAACCTTCAGACCCCATTTTAATAATAACAATTCTTGGTCCATAAGATAAAAACTCATTAATAATTTTATTTAAGTCTTTATGACCACAAAGTTGTATTGCTTCTTCATCATTTAATAAAAATATATCAACTTTTTTTATAAGTTCTAATACCTGTTTAGGAAATAAATCAATCCATAAATTCATCGAATCAGCTGCGATTAAAAACGGATTTTCTACTTTTGAAATTACATCAAATTGTAATTCTGGTTGAATATTTCCTAGATAAAGAATGGGTTTGTCATGATTATTTACAATATTCGGTTTAAATTTTTCAAATACTCCAAGCTCTGTAAATAATGTATCTCTTCTAGAAAAGTCATCATTATATTTACCACCCCAGCTGAATGTCATTCCGTCACTTTGTTCTACTGAGTCCACATTGATATTATACTTATTAAAAATATTCCAATTTTCTTTAGAAAAATCTTTACCAACAATACCTATTAAGGAAACATCGGTATAATAACTAGATGAAACACTAAAATAAGTGGATGACCCCCCAAGTATTTTCTCTCTCTTGCCTTTTGCTGTTTCGATGGTATCAAATGCAATGGAACCAACAGCCAATATATTTTTCTTAAAATTATTCATTTATTATATATTATAAAATATTGAGATATAATTTATAAATTAAGTAAGTAAAGTACATTATGAAAAAATTAATTTATTGTTCTCAGTGTTCAAAGAAAAATTCTTTTTCACAAATAGATGGTGAAATAAGATATCATTGTAGCCATTGTAATACTATTCATTATCAAAATCCAAAACCAACGGCAACTTTGATATGTATGAAAAACGATGAAATTTTACTCGTAAAAAGAGCATTTGAGCCTGCTAAAGGTGAGTGGAGTTTACCAGGTGGATTTATTGAACTAGGTGAAACACCAGAAGATGCAGCCAAAAGAGAGTTAAAAGAAGAAACTAATCTTGAAGGGGAAGCAATTAAATTAATTGGTAGTTGCTCTCATTTTAACTCTATTTTTGGAGATGTATTACTTTTAGGTTTAACAATGAAAATTGAAAAATGGGATAATTTAATTCCAGGTGATGATGCACAAGATGCTAAATTATTTAAATTAAATGATTCACCTGAAATGGCTTTTGAATGTCATAATAAAATTCTTTCTATTTATAAAAAATCATTAACTAAATTATCTCTATGAAAATATTAGTCATTCATGGACCTAATTTGAACTTATTTGGCTTGTGGTCAGCAAAAAAAAGTGAAAAGACTACTATTAATAAAATAAATAGTAGCCTTAGAAAACACATAAATGATGAAGGAATAAATTTAAAAATAATTCAATCTCACAATGAGGTGAAGGTTGTTTCTTATATACAAAATAATAGAAATAAAATTGATGGTATTATTATAACCCCGGGTCCATGGCAATATTCAGGTTATATCTTGTCTGAGCTGCTTGATTTAACTGAAATACCATTTATTACAATTACTTACAAGGTAAGAGAGCATATTAAATTACTTAATGGCTTTGAAAATTTTGTAGATGAAAATATTATTCGTGCTTATAAAGAAGCGTTAGATTTAATGATAAAAAAAATAAAATAAAAAACTATGAAACCAAAAATAAATTATAAATTATCTGATTTTCCTTTTAATCATAATCTTAAAACAAGATGGAGAGATTTAGATGCTTTCCAGCATATAAATAATGCTACTATTTTAAGTTATATGGAAGATGCAAGAGTTGCATTATTCAGTAGATGGGGTATTAATTATAAAGAAACTGGTTTAATAGTTGCTGGTATCAAGATAGATTATCTGCAACAAATTGAGCATCCATCTAAATTAGAAATTGGTTCAAGAATCTCTAGGCTTGGTACAAAGAGTTTTGATTTAGAATCTGTAATTTTTTTAAAAGGTACAGATGAAGCATTAGCTTTAATGACATGTTATACAGTCTGTTTTGATTTTGTTTTAAACAAATCTATCCCTGTTTTTGAAAAGATTAAAAAAGATTATAATCTTTGAGAGAATACTCGTAATTACAAAATATAAAACTTGTTAATAATAAAAATAATTTAATCTTTATTTCAGAATATATTTAAAAATATATTCCTTGGAAAGGATTTTACAAAATAAAAAGCCTCTATAAAAGAGGCTTTCTAATCTTATGTCGAGGTGGCAGGATTCGAATCTGTAATCCCCCTGATTTAAATAGGATGAACTAGTTATTTAAAATTATATTTACTATTTGTATTACATCAAGAACATTAACAGTACTATCTAAATTTATATCAGCTGATAAGTCAAACTCTCCATACAAAATTAAATTAATTGCTAAGATAACATCTTGAATATTAATAAGACTATCTTGATTCAAATCGCCTAACTGATATTCATTCTGTTCACAATAACTATTGTCTAATTGATAAGAACCTCCAGTGCAATATGATTGACCATATTCATAACATATCCATGAATACCATGATCCCCATTGTATACAATCTGAATCCAATATACATCCATCATCAAAATACTGACTACAATCTGATATCGATAAATCTGAGCATAAAGCATAGTCAATATCTTCCACCCAATTACAACTATAATCACCACTACATTCTAATTCATTCATTTCAAAGCATTCAGGGATTTCAATCTCTTGGCAATAGCCATTATCTACCTCATGCTCTCCATAGCAATAGCTAGGGTCATAATAAGCTGTCCCAAAATGCCAATTACAACCTTCTATTGCCTCACAATCTTGCCAAGTACATCCACCAGTACAATCTAAAATATCATAACAATTTTCAATCTCTAAATTTTCCACCCATTCACAACTATTACCATTATAGCATTGTGGTTCATTCATTTCAGAACATTCAGGAGGTAAATCTAATACACAAATTCCTTCATCAATGATATAATCTTGTCCACCACATATACTATTATCAATTTGGAATCCACCCCCAGTACATGAACTACCGTGATTTCCCCAACCACCCCAGCTCCATTCCCAACTGCATCCATAATCTGAGTATTCACTGCAAGATGAAGAACTACCAAAATTGCTACAACTATGGTAAGTTGTCTGTATCTCCCAAGAACATTCATTGATACTATTACATACTAATTCATCTTGCTGGGAATCACAATTTTGGAGTACTAGATTTTCTTCCCATATGCAATAGGGATCATCAAAACATTCTTCTATATTATAGCTTTCACACTGTGAATACAGAGTTCCTAAAAAAATAAAGCAATGAATGATATATTTTAAATTCATATAATATATTAAATAAATTTTAATTAAATCTTAATACGACAAATTTTCACATAAAACTATATAGACTGTAGGAAAACTGTTAAATCAGTTTTTAATTTTAATTTCTTCTTTATTCTATATCGATGCTGCTCAACACCTCTTATGGTTATTGCAAGAATTTCAGCTGTCTCTAGTGTTGAAAAATTCATCTTGATAAGATTACAAACTCTTAATTCAGATTCTGAGATAGAAATAGCTTTTTTTATAATATACTTATTAAAATCAGGATGGATATCATTAAATAATTTCATAAATACATCCCAATTTTTTGTATGCACCATTCTTTCATTGCATAATTTAATTAAATGATTATTTGTTAAGTTTTGATTAGATAGTTTTTTTATAATATTCTTTAAAAATTCTCTTTCTGAGAATGAGACTAAAGCTTTAGTTGTTAATTTTCTTTTATTACTCTCAATATCTAATTTTATCTTAAGGTCATTCTCTTTTTGAGCCGCGATATTATTTTCATTTGATAAATATTCTAATGCATCAATATTTGTATCACTAAAAATTTTACTTTTATACTTTAAACTATCCTCTAAAGATTTATTTAATTTATTTATTGTTAATAAATACAATCTATGATTTTTATTTTTTTTATATATTTCCAGAAGAATTTTTAATGTTTTAACATCTAGTTCATAGTTTTTTATTTTTTTATTTTTTATTAATAAAATTTTAAAAATCTTAATAGAATCATTGGTTTTATTATTCCTATATAAGTTTAGACCAATATCATATAAGACCTCAGGTTCCATTTTCACAATGTTCATGTTGTCAAATAAATCCAACGCTTTATATAAACATTTTTTAGACTTAGTGAAATCTTTAAAATTTAAATAAGCTTTTCCCAATGAATGATATATATATGGTTTATATATCTCATCATTGTTATCTGTACTTATTTTTAAAGCTGTCTCGCATTTTTCTTTTGCTAAATTATTTTTTCCCCCTTTAATCAAATTATTAGCTGTATTTATTAATATTGGTATGATTGTTATCATATCCTTTTTTGACTTCGCTAATTTTATAACTTTATCATAGTGAGTTTTAGATTTTTTATACTTTTTCATTTTGTAATAAACAATACCATAAGCAATATTGAGCTTTATAAAAGGATTGTAATCGTTTTGACATTCATCAATCAAGCTGCTAGCCTTATCTAAATACTTTATTGATAATAGATTTAAATTAAAATCTGAAAAGAGTAATCCTAAATCAGTATAAGTAAATATTAAACCGTTTATAGCAAGGGGATCATCAAGAATACGTTTCCATAATTCAATAGCTTTATGAGAATCTTTTATTAAGTTTTTTTTAATTCCTAATTCTCTATTTAATTTAATTAATAAAGTTAAATTGTGAGCAACA
>PAHD01000003.1 GCA_002704685.1 Fidelibacterota bacterium
ACACAAACAATAATCTGAAATTTTCTATTTTCTTTTAAATTATTTAACGACATTTTTATCTGATCCTTTATAACCAGATTTCAAAAGATGATTTTGATGTTATTTTGGTTAAAATTGTAAGTAACTTAAACCAATAAAAGTTTATAAAAAATGATAGAAAAAGTATACTACAAATCTGATAATATTAAGTTATTCAAAGGTGATTCTCTCAAATTATTAAAAGAAATTGATGATAATTCTATTGATTTAATTTTTTCCGATCCTCCCTATTTCTTATCTAATGATGGTATGACATGTAAATCAGGTAAAATGGTTTCAGTTAATAAAGGGGAATGGGATAAAATAGATACTTATACTGAAATTGAAATTTTTAATGAAATTTGGTTNAAAGAATGTCAAAGAATTTTAAAAGATAACGGAACAATTTGGGTAAGTGGAACTCACCATAATATTTATTCTGTAGGAAATACAATGAAAAAAAATAATTATAAAATTTTAAATGTAATTACATGGGAAAAACCAAACCCTCCACCAAATTTAAGTTGTAGATACTTTACACATTCTACGGAACAGATTTTATGGGGTTCAAAAAATCAAAAATCTAAACATTTATTCAATTACCCTTTAATGAAAAAAATGAATGACGGAAAACAAATGAAAGATGTTTGGAAGATGACTTCCCCATCAAAGAGTGAAAAGAAGTTTGGAAAACATCCCACTCAAAAACCTGAACAATTATTAGAAAGAATCATTTTATCTTCTTCAAACGAAGGTGATCTAGTTCTCGATCCATTTCAAGGTAGTGGTACAACTGGTGTGGTATCAAAAAAACTAAATAGAAGATATATTGGGATTGAATTAGAAAAAAAATATTTAGATGTATCTATTAAAAGATTAGAGACCTAATTCTTCAAATGGTATAAATTCAATAAACTTTTTACAATTCACTGATTCTATGTAATCAAAAACATCTTTGTATTGAGGTTTAGTAAACCAATCATTTAGTAAATAATAATAATTAACTTCATAATCTAAAGAATCTAAAAGTTTTTGATATATTTTCTTTTTGAAATCACATGTTTGAAGTTTCTCGTCTACAGAACCAGAATCTTGTTGAAACTTTTTTTCAATCACATAAATGGTATTGTTTTTAAGATTAACGAAAATAGAATCAGGTAAATATTTTTTTGAAATGATATTTTTCCAATCAACACCATTAATTTCGAGGAAATGATTGTAAAAATTATGTTTTTCATAATATTCACCTACTAGACGATTATCTTGAAAAACTTTATTTTCTTTTACTTCGAAGTCTGGATGGTTGTTAAAAGATTCTAGTAAGTCTGTCCTACCCTCAAATGATAATCCATTTTCATTAGTTCTAGAACCTCCCCCAACTGTATTAGGTTGTCTTCTCATAGAAAACAATTTAAGATCTAATGTATATTTAGATCCAGATACATTTTATAATATTCTTTTAATTGTCTCACCTACAACTAACACTTCTTTTACTTTACCTCTTTTACTACCTTTACTATTAATACTTCTTCCAGATAAAATAAATTCAGGTTTAAATTCTTTATACATATCTAAAATAAATTCTGAAGAACTATTAGATAGTAAAACTAATACCCCTTTTTCATCTAATCTTTTAAATAATTGATACAACTCTATTTGTTCATTTTCACCAAATATACTTGTATACTGTGTAAATGAAGAGGTTTCACTTAATGGATGATATGGAGGATCAAAATAAACTAAATCACCTTTTTTAATTCTTTTTTCACAGTCTCTGAAGTCTTCAAAGTGAATATTTTCAACTTCTGGTAAACTTTTTGAAAAATCTAAAATATTATCCCTATCTAAAATCTTAGGNTTTTTATAATCACCTTTAGGAACATTAAACAAACCCTTACCATTAACTCTATATAATCCATTAAAACACGTTTTATTGAGTAACATTAAACAACAGGATCTAGTTATTCCTGTATATTTTTCTACTTCATTTTTTTCTCTATCTACACCATTAAATCTACTCCTAAAATANTAATAATCTTTTTCAGAGTATTGTTCTTTAAGTTCTTCCAATGTTTTAATAAATAAATCAGGATTGGATTTAATATCTTTATACAAATTAATTAAATCACTGTTAAAATCTGAGATATGAGATATACATTGATGTTTTGAATTAATATCTAAAAAAACTGAACCTCCTCCAAAAAAAGGTTCATGATATTCCTTAAACTTAAGTCTATCATAATAATTTTGAAGAGTNGGTATAGATTGTCTTTTACCACCNACCCACTTTAATACTGGTGTTACTTTATTCATTAAAAAATAATACTTTTATGATTTTTCATAATTTAGAGGACTAGAACTATCAAATCTTACTCTACGGTTACACTCTTTGCTAAATTTCGAGGTTGATCAATATTACAACCTTTTAAAACAGCAATATGGTAAGCTAATAATTGCAGAGGAACTGAAGTTAGAATTGGTGTTATAGCATTTAACACATTTACAGAGTTAGATAAGAATATATAGTGATCAGATAAATCTTTAAGAGCTTTACTATCAACTGTTGTAATAGTAATAATTTTACCACCTCTTGATTTAACCTCTTGTATATTTGATAAAATTTTATCAAATCCATTTTTTGTAACTATAACAACAACTGGCATCATTTTATCAATTAATGCAATTGGACCATGCTTCATTTCTGCGGCTGGATATCCTTCAGCATGTATATATGAAATTTCTTTTAGTTTTAAAGCACCTTCTAGTGCTACTGGAAATTGATATCCTCTTCCTAAATAAAGAAAATTAGAAGCATCAGAATATTCTTTAGAAATTTCAAAAATTTGATCTGATAATTTTAAGATATCTTTAATAAGATAAGGAGTATCCTTTAAGTCTTTTAGATATAATTTAGATTTTTCAATCTTATTTCTTTGAGCTAATAAATTTGCAAATAGAATTAAAATAACAACTTGAGTTGTAAAAGCTTTTGTTGAGGCAACACCAATTTCTGGACCTGCATGCATATAAATTCCGCAGTCTGTTTCTCTAGCAATTGTACTTCCAACTACATTTACTATCCCTAAAGTTAATGCATTTTTTTCTTTCGCTTTAGAAACAGCTGCAAGCGTATCTGCAGTTTCTCCTGATTGACTAATAGCAATTAATAAAGATTTTTCATTTATAGATTTATTTCTATATCTAAACTCTGATGCATATTCAACTTTAACAGGTTTTTTTAATATATCTTCAAGTAAGTAACTTCCTATCTGTGCAGCATGCCATGAAGTTCCACAAGCAGTAATAAATATATTTTCAGATTCCAATATCCTATCAACATAATCTGCTATACCTCCAAGCTTAACATTATTATCTAAATCTATTCGGCCTCTTATGGCATCTTCTATTGCTTTTGGTTGCTCATAAATTTCTTTGAGCATAAAATGTTTAAAATTTCCTTTTTCAATTTGATCTAAAGAAAACTCAATTTCTTTAATATCTTTAATAATTTCTTGATTGTGCTCAATATGTGTTACTTTATAAGTATTTTTAGTAATTTCAGCTATTTCACCATCATCTAAATAAAAAATATTTCTTGTTTCATCTAAAATTGCAGAAGCATCAGAAGCTAAAAAGTTCTCATCTTTACCAATACCAATTAACAAAGGACTACCATTTTTTGCTGCAACAAGCTTTTCAGGTTCATTTTTACACATTACAACAATACCATATGTTCCTTTAACCTCTTTCAATACTGCTTTAACAGTATTATAAAAATCTAATTTTTCTTTTTTATAAATGTAACTGATAAATTGAACTAAAACCTCAGTATCAGTATCACTTTTAAACTTTATACCTTTAGAAAATAAATATTCTTTAATTGAGTAGTGATTTTCAATAATTCCGTTATGAATTAAACTAAATATATTGTCAGAATCATTATGAGGATGTGCGTTATCAATATTTGGTTCACCATGTGTAGCCCAACGTGTATGGCCTATACCAAATGAATTAATATGTTCTTCAATACTTGGAAGACTTTCTAAATCTGTGATTTTCCCCTTACACTTTGAAGTGAAAATTTGATTGTTTTCCATTGTACTTAATCCAGCTGAATCATATCCCCTATACTCTAGCCTTTTAAGACCTTTTATAATGATATTAGAAGCCTTTTGATTACCTATATATCCAACTATACCGCACATAGATTATTCCCATTCTATAGTTCCAGGTGGCTTGGATGTGACATCCATAACAACCCTATTAACACCTTTAACTTCATTAACAATTTTATTTGAACATAATTTAAGAATATCTGGTGGTAAATCAAACCAGTCAGCTGTCATTCCATCAACACTTGTTACCATTCTTAAACAAATAACATTATCATATGTTCTTTTATCTCCCATAACTCCAACAGTTTTTATTGGTAATAAAACACAAAATGCTTGCCAAATTTTATCATAATATCCAGAATCTTTTAAAATTTGAATAAAAATTTTATCAGCATCTTTTAAAATATTTAGTCTTTCCTCAGTAATTGAACCTAAAATTCTTATACCTAAACCAGGGCCAGGAAAAGGATGCCTCATAATAAATTCAACAGGAATACCTAACTCTTGACCAATTTTTCTTACCTCATCTTTAAATAACTCATTAACAGGTTCAATTAACTTAAATTTCATCTTTTCAGGTAAACCCCCAACATTATGATGAGATTTAATTTTATCTGCAACTTTACCATATCCACCAGATTCAATTACATCAGGATATAATGTTCCTTGAGCTAAAAATTTCACATTCTTTAATTTTAAAGAGAAATTCTCAAATTCTTCAACAAATTTATTTCCAATTATCTTTCTTTTGACTTCTGGATCTTTCACATTCTTTAATGCTTCAATAAATTCATCTGACTTGTTTAATAGGGTTACATCTAAGTTTAAATATTTATTGTACATATTCATGACTTCTTCTGCTTCATTTTTCCTGAGTAATCCATGATCTACAAAAACACAAGTAACTTTTTGGCCTAACGCTTTTTTTAATAAACAAGCAACAACTGTTGAATCAACGCCTCCACTTAAAGCACAAATAACATTACTATTTCCAACCGTATCTCTAATATTAACTAATTGTTGAGAAATAAATTCTGAAGCAGTCCAATCTGGATTTGCTTTACAAATGTCAAATAAAAAATTATGAATGATTTTTTTACCATTATGTGTATGCATAACTTCAGGATGAAATTGAACACCAAATAACTTATTATTAATATTTTGAGCAGATGATATAATATTGTTTTCAGACTTACTTGTTATTTCCCAATCTTGAGGAATCTTTGAAACTTTATCACCGTGGCTCATCCAAACAGTATTTTTTGTTTGAATTGTATTAAATAAAATAGACTTTGATTCAAATAAAATATTTGAACTTCCATATTCTGCTTTTTTAGAACCTTCAACTAATCCATCGAAATGCTTAACCAATAGTTGAAAGCCATAGCATATCCCAAGAATTGGAACATCGTATGTAAAAATATTCTCATTTAAAAATGGAGCATTTTTTTCATAAACACTTGATGGACCTCCAGACAACACAAAACCTTTTACATTATATTTTTTAATTTGATCTGGGCTATAGTCATATGGTAATATAATTGAATGAACTTCAAGCTCTCGAATTTTTCTAGCAATTAGCTGAGTATACTGCGAACCATAATCTAATATAATGATAGTATTTTTCATTTTATATAAAGCAGATCTATTATTTTTGATAAATAAGGTTTTAAATCTTTTCTATAAACAATTTTATCAATAAATCCTTTTTTAAGTAAAAATTCTGATCTTTGAAATCCTTCTGGTAGGTCTTGACCAATTGTTTGTTTTATCACTCTCGGACCAGCAAAACCAACTAGGGCCTTAGGTTCAGCAAGAATAATATCACCTAACATACCTATACTAGCAGAAATACCTCCAGTAGTAGGGTCAGTTAATACAGTAATATATAACCCACCATTTTTAGAAAATCTAGCAAGCTTTGTTGTTGTTTTTGCCAGTTGCATTAAACTTATTGCACCTTCTTGCATTCTAGCACCCCCAGATGCTGTAACAATAATTAATGGTATTTTTTTTGAATTTGCTTTATCAATAGCTAATCCAATTTTATGCCCTACAACAGAGCCCATACTGCCTCCAATAAATTCAAAATTCATTATAGCCAAAACTACATCAACATTATCTATTTTTCCTGTGGCAGTTACAACAGCGCTATTAACACCTGTTTTTTCTTTATATTTTTCAATCTGATCAGAATATTTTTTCTGAGCATTAAAATTTAATGGATCAAGAGAAACTATATTTTCACCAAACTCTTTAAATTTCCCATCATCTGTTATTAAATCTAAATACCTATAAACATTTAATCGAAAATGAAAATTACAGTTACTACATACTGAAAAATTATCTTCTAAAACTTTTTTATAAACAACCTCACTACAATTAGGACACTTTATCCAACTACCCTCAGTTGTATCTTTTTTATAAAAAGTTTTTATATTTTTTGATTTTCTTCTAAACCATTCAGTCATAATTATTTACTATTTTGCATTAGATATATTGGATTAATATTATCAATACTTTTATTTTTAAAATCATTATAATTTTCTAAAGCAATAATGCTAACTTTTTCTGAGCAAGGTTTTATCTCTTTATAGTTTACATTTAAATCTTTTGGAAAACCATAACCAAATACTTTCTCATCTTTAAAATTTGAAATTTTATCGCATTTATGCTCACCCATTACTCCATTTTTAATTTTTGTATAAAAAGAAAAATCTCTATGAGAATAAATAGATAAAAAATAATTGGAACTTGTAATTTCATTTTTTAATGCTTCAAATGTAACAATTGGTACTATAGTTATATTTAATGCTTTTGCTAAGCCTTTTGCAAATGAACAACCAATTTTCAAACCAGTAAATGATCCTGGACCAATATTTAGAGCAATAAAATTAATTTTCACATCATTACTAAGTAATTTATTAACAAAAATAGGTAAGTATTCTGAATGATCAGAGATATCTTCTTTTTTCATAGTATTATATTTATTATTACAGTATAATGAAACGCTGCAAATATTTGTCGATGTATCTATTGCTAAATGGTTCATTTTAAATCGATTTTCCTTTTATCTTCGCCTTCATGTTTAAATAATAATTTATAATTAATATTCGGTATTAAATCTGGTATTAAATCTGCCCATTCAACCATTATAATTGAATCAGAATTAACTATATCTTGAAA
Source organism: Fidelibacterota bacterium (assembly GCA_002704685.1). Classification (GTDB taxonomy): domain Bacteria; phylum Fidelibacterota; class Marinisomatia; order SCGC-AAA003-L08; family D37C17. Next base: position 7,320 of record PAHD01000003.1, read on the forward strand.
TCCAAGTTCATTCCATCTAACAATATTTTCTTCTCTGTAAAAATCAATATGAATTACTTTAAATTTAGCATAATATTCATTTATCAATGTAAATGTAGGAGAAGTTACTTCATATTGATAATCCAGACCTTTCAAAACTCCTTTAATAAAAGTAGTTTTTCCAGCAGCTAAGTTGCCTATTAATGCAATGATATCACCAGGTTTTAAAAGCTTTGAAAATTCAGTTCCTAACTTTTGAGTTTCTACAGGACTAGATGTTATTATATTATTAAACTTTTTCATTTTTTATTTTTCAAATGTATTAATGGCACCAAAACTTCATCTAAACTAATACCACCATGTTGAAAACTATTTTTTAAAATATTAGAGTATTTATGAAATTGATTTTCATAAACAAAATATTTATTATCGCTAGATATAATATATTCCGTATTTACATCAAATGATGGTAAACCATAGTTTTCTGGGTTTTTTATTTTTAATACATCCTTATCTGAAAAATTTAAATTTCTTCCATATTTATAACGAATACCTAATGATGCAGTATTATCTGCTTTAACCTTAACAGGTTTAGAAACTATTGTATTACCATGATCGGACGTTATTAATATATCAGCATTCCAATTAGCTAATTCAATCAAGCAATCTTTTAACCATGAATTTTTAAACCAATTATGAACAGCTAATCTGTAAGCTGATTCATTTGGAATAAGCTCTTTTAAAATTTGTGATTCAGATCTTGAATGACCTAAAATATCTACAAAATTTACCACAATACTTAAAATATCAACATTCTTATAATCATTTAATTTATTATAGAATTTTTTTCCATCATTAACATTTATAATTTTTTCATAATGGAAAGATTTAATTGATTTATTATTGATATTAAGAGCATTTTCAAAGAGTTCTTTTTCGAACTTATTATACTTTTCTTCTTTAAACATTGTAGACCATAACTTTGGAAGTTTTAACTTTAACTCATTTGGTAACATACCACTAAAAATTGCATTTCTTGCAAAAGGTGTTGCTGTAGGTAAAATTGACATGTGCATATCTTCTTTAATTTGAAATACATCTTTTAACATTGGACAAATTTGTAACCATTGATCAAATCTAAAACAATCAATAACAATGATGATTAATTGCTTTTTATCAAAAATAGGTTCAAATATTTTTTTAAATAAATCACTTGATAGCAGAGGTCTAGAATCAGGATCTTTAACCCAATTTTTATAATTATATACAATATAGTTATTAAATTTCTTATTCAATAATTTTTTTTGATCATTTAAGATTTCAATAAAACTAAGATTATTTAATTCTTCAACTTTTAATGACCAATTTGAAAAATCAGTATAAATTTTCTTCCAATCATCGTATTCAAGTTTATCAAAATTATAATTTTGAACTTTATTAACATATTTAAGAAAATCACTAATTAATTTGTCATTTTCAATCTTAGAATTTTCTAGTATTTTTTTACAGGCCATAAGAATTTGACTAGGATTTACAGGCTTTGTTAGATAATATGAAATCTTTTCTCCTAAAGCTTCTTCCATAAAATCCTCTTCCTCATTTTTTGTGACCATAATAACTGGTAAATCAGGATTTTCAGATTTAATAATTTTTAACGTTGCTATTCCATCAATACCAGGCATCATTTCATCTAAAAGAATTAAATCAATATTTGATTTTTTACAAAGTTCAACTGCATCTTCACCTGAATTTGCTTTTAAAACATTATATCCTTTTTCACTTAAATATATTATATGAGATTCAAGTAACTCAATCTCATCATCAACCCATAAAATATTTTTTTTCATAATTTATTTATTTACCAAAATAAAAGCACCTCTCCAGCCTTTTCTAGGTGGATATCTTTTAAATTCGTAAGCTCTTTCTATAAAAATCCTACTAGGATTTATATCTTCATCTTTAATATTTGTTTCAACTTTATTTGATTCTTCAAATAATGCAATTGCTTTGTCCCAATTCTGATTGTAATATTCTTTCTGAGCTTTGTTAAATAATGATACTAATTTTTTAGTTTTTGAATCTTCATCTTTTTTGAATCCTAGTATCTCTACAGTTTGATGCCAAACCGTTTTCCCAACAAATTGAACACGATCAATATATCTCCAAGTATAATTATTTTCTCCAGCAGATAAGATTGTTTCTTCAGTTGTATGAAAATATATCCCATATTGTTTTGCTGCAGATTCTAATCTTGCCGCAATGTTTACAACATCACCCATCATAGTATAATTCATAAAATGTTTTGATCCCATATTACCAGTAACCATCTCACCAGTATTAACCCCTATTCTCATTTTCATCGAATGAACAATTTCTGGCCATTTTTCACCCTCTGAAGCCCATTTTTTACATAATTTGACCAAATTATTTTGACATGAAACACCAGAATCAATTGCAGCTTTTGCATGAGTTTCAAAAAATAAAGGAGCACCAAAAAATGATAGTATAGCATCTCCTTCATATTTGTCTAATGTACCTTTATTATTTAATATTATTTCAGTCTGGCTTGATAAAAATTCGTTTAAAAGATCAACTAATTCTTTAGAAGTTAATTGCTCAGATATTGTTGAGAATGATTGTAAATCTGAGAAAAAAGCTGTTCTAATACCACTTTCACCTCCAAGTTCAGGTAACTTTTTATTTGCATACATATCGTCTATTAATTTTGGTGAAACATATTTTCCAAAAGTATCCTTTAAAAAATTTTTATCACTTTGTTCTTTAAAAAGTTTATATGATAGATTAATACCAAATGTAATCAAGATAGAACTAAGGGGTAATACAACAGGCAACATTATAGATTGGCCAGGTTCTGGTGAATTATAAGTAAATGGTACTGATAAAAATAAATTTATAAAATATTTTATAAGCCATAATTGATCACATAAAAATGAACCTATCGATAAAGAAAACCAGGAAAGCATTAATATTATTACAGAACCTATACTCACAATAAAAAATTTAATATTGCTTAAAAATAATGTAATAATCATAAAAGATAAAATGATTAATAAATGGTATAAAAATGAACTTTTTGATAAACTCAAGGTAGATGTTGGAACCTTTATAAAATCTTTATCTAATAATTGTTGAATTGCATTAGCATGAACCTCTACCCCTGGCATAGGATTTTCCGAATTATTATAATTAAAATATGGTGTTTCTACAAAATCATTATCCTCTTGTAAAGACGAACCAATAATAACAATCTTATCTTTAAATGGATTTTTTTCACTTCCAAAAAAACTATACAAGGGATTGCTTTTATCTATGTACTTATCCATCCAATCATCATCTTCATTTGAACTACATAGATTATAATCCTTGCTATCAATGATATTTGATAATGAAAAAGTATCAAACGTTTGGTAGATATTTGAATTAGGTCCATTATAGTTTAATAAAAAAGATGCTTCATTACTATAAGTACTAATATTAAAATCATTAAACTTTATTTGCTTATTTTTAACATCATTAATAATATTAAATTCATTAATATTATTAAAAACCAAAGCAGTTCTAGTGGCTAAAGAAAGCTGATAAAGTGAATCACCATATAATTTGTTGTAAATTGGATATCTTCTAATAACATTATCAATCATATCAGATTCTTGGTCAATTAGTCCAATATATGGTTCAGATTCTAAAAGTAACTTGTAAGGATTGACATAATATTGCGGGGGAACTCTATTAATATCATATGCTATTTTTGAAGCTAATATTACATCTGTACCATTTTCTTTTGCATATAAAATCGAACTAGAAAACTCTATATCTGCATCAGTATATGAGCAATCTTCACAATTATCAGATATAGCATTTTCTATTATTTTTGTTGTATGATCAGGAGAGTCAAACATTATATCAAAAACAATTATTTTTGCATTAGCATCTGTTAAATTCTCAACTACTTTAGACCACACTCTGCCTCTTGTATATGGATATCCTTCACAAATTAGTCTATATGATTCATCATCAATTTCAACAATTACTACATTCTGTCCATAATCTTTCTTTCCATTTCCTTGATCTATATAAGGCTCATCTTCATCCCATTGATTATTATTATTTAAATCTTCGTAGATTTCATTGATATTCCATACTCCATTTCCTAGATCTTCAAAATCTTCACCTAAATCATATATTTTATTTTCATTTTTATCTTTAAAAGATTCATTTTTTTTGCTCTTAGAATATAAAGATTCCCATCCAATTAAAGGACCTCTTATCTTAAATCTCATATCATACATTTGAGATTCTAAATTTGAAAAAACACCTATAAAATCTAGAAAAAAAATCAATAAAAAGGATATAGTCCCAATAAAAAAGTATATTGAGTAAGCTTTAAATTTTGTCTTCAATTTTAGAATCTATATGATAAGTTTATTTTAAATAATGAATTATTATAATCTGTAGATGAGACTACACTTTTAATTTTATAATTATAACTTAAATTGATGAACATATTTTCTACTGGTACAATTTCAGAAAATACTTGTAGTGAAAATTGATAATATTTTGTTGAAGATCCATCAGCATATGTATAATTAATTCCAGAACCAATTTTTTGAATTTTATCACTCATTTTATAATTAAAAGAACAACCAATTGAGTTTATTTTTTGTTTATCATAATAATCTGATATTTTTTGTGCATAATCAAAGAAATTATTCGAATAATTTATTACAGACTCCCAATCTTCATTGATTTTTGTTTTTAAATTGATTGTTATATTTTTATTTAAAGATCTTGGAGATATGTAAGAAGTATCAGCAATAGTTTCCCCAGTATCATTATCAATAATAAATCCTCTTTCTTCATAAATTAAATCTTTTTTATTTGAATAATAGTAGGTGAAAGTCAAATTATTATCAAATAAATACATAAAGTTATGATTAACTGAAAAATTATAATTATTAGTCTGAGTATTCAATCTTGTATCAAGAATATCATTATCATCAACTAAACCATCATTATTAATATCTAAATCATATAATTCTGATTCGCCACTTTTTCTCATGTAATCAGCATATGAAAAATTAAATGATGGTAAATCTATTCCAGGATAATAGCTAATATTATAATCATATTTTTCAGAACTATCTGAAGATGAATCATCACTTATTCCATTTGCAATATTACTATATTTCAATGTTAGGAACATTCTATTTTGGAAAAGTCTAATTCTATCTGTAAAATATTTTTCTTTAACATCTTTTTGTAAATAAGGATTCCCTAAAGTATTGAATGATTGTCCTACTTTTTTAACTCCAAATTGAATTTGATTATTTAAAAGCTTTAAAGAAAAATCAACATTATAAGCAATTTCTGGGGAGTCAAAAATATCAATAAAAGATAAAGATTCTTCATTCTCAAGCTTTTGTACTAAATTATAAAAAGGTATTGCAGGGACAGCATCAAAATTATAATGGAAGATATCTTCAAAGCTTTCTGGATCAGGAATAGCATCCAGAGCAATTCCTTGTTCTAAAACGCTTAACTGTATTTCAATATCATTTTTTACTTGCCATGCATTAATATTTGAATCATATTCCCCATCAACATAAGTATAAGCCCTACATTCATGCCAATAATGTTCTAAAGGATTACATCCACCTAACTGATAAGAACTAGTACAATCTTCTGATAGTAACTCAGGATTTGAATACGTTGTTCCAAATTCACAATCAGTATAATCATCACTATAAGTATCAAATTCATTTACAGATTTCACTGGGTTCCAAATATTTTCATTAATAAAACTCATTGCAACAGAAGACTTGATTTTTAATCTCTTATTTTTTGTTGAATAATTTAAATCAGAACCAAAAATTATATTATCTTTTGGATTATCACCATCCCATTGATTTTCTAATATTTTTACTTGCCCCTGATCAGTTTCTAAATTATAATTATCGCTTAGATAATTTTCTAATTTTTCATTTAAAACTTTTATATCCCAAACATATTGAACTATATCATAATATGTATCATTATTACATAAACTAATATCAATTAAACCATAGTCATCAACAAGATTTTGACATTCTTCAACATAGATAGAACTTTTAGATGTAATTAAATTTGAAGAATATGTATTAGTTAAAAATTCACTAGGTATATCTATCAATTCATCATAATCCCAACTTCCATCAATTTGAAATTGAGTATTATTATCTTCATAAATTGGTTCTCCATCAGTAAATAATCCATCTGAATTTAAATCAATAAAAACATCTGAATTGAAATCATTGAAAATATCTAAATCAGTTGGTAATGATATAACAGCACCATTTAAATTTTTATTTACAGAATTAATATCATCTTTAGCTTTCAAAATACTAAATCCATAATTAAGACCATTATTTTTACCAAATCCTAATCTAAGAGCAGAAATATTTCTTTTAAATGTATAGCCTGACCTTGATATATCTACATAATCATTATCATATCCAGAAATACATTCATCATCATTAAATTCTTGACAAATATATTCTGTTGAATAATCAGAAATTAGCACTGCATCTCCTAGAGGATTTCCTTGAACTGCTCTTGCTAATTCACCTGATATTAAATCAACTTGGAACTTAGAAGATTTATAATTAAAACCAAATCCTCTTACTCTATTTCCTCTAACGGTAAAATCACTATGATTTGGATAAAAGTCACCATATTTTAATTTTATATTATCACTGAGTGAAATATCAAATAAATATCTATCTCTTGCTTGAAACAAATTATTTTCTAATGAAGATTTTTTAAGTTTAGCTTTTACGTTAGCCCAATCAGTAATAAAAGAAAAATCTAAATTAGTATTATTCGTGTAAGTCTTAAGCGAATCTACTCTATTAATTAAATAATCGTTCCATATTTTACCATCATAAGTAGTAGACATGCCTTCAAAATCACCTAATATATAAAAGTTCCAAACAATAGGTTCATAGCTATCACCATTTGAATTAAATAATAAAACCTTTATTTCATGGTCTCCTGGAAATAAACTAGTTTCAGATAAAGTTAAATTTGTTGCTCTTACATCTGCACTATTTGACATATCAATATCATCAATAAAAACTTGCGTTAAACTATAATCTATATCTTGCATTCTAAAATAAGAAAGTGCAATGAACAAATCTTCTTTTTCGATTTTTTGATTTGGTTGTGGTGAAATTATATTCACATCATAATTAATAAAATTTTCAACCGGATCATTAAAAACTTCCTCTTCTATTAAAATACTAATTGGAACATCGTATGGATCAATAGAAGGTATACTCAAAAAATTTCCATTTATATTCTCTAATAGAATATAATATTCAATATATTTTTCGCTTAAAAAATCAGGAGGAATTATACAACTATAAAAATCGTTTGATAGAGGATTTAAATCACTTTGAAAAAAAATTTCACTATTACCAGTTTTATAAAAAAGTTTAAAATCTACAATTTCATTGGGAGCATAGTCAGTATAAACTTTAATCTCCAGTGGATTATTCAAATAGGCACTACTAGGTATTTGATGATCAATTATTTTAGAAAACGATAAACTAAAAAATAAAAAAATAAAAATAAAAATCATATCTACTCATTGTATTTAATAATTATTTCTCTTTCTTCACCATCTGAGTTATATACTTTAATAATTAATTCATTTATTGTCTCAGATTCATCTATAAAATAATTTTCAACAGGTTCTTCATTATCTTCATCCATTTCAATAAATGTTTCAATGGGATTCAAATCATTCGGTGTTACAATCTGTGAATTAATTGAACCATCATTATTAGATATAACTTTTAAATTTTTTGAAAGCTTAACAATTTGGTTAGACTCTTTATTCCTTATTTCAACGGTCCCTTCATAACCAAAAAAACTATCACCATCTTCATTAGATTTTAAAATGAAACTTGTTCCTTTTACTGATGCGACAGATGTAGGTGTAATTACCATAAATTCATCATTATTTTGCTTTGAAACATCTAATTTTAAAAGACCATTACTCATATTAATTCTTTTGCTTATACTCTTCTTATTTACTTGACCTCTAACATATAATTCAGAATCGTGATGTATCTTTATGGTTGTACCGTCATCTAAATATGAAAATTTAACAAAACCATCACTATCAGTAATTATCAAATCATTATTGAAAAGTTGCGAACCCATTTTAAGTTCATTAGAAAATTCATCACTTAAATAACTTTTATATTTTACATCCCCTGTTGATTTAGTAACAATTGCTAATGTCTCTTTATTAATTAAAAAAGAGATAAATATAACAGAAAATAAAAATTTATATTTCATAAAACTATTGAACATCAACTTCCATAATATTTATTTCACCTTGAGTTTGTCTATTTATAAGTTCAATTAAATAATTAATTGAAATATTTTGATTATTTAGAGTCATTATTGAATTCACACTATTAAAATCTTTCAATTGACCGCTCTCACCAAATAAGCTTTCATAGGTCTCAGTACCTATAAGCATCTTAATATTTTCTAAATTAACGTCTTGACTAACTACTGGAGGTTCAACTGACTGAGTATCTTGTACTTTAAATAAAAATATGGGACTAAATTCTTCCATTAATCCATTTGATGTATCATATGTTCTTTTAATTTGCCAAACATATAGATTACCAGGAATAATTTCTCCTACCCCTGATGCAGGATACTGAAAAGAATTAATATTAGAAGATAAAGAAAAATAACCTGAGTTTATTGGTAAGATAGAATAATCTTCCAAGGCTTCTTGTAATGAGCTATGATCATTGGATCTAAATTCTGAAACTCTAATAGAAAAATTACATTTATTACAGTAGTCAGAATTCCATTGAAATGTTGGGTTTGATGACATAACTATATTTGATAAAGAATCTGCTAAGTCAGTAGAACCAGGGGTTATTAAATCCAAATACGATGGTACAAAAATTTCTACAGTCTCAGAAATTTGGTCTATTTCTGTATTATTTTCATTTTCTAAAACAAAATTAAAATTATAGACACCATTTGGAGCTCTTCCAAGACTTAAAAAAAGATCTGCAATTTCTTCAATATCATCATCTGTTACACTTAAATTGTATTCTTGTAATGAAAAATCTGTATTGCCTGATAATTGAGTTGTTTCAAAATTTAAATCTGTATTTCTAAAACTTATATCTGATATAGTATTAGAATTAATATCAAAACGAACTTTACCATCTACTAGCTGTTTAGTTTCATCCATTAGTCCTGGAATAAACATAGAAATATCAAATGAAACAAAGAGCTTAGAAATATCATGTGTAGAATTTGTTCCACAATCTTCACTTAGTAATGCATCGCTTAAATCAATAGAATAATCAAATAAAAGAGTTTTAGATTCACCTGATTCTAAATCAATTGAACTTAAGTAAAATCCAATAATATCATCATTGAAAAAATTTTTTTTGATTTTTGGGCAGTTATAGCAAGTGCAATCTGAAAATAAAAAAGTCGTAAAAATTAGTGATAATAATATGTATAAATGCTTCATGTTTATAATTTAAGGAAATATATATTTAATATAAAGTAAAAAGGCTCAACATAATATTGAGCCTTTTTAAAAAAAACGGCAACGACCTAATCTCCCACACTGGTCTCCCGTGCAGTACCATCGGCGCAATAGAGCTTAACTTCCGAGTTCGAGATGGGATCGGGTGGATCCTCTATGCTATAGTTACCGTAAAAAGATAGTTGAAATAATGAATGTAAAAATATCGTCACTTTATGATAAAATAAAACTAATAAGAAGTCAAGTCTCCTGACTACTTAGTATCGCTCGACTGAATACATTACTGTACTTACATCTGCGACCTATCAACCCAATATTCTTTTGGGAGTCTTTGGTTCTATAAAGAAAGGGAAATCTAATCTTAGGATTGGTTTCGCACTTATATGCTTTCAGCGCTTATCCATTACGAACGTAGCTACCCTGCAATGCTATTGATATAACAACAGGTACACTAGAGGTTCGTCCATATCGGTCCTCTCGTACTAGATACAGATTCCTTCAAATTTCCTACGACCATAGAGGATAGGGACCGAACTGTCTCACGACGTTCTAAACCCAGCTCGCGTGCCGCTTTAATGGGCGAACAGC
>PAHD01000001.1 GCA_002704685.1 Fidelibacterota bacterium
ATAAGTGTTGAATTATTTACGTGGGAAAAATTAGATTATGTAGATTTGCTATCCAAAAAATTTAAAAATTCTTTTAAAAATGAAAAGTAAAATTAACTCAATGACAAAACCAAAATTTAAAGTCAAAGATTTATCTCTTGCTGACTGGGGGCGTAAGGAAATTTCACTAGCAGAGTCTGAAATGCCTGGGCTAATGTCATTAAGGAAAGAATATGCCAGCTCTAAGCCATTGAAAGGGGCTAGAATTGCAGGTTGCTTACACATGACAATACAGACAGCTGTTCTGATTGAAACACTNGTGGAGTTAGGTGCTGATGTAACNTGGAGTTCTTGTAATATTTTTTCAACACAAGATCATGCTGCNGCAGCAATAGCAAAAGCTGGNATNCCTGTCTACGCNTGGAAAGGAATGTCAGAGGNGGAGTTTGATTGGTGCATCGAGCAAACAATATTCTTTGGAGATGATAGAAAGCCATTAAATATGATACTNGATGATGGAGGNGANTTGACAAATATGATTNTAGATAAATACNCTGAACTNATCAGTGGAATTAAAGGAATAACGGAGGAAACAACTACAGGTGTTTTAAGATTGTACGAAAGAGANAAAAANAATACTCTTCCNTTGCCAGCNATNAATGTAAATGATTCTGTTACTAAAGCAAAATTTGATAATAAATATGGCTGNAGAGAATCTGCAGTTGATGCAATACGTAGATCTACNGATACAATGCTAGCTGGNAAGAGAGTTGTTGTTTGNGGATACGGAGATGTNGGNAAAGGAACTGCTGCATCNTTTGCTTCTGCAAAGTGTCTAGTAACNGTNACNGAAATTGATCCNATTTGTGCTTTACAAGCNGCTATGGATGGCTTNGAAGTAAAAAAATTATCAAGTGTAGTTGAAGAAATGGATATAATTGTTACTGCAACNGGNAANAAAGACATTGTNAAAGAAGAACATTTTATNAAAATGAAGGACAAGGCAATAGTTTGCAATATTGGTCACTTTGACAATGAGATAGATATGAACTGGCTTAATTCACAATTTGGAAATACTAAACAAGAGATTAAACCTCAGGTTGATAAATATACCATCAATAACAAGGAAATTATTGTATTGGCTGAGGGCAGACTAGTAAACTTAGGTTGCGCTACCGGCCATCCAAGTTTTGTTATGAGTAACTCATTTACCAACCAAGTTTTGGCACAACTAGAATTATGGAAAAACCACAGAAGTTATGAAAATAAGGTTTACGTACTTCCAAAATATTTAGATGAGAAGGTAGCAATGTTTCATTTAGAAAAGCTTGGTGTAGAACTTGAAGAACTAAATTCAGAACAAGCGGATTATATCGGTGTCAATATCAGCGGTCCATTCAAAAACGATTCATATAAATATTAGAAAATGAAAAGATTTAGGGTTGGTATAATAGGTAATGGCTTCGTTGGAGAAGCCCAAGCATTTGCTTTTTCACCCACGAGTGATGTCAAAATTTATGATATTGATCCTACAAAATCTACACATAAACTTGAAGATGTTAATCAATGTGATTTTGTGTTTATTTGTGTGCCAACTCCAATGTATAAAAATGGTCAACAAGATCAAACCTATATTCATCAAGCATTAGAAAAATCATCAAATAAACCTATTTATATTTTAAAATCAACAGTAATACCCGGAACCACTCATGATTTAATAAAAAAATATCATGATAGAAAAATTGTTTTTTCGCCTGAGTTTTTAACCGAAAGGACAGCAAAGTTAGATATGTTGACTCAGTCTAGAATTATAATTGGTGGTAGTAAAGCTTTGACAAGAAAAGTAAGTGAATTATTTACAAATAGATTTAAGAACAAAAATATTATACTTACCGACTCTAAAACTGCCGAATTAATCAAGTACATGAATAACACTTTTTTTGCCACAAAAGTGAGTATTATGAATGAATTTAAACTTTTATGTGACAAAATCGGCGCAAATTGGGAAGATGCATTAAATGGATTTTCATCAGATGGCAGAGTTGGTGATAGTCATCTAAACGTTCCTGGCCATGATGGAAAGTTTGGTTATGGTGGAACGTGTTTTCCAAAAGATGTTAATGCTCTAATATTGTTTGCAAAAGAGCATGGAATAAATTTAAATTCAATTGAAGGTGGCTGGAAAACAAATTTAGAGGTAAGACCCGAGAAAGATTGGGAGAGTAAAGTTGGAAGATCAATAAGTTTATAAATGAATATAATTATTCCACTTGGTGGCATTGGTAAGAGATTTCATGATAATAATTATACAAAACCAAAACCCCTAATCAAAGTTTTAGGTAAAGAAATAATATTTTGGTTATTAGAAAATTTAAATTTTAATAAAAATGATAAAGTTTTTATACCCTATAACGAATTTCTTGACGCATATAGCTTTGAAGAAATAATAAATGATAAATTTCCTAATATAAATTTACTAGCATTACCACCAACAAATGGTCCCTCTGACACCGTTAAGAGGTGCTTGATTCATTTTAAAATTAAAGGAAAAATCGTTCTTCTAGATGGAGATACGTGGTATAAGCAGGACATATTATCAGAAATTAGAAAAATAAATAAAAATCTTACAGTTTATTTTAAGTCTAAATCAAAAAAACCCATTTATTCATATATAAAGAAAAAAAATTCTAAAATTATTCAGATTGCTGAGAAGGTCAAAATTTCTGATTATGCAAATACTGGTTGTTATGTATTTAATTCCTCAGCCCAGGTATTAAGATACATTAACAAGATTGAGTCTCAAGGAGAAATATATATTTCAAATATCATCCTTGAAATGTTGAAAGATAATATTAATTTTGATTCACTAGAAGCAAATGATTTTCACGTTTTAGGTACACCCCAGCAAATTATAGAGTTTTCAAAAAGATTTCCTTCGTCAAAAAAAAGATTTGTTTTTGACTTAGATAATACACTAGTAACCTTTCCTATGGTGAGTGGTGACTATAGTACTGTAAAGCCAATTTCTAAAACAATTAATTATGTTCGAAATCTAAAAAAAGATGGTCACTATATAATAATCTATACAGCCAGAAGAATGAGAACTCATAATGGAAATGTTGAAAAAGTAATTTCTGATATTGGGGAGATTACAATCAAATCTTTAAAAAAGTTTAAAATACCCTACGATGAAATAATTTTTGGTAAACCATATGCTCACTATTATATTGATGATTTAATGATAAATCCAAAAACAGATTTAAATAAAGAAATAGGTTATTATATGGAAAATGTTGAACCAAGACATTTTAACAAACTACATTTTAATAAAAATACGGTGACAAAAACTTCTAAATATGAAAAATTGGACGGAGAATCTTATTTCTATAAAGAAATTACAAAGTTTAAGATAAAGAAATATTTTCCAAAATTAATTTCTTCTGTGAAAGATCAGATAACTATTGAAAGAATAAGTGGTAGTAATTTTAGCACTCTTTATATTAATGAAATTTTAAATTCAACTCATGTCGATAAATTATTTGATGTTATTAGTAAAATTCATAATGAAAAACAGATTAAAAAATTTAATAATTATTATGATTATGATAAAAAATTAGTAGATAGATATAAGTCATTTGATTATGATAGATTAGGTTTTTCAAAAAAAGATAGAGATGAACTACATGAAAAAACAAAAAAAATAAAAGGTCAGCTTTGTATAATACACGGAGATTTGGTTTTTAGTAATATAATTTTAAATAATTATGGTGATTTGATTTTTATTGACGTTAAAGGAAAAAAGGGAAATGAGCTTACTATATTTGGTGATAAATTTTATGATTTTGCAAAGATATATCAGTCTTTAATTGGTTATGACGAAATTCTTCTAGAAAAAAATATTAGTAAATCATATAAAACCAAAATGATTAAACATTTTGAAGATAAATTTACTAATGAGGAACTATCAAGAATAAAAATAATTACAAAGTCATTATTAATTAGTTTAATTCCATTGCATAATGAAAAAAATAAATTCAAAAAATACGTTAATCTTGCAAAAACGATAAACTAGAGATTTTTTAATAAACCTAAAGCACATGAATTTTCAAATCGTAATTCCTGCTAGAAAAAATTCCAAAAGATTAGCAGGAAAAAATTTAAGACTATTGAACGGTAAACCTCTTGTTCAGTATTCTATCGAGATTGCCAAACAAGCTTTTAAAAATTCTGTTTGGGTCAATTCAGACGACCAAGATATTTTGGATTTGTCTGAAAAATTAGAAGTAAACCTGCTTAGTAGACCTAAAGAATTAGCTACAGATAAAACTCCCACAATTGACGTTCTTAAATATCAACTTGAATATTTTAAAAATAATAATATAGCCTGTGATGCTATAATTTTACTTCAACCAACAAGCCCTTTTAGAAGTTTATCTTTATTGCAGGATTGTATCAAACATTTTATGAATTCTCGAAGAGATAGTTTAGCAACATTCTCAGTAATTAAAAAGAAATTAGGTAATGTAAAAAAAAATAAATTTACACCATTAAACTACATTCCAGGACAAAGATCACAAGATCTAGATAATTTATATTATGAAAATGGTTCAATATATATTAGCAAATGTAAATCAATAAGTAATAATGAGATTATTACTAAAGATGTTTACCCATATTTAACAAATGAATTATTATCCTCAATTGATATTGATACAATCGAAGATTTAGAATATGCTGAATTTCTAATTAACAAAAAGTAATGAAAAAAAGTTATATACAAATTGGATCGAGAAAAATTGGACCTGACTATCCCCCACTTGTAATTGCTGAAATTGGAATCAACCATAACGGTAGCCTCAAAGTAGCTAAGGAGATGGTTGATTCTGCGAAAAGAGCTGGAGTTGAAGTTGTAAAGCATCAAACCCATATTGTTGAAGATGAAATGAGTTCATTAGCAAAAGAAGTAATTCCAGGAAATTCCGATAAATCTATTTATGAAATAATGAAAAATTGTTCTCTAGATGAATCAGATGAGCTTGAGTTAAAAAAATATGTTGAAAGTAATGGTATGATTTTTATAAGCACTCCATTTTCAAGAGCTGCTGCTAACAGATTAGAATCATGGAATGTTGAAGCATATAAAATAGGGTCGGGAGAATGTAATAACTACCCATTGCTAGAACATATTGCTTCTTTTGGTAAACCCATAATACTAAGCACTGGAATGAATACAATTAATAGTATAAAAAAGGCAGTTAATATTTTTGATGAATATAATATTGATTATGCATTGCTTCATACTACAAATTTATACCCGACTCCTGACAAACTTGTTAGATTAGGAGCGCTTGAAGAGATAAAAGATAATTTCCCCAATATAGTTGTAGGACTATCTGACCATACCCTAACAAATCATGCTTGCTTTGGTGCTGTAGCTTTGGGAGCATCAATTTTAGAGAGACATTTCACCGATAAAATGAGTAGAAAAGGACCAGATATTATATGTTCAATGGATGAAGATGTATGTAAAGATTTAATTATTGGTTCCAAGATTATATGGAAACAAAGTGGTGGAAAAAAAGGTCCTGCAAAAGAAGAAAAAGTGACAATTGACTTTGCATTTGCAACTGTTGTTTCCTTAAGAGATATTGCAGAAGGAGAAATTTTTACGGAGGAAAATATTTGGGTAAAAAGACCAGGTACAGGTGAAATACTTGCAGAACACTTCAAAAAAATTATCGGAAAGAAATCACTTAATAAAATAAAAAAAGACACTCATTTAACTTGGAAGGATATAAGAAAATAAAGAAGATTGTATTTCTCACTGGCACCAGGGCTGATTTTGGAAAACTAAAATCATTGATTACAATTACTCAGAATTCAAAATTTTTTGAGTCATATATTTTTGTTACTGGAATGCATTTAAACGAATTATTTGGATATACGGTTGATGAAATAGAAAAATCAGGGTTTAAAAATATTTATAAACATATTAATCATTTGAATGATGAAAGAATGGATATTTCTTTGTCAAAAACGATTGAAGGATTTTCAAAGTATGTCGCTTTAATTAAGCCTGATTTGGTTGTTGTACACGGGGATAGGGTTGAGGCACTAGCGGGAGCTATAGTTGGTAGTTTAAATAATATATTGGTTGCACATATTGAAGGTGGAGAAATTTCAGGTACAATTGATGAATTAATAAGGCATTCTGTTTCTAAAATGTCACACATCCATCTTGTTTCTAATTCAGAAGCAAAAAAAAGACTTATTCAGCTTGGTGAAATCAAAGATTCAATATATGTTATTGGTTCTCCAGATTTGGATTTAATGCATGTCGATTTTCTACCAAAATTGAGTTTTGTTAAGGATTATTATGATATAACATTTGATAATTTTTCAATAGCTATGTTTCACCCAGTAACTACAGAATTTGAAAAAATATCAGAATATGCCAGAAACTTTTGTAAATCTTTGATTGAGTCAGATGATAATTTTATTTTAGTTTATCCCAATAATGATCTTGGTTCATTAAAAATTATAAAAGAAATAGGAGAATTAGAAAATTTAAAAAAAATTAAAATTTATCCCTCATTAAGATTTGAGTATTTTTTAACATTGCTTTCGAAATCAGATTATATTATTGGAAATTCTAGTGCAGGAATTCGTGAAGCTCCATATTATAATATTCCAACAGTTGATATTGGTAGTCGCCAGTTTCGACGGGCAAATCTTAATTCAATTTTTAATTCAAATTATTCAGTTAATAGTATAATAAAAGCAATAAAAAAAGCAAAATCGTATAAAAATAAAAATGTTTCTAACAATTTAACCCATTTTGGTCTCGGTAAAAGTGATAAGTTATTTTTAAGATTATTAAGGACTGAAAAACTGTGGAAAACAAATAAACAAAAGCAATTTCAAGATTTAGATTAATATGGGAATAAAGCGGATAATAGCCAGGTTAGATGTCAAAAACAACTATGTTATCAAAGGAATTCACTTAGAAGGATTGAGGAAAATTGGTGATCCAAACGAATTAGCTAAAAATTACTATAACAACGGTATTGATGAGATAGTTTTTATGGACGCTGTTGCATCATACTATGATAGAAATAGTCTTAACGAAATTATCGAGAGGGCTTGCAATGATGTTTTTGTTCCTATAACTGTAGGTGGAGGAATAAGAAAAATTAAAGATATACATACTGCTTTGAGAGCAGGTGCAGATAAAATAGCAATTAATACTGCAGCTGTTAAAGATCCAAATTTTTTAACCAAAGCTTCAAAAACATTTGGGTCTCAATCAATAGTTTCATCTATTGAAGCAAAAAAAAATAATAATTTTTGGGAAGTTTACATTGATAATGGAAGGGAACCAACAGGGTTGGATGTTTTAGATTGGGTTAAAAAAGTTCAAGATTTGGGTGCAGGTGAAATTATGTTAACATCTGTTGATATGGAAGGAACAAAAAAAGGTTTCGATATTGAACTAAATAAACTTGTTTCTGAAATCTGCTCAATACCCATAATTTCATCGGGTGGTGCTGGAAATACAAATGATATTTTAAAATTATTTAAGGAGACAAATGTAGATGCAGCTGCTGTTGCGTCAATTTTACATTACAATTTGTGTGAGATTGACACTATTAAAAATTTAGAATTATGAATATAGTTGTTATAGATTATGGGGTTGGAAATGTCAAAAGTATAATTAATGCACTTAAGTTTAACGGTGTAAATGCCTTATTATCCAATAAAGAAAAGGATATAATTAATGCAAGTGGAATTATACTTCCAGGCGTTGGTGCTTATTCAAAAGCAATGGAAAATTTGAATAAACTTAATTTAGTAGATATTATAACAAAATATTCAAAAACTAACAGACCAATTTTAGGAATTTGTTTAGGAATGCAAATGCTAATGGAAAGCAGCGAAGAATTTGGTATCACTAAAGGCTTAGGACTAATAAAGGGAAATGTAAAAAAATTTACATTTGATGCATCTCCAAGAATGAAGTTGCCGCATATTAGCTGGTCTAATTTAGAACCAGATGTATTAAATTGGAATAACACTATTTTAGATGGTTTAAACTCAGAAAATAATTTTTATTTCGTCCATTCCTATGTTGTTATCCCAACTAATAAACTAGAAATTTTATCTTTGTCTAGTTATTGCAATCAAATATTTTGTTCAGCAATTAAAAAAGATAATATTTATGGTTGTCAATTTCATCCAGAAAAAAGCGCTAGTTCGGGATTAAAAATTATCAATAACTTCGTTAATATATGCAATAAGATATAGTTTATGAAACCAATGTACGGTCTTCCTCAAAAAGTTAAATTCTGTAAAAAATGCGTCATTTCCAATCAACGGCCAAGTTCAGCAATTGAGTTTAAAGCTTCCGAAAACGATAAAAAACAGGTTATAAATTTTAATAACAGAGGAATATGTTCTGCATGCTTATATCATGAGCAAAAGGAAAGAGATATAAATTGGATTGAAAGAGAAAATAAATTAATAGAGTTACTATCAAAATATAAGTCTAACGACGGATCATACGATGTTATAGTGCCAGGTAGTGGAGGTAAAGATAGCGCCTTTACATCCCATATTTTAAAATATAAGTATGGAATGAATCCTTTGACTGTTACTTGGGCTCCTCATTTATATACAGATATAGGATGGAAAAACATGCAGAATTGGTCACACGAGGGCGGATTAGATAATGTGCTATATACACCTAATGGAAAATTACATAGATTAATGACTAAAAATGCCTTCCATAACTTAATGCATCCTTTCCAACCATTTATAATCGGCCAGAGAATAATCGGGCCCTCCTTTGCAGAGAAATATGGTGTTAAATTAGTTATGTATGGTGAGAATCAAGCAGAATATGGTAATGCTATTGAAGAAAATACAAATCCAATTATGAATATGAATTTTTTTTCAGAAGATGACCCTCTTAAAATGAAGTTTGGTGGTGTAACAATGGAAGATTATATAAAGAAATTTGGCTTTAAATATGGCGATTTTCAACCATACATACCCCCAATCAAAGATAACCTAATTAAAAAAGGGATTGAGGTTCATTATCTTGGTTATTATTTAAAATGGGATCCACAAGAATGTTACTATTACGCTGTTGAAAATACTGGTTTTCAAGCTAATCACGAGAGAACCGAAGGCACCTATTCAAAATACAGTAGCATCGATGATAAAATAGACCCTTTCCATTATTTTACAACTTTAATTAAATTTGGAATTGGAAGGTGTACATATGATGCTGCTCAAGAGGTTAGAAATGATAAGATTACTAGAGATGAGGCTGCTTATTTAGTAAACAAATATGATATGGAATTTCCGAATAAGTATTTTAAAGAATTTTTAAATTATATTGATACATCTGAAACGGAGTTTTGGAAGTCAGTAGAAAAATTTAGATCTAAACATTTGTGGAAAAAAGATAAAAATGGAGAATGGCAATTAAGATATAATATTATGAAAACTGGTTTGGATGATTAAATGAAAAATAAATTAAAAATAGCATCATTCTTAACTAGGTCGACCTCAAAAGAACTAATTGACAGAGGTTATGTTCATATAAAAAATTTAATAGAAAAAGAAAAGTTAGATTTAATAATTAATAATTGTACTAATCATGATTTAAATAAATTCATTAAATACGACAATGATATAAGACTATTTTCTGTCATGAAAGTAGTTGATAATGATTCTAAAAATTTCTTACTCAAAAAAATAAAAACTCTTTTTAATAAAAATGTTCTTTTCGGTTCTTTTTATACACATTATTTTATGTTTAATAAAATTCTTTCTGGTGGAATAGGGTCTGGTGGAGATTGGCATAGAGACAGTGGTTATTTAAATCAATATAAATTAATAATATTTCTTAATGGTACCAATGATAAGAATGGTCCTTTTCAAATTTTAGAAGACTCATTTTCGTTTGAATCAATATTAAATATTAATAAAGAGTTGGGGTTGAAAGGATCACCTACAAGATTCAAACATGATCAGATTATAGACTTAATAAAATCAAATAAAAGTAAATACAGCATAAAATCATTTCATGTAAATCCTGGTGATGCAATTTTTGTTAATACACGTGCAATTCATAGGGGAAAACCACCTAAAATTGGAGGAAGATTGGCGTTGACAAGTTACAGTTATATCAAGACACCTGCTCATATGCACAAGTTATTTAATGAGTAAGAAATTTTTTTTTTTATTTTTCGTATTAACATCAATAGCTAACAGTATACCTATTTTATTCAATAAATACATAATGTTTAATATGTCCACCGCGGAGTATATTAAATACCAAGCATTATGGACAATTGTCTTGTGGTTTCAGCCAGCTGTGAGTCTTGGCTCACAAAATATTATTAGAGTAAAAAATGACTTCCAAAATATCTCTGGATATGTAACAAATACAATTTTCATTTCTATTTTATTAATTTTCTTTGGAATATTAATTGGGGTTGATTTTTTTTCACTTTTGTGTGGATTTTTAATCACAATGGTCAGTTATACAATCTGCTATTTTGAAAGTTCCAAAAAACTTTTAAGGAGTTCTTTACTAAAATTTTTTTGGTTGTTCTCTTCTGGGATAATCACAGTTTTATTTGTTAGTTATTTCAACTATTATTCAAGAATTTATTCAAGTTTAATTATTTCAATAATAATTATAATATATTTTTTTAAAATTTTATTTAAAAAAAATAAATTCAACTTAAAACTTTTTGACAACTATGGATTGGGATTAAGTGCTTTGGTTGTAGTCATTAATCTAGTTTTTTTCTTTGACAGAAATGAACTCTATTCAGTAAATTCCGATCATATTCAGTATCAATTTGCTTGTGGATTTTTTTTAATGAATTTAGTATTATTTGGTTCTAGACCACTAATTCTATTATCTGAAATTGGTATTGTTTCTAAAAACATTTGGAATATTAAAAAGACTTACATTAGTTTTTTGTTGTGTTTGATATTTCTAGTCATTGCATTCTTTTTTAGAGACTTTCTTATTAATTTATTTTTTTTCAACGAGGATAATCTTACTGTTGAAAAATCAACCGTTTTAGTATGGCTTTTAATTGGTGCTTTTAGATTCTTTTCTGATCTATTAATTCCCTTAATCAGCAATCACAAATATTTTCTGTATTTAGCATCACTTTTTTTGATATTGGGCTACCTTTTAGTTTCTAATTATAATTTTAATTACATTCCATATTTTTATATGGTATATTTTTGTTCATTAGCATTATTTATTTTAAATGATTATTATTCAAAGTATAGGTCAATTAAGGAGTAAAAGAGAAAATTTTGGAAATTCAATATGTTATACAACAGAAAAAAAATTGTCAAATAATTATGACGTAAGATATATCCCAGCGTTTTTTCTTATTGTTTCCATTTTAAGTTTAAATAAAAAATTAATTTTTGGAGATGTTAGAAGTTCTTTCTCTATGTTGAGAAGATTAATTTCACCTAAAAAAACTTTTTTTTTATCAGATGGTTTAGGAACCGAGATTGCCAAAATAATGCATAAAAAAAAAAGAAGTTTATACGTTTCAACAAAGGGTCTCCCCTTTATTAAAAAACTGTTAGATAAACTTAATCACAATACGCCAAATTTTATCTATAAAAAAAATGAAAAACTGCAATTTAAAAGTAGTAATACAATCTATTTTATTGGTCAAGCACTCTCTGAAAATAAAATAGTCGACCCAGCTGATGAGTTAAAAAAAATTATTCAGACGAATGCTGATTATTATATCGCACATCCCAGAGACTCAGAAAAAAAAATTCAAAGCATAAATAAACATCTTAAAATAATTAGGTTAAATTGTCCTGTAGAAAATTTTTTAAAGAAAAAAGGTTTTAAAAAGCTAATAGGTTTTTCCAGCTCAACTTTTCTAAATCTCAAATTGGATGATTTTGAATTACATAAAATAAAATACAAAGATAACTGGCTAGGAAAAGATTGTGAGTTTGCCTTCAAAATATTAAAAAATAATAAATGATAACAGTAGTTTTTCAAGGAAATAATTTTTCAAAAAAAATAATTGATCTCATTAATCTATCCCCAAATTTTTTTTCACAAATAATTGTTTCTACATGGAAACATGAAAAAATTGAAAGTAAACTTGACGAATCTGTAACTGTTGTTAAACTAGACGATCCTGGTCCGGATTTTATTAATGGCAAATCATATAATTACACAAGACATATATTGGGTGTATTGGAAGGATTAAAAAATTCGAAAAATAAATATACACTTAAACTAAGATCTGATACAATTTTAGATTTTGAAAAACTATTAAATGAAATTGACTATGATCGCTTAAATGTAATAGATGTTACGACAAAAATTTATGGAAGTTTTCATTTTTGTGATTGGTTGTATTTCGCCAAAACAGATGAATTATTGAGAATGTACAAGAATTTCAACTTTGCTCTTCTAAAGTGGGCTAGTATTGAAGAAATTCTTTTCATCGAATATATTTCAAATAAAAATTTAAAATCCCTTAAAGCACCCAAAATTATATATCACAAGAATATAAAACTCAAATCAATAAAATCCGGGTATAGATATATACCTTTTGGAAAAAATATTGTTTTGAAGCCATCAAAAAAAAGAATCGATTTGTGGAATGCTGGAAATTATGATTTATACTTTAATGAATTTAATAGTAGAATAATCTTGAGGTATTTTATTTACAAATTATATAGACTTTTAATTTTTATAAAGAAATGCTTTTAATTATTAGTTACTTAATTTCATTAGGAATAGGTTCGCTGAAAAGTGCACCATATTTTTTTGTATTAAACTTCTTTTATTTTTTTAAAATAAAAAAATTTTATTTGGAAAAGAATTTATTAATTATTGCATTTGCAGGATTAAGTCTTTCATTATTTTACATTCAAAATATAAATCAATTTTTTACATCATTAGCTGTAATTATTATCTCTTTTATATTATGTAATTTTTTTCAGCAGGTTAATAAAAAAAATATTAATTATTTTTTTAGATTTTTTGCATTAGCATTAGTATTATTATACTTGATCAGTTATATTTTTTTTGGTAGTAGAAACTTTGCTGTTCAACTAATTGGGATCGGTACATACAATGCTCATTTCTTTTTTTTATTTATTACTTTTGCCCTCAATTTAATTGTAAGTAAAAATGCTAACAAATATGACATATTAATCCTATCAATTGTAGGGTTAGTTCTTGGTGGTAGAACAAATATTATTATTTCTATATTACTTCCATTTTTATATTTTTTTAGAAATAAGACCCTCCTTATTTTATTTTTTTCTACCTCCATTTTTTTTCTTAACAATTATTTTTTTTCAGATTTTGAAACCATTTTATCATCATACTTTTCAGATTATGATGAAAAGGGTTTTCGTTTAGGGCCTAGGGAATTACTATATAATTGTATTTATAATAAGTTAAGTTTTTATGACTACATAACAGGCTTTAGTATTGAGGATAAATTAAGCTCTTGTTTTATTACAACTATTGGTGCTAGAACTGAAAGTAGTTTTATTCAATTATTAGGAAACTGGGGTGTTTTTGGTTTTTTTTGGTTTCTTTACATAAGTAAATTTTGGTTACACAAGAATTACTTATGGTTATATGTTCTGATATTATTCAGAGCTAGTTCAGGTGATTTTTTCTTTTTTAGTGTATTTGATTGGATATTATTGGTTCCAGTTTTTGATTATACTCACTCGAATAAAAAAAATTTTTTTATTTACAATATCAAAGGCAGATAAGTGAATATTGAACTAGTTAGTGTAATAATGCCTGCTTATAATTCGGAATATACAATTTCTCGATCTATAGAATCAATATTATCTCAAACATATAAAAACCTTGAATTATTAATAACAGATGATTTTTCAAATGATAATACAATAAACATCATAAAAAAATATATAAAAATTGATCATAGAGTAAAGTTATTTCAATTTACATCAAATTCCGGTGCAGGTGTAGCTAGAAATAACTCAATAAAAAAATCTATTGGAAGATATATAGCCTTTTGTGATTCAGATGATATGTGGTTAGAAAATAAACTTGAAATTCAAATTAAGTTTTTAAAAAAATCACAACAAGCATTTACTTTTTCTAGTTATTATGTTTCAGATGAAAAAGGAAAAATTATAAGAAAAGTTAAAGCTCCAAAAATCATTAATCTTAAAATGTTGTATAAAAATAATTATGTTGGATGTTTAACAGCTATATATGATACTAAAATGTTAGGAAAAATTTATATGCCCAAAATCCGAAAAAGGCAAGATTGGGCTTTGTGGATACAAATAATAAAAAAAATTCATCAATGTCAAAGTATTGAGAGCTTTACTTCAATATATATGGATAGATCCAGTTCAATATC
Organism: Fidelibacterota bacterium; assembly: GCA_002704685.1. Taxonomy (GTDB): domain Bacteria; phylum Fidelibacterota; class Marinisomatia; order SCGC-AAA003-L08; family D37C17. The sequence goes on from PAHD01000001.1 coordinate 14,415, forward strand.
TTCAAACAAAATATCTTTAATCTTTGATAATTATAATTTCTATAATAAAGTTTTGGGATTTAATAAATTTAAATCATTTAATTTTATGTTGATTTTTATTTTTTACTATTTATTAAAAAAAATAAAGTGAAAAAAACTCTAATTATTGGTGGTTCTGGTTTTATAGGTTCTTTTTTAATCAAAGAACTTGATCTAAAAAAATCCATAAACTTTGACAAGAAACAGAGCCCCTTTTTTCCTGAAATAACAATTCTTGGAAACATACTAGATGAAGAAAAACTTGATAAATCTTTTAAAGATGTGGACAGTGTAATCCTATTAGCTGCTGAGCACAAAGATGATGTTTCGCCAATAAACTTATACTATGATGTGAATGTGAATGGAACTAAAAATGTTTTGAAAGCGATGGATAAACATAAGGTTAAAAAATTAATATTTACAAGTTCAGTCGCTGTTTATGGATTAAATAAAGATAACCCCGACGAAAACTTTGAAGTAGATCCTTTTAATCACTATGGAAAAAGTAAATGGCAAGCCGAAAATGAAATTAAATTATGGTATAAAAATAACAATGATAAATCAATAACAATTATTAGGCCTACAGTCGTATTTGGAGAAAGAAACAGAGGAAATGTTTATAATTTATTAAAGCAAATCGTATTAAAGAGATTTGTTATGATAGGAGACGGTAAAAATAAAAAATCAATGGCTTATGTGAGAAATCTTGTTTCATTTTTAAAAATATGCAATAAAAAAAATAAAAAAGGGCTTAACATTTTTAATTATGTAGATAAGCCTGACTTAACAATGATAAAATTGGTAAACCTAATTAGAGAAAATATGGGTTACAAAAAAAATAACTTTAAAATCCCTTTCTTAATTGGATTTTTTATTGGTTATGTTTTTGATTTTATTTCAATTATTACAAACTCTAAACTTCCAATAAGCTCTGTAAGAATAAAAAAATTTTGTTCTAGGACTGAATTTAGTAGCAGTAAATTAGACTTGATATTTAAACCCCCATATACAATTTACGAGGGGCTAAAAAAAACAATTAAATATGAGTTTATTGATAAAAATGAAATTGATATAACTTTTGAAAGTGAGTGATGTATCTAATTTATTTTGAAAAGGCCTTATTTCTATAATCTTTATTTATTGTAAATTCTACAAGTTGCATAAATCGAATGGGTAAATATCGAACTATATCACAGATAAACTTATCAATTAAATAATATAAAAAATTAGATTTTTTTAGTTTGAATCTAGCCATATAAAGTTTATCAAAAAAATTAATTTCTATTTTCAAATTTGTTACACCCAAAACATTCGTTATTAAAAAAAACCTTCGAAAATATTTGTTTTTAAAATTTTTAATTTCAATTTTTTTATTGATCATAAATACATACACATCGTAGATATTTCTTAAGTTGTATTTTCCATACAAATGACCGTAATCATTAATTTGATAGTTCAAAACCATATACTTAATTAAATAATTATTTCTTTCCTCAAATTGTAACTTTTTAATAAACTCTCTAACTCTTAAATGTTTTCTTTTCCTGTATATTAATAACTCAGTATGAGGCTCTAAAGCGAAAATTTTTTTGGAATTGACAAATCTTGGAGGATGCTTTGTCTTCCAAATCTTATAATTAAATTTATTAAAATATCCTTCCAAATTAAGTAATATTTTAACTTTTTTTAAGTCAGATTTTCTTACTAAAAAATCTATATCACCAACCATACGTTCTCCATTATCTAAGTATAAATTACTCATAATATTGTGACTGCCTTTAAGTAAAACAAAAAATAATTTTTTTGTTTTAAAAAAATTGGTCAAAGTTTCAATTTCCTCAATTAAAACCGCATTTCTTTGTTTATTTATAGTATATATTTCTTTTAAATAATTTTGAAGGTCATCAGGGACTAGATGAAGGATTTTCTTCTTTTTAAGTTTATAATATATCAGGGGGAGTAAATAATTTGAGCTTCCTATTTTAACAAACAACTCAAAATTAATTTTCTTAAATTCATATTTATTAATTATTTTTTTACTGAATAGTAAATGATTTAAAAATATTTCTTCAACAGAAAGTTCCAAAGCAAAGTCCAAATTATAATAAATATAATATATGAATATATTTTGTAGTTTTGCCACGCAAAAATTAATACAGTGAAAAATTATTTTTTAATTACTTCGATTTTAATAGTTTTTACATTATCGTGTTCCAGTAAGAAGAATATTTTATATATGCAGGACTTAGATACATCAAATAAATATTCACTTAATTACGAAGTTTATAAGATTAAAGTTGATGATATTCTAAAAATTGAAATTCTTTCCGAATCTCTTGAAGCATCGCTTATTTTTAATCAAAAGGGGCTTAATCCAAATTCAACTAATAATAAAGAGTCTTTAATTTTTGATGGTTACCAAGTTAACTCAGTAGGAAAAATAAGTATCCCATCACTTGGAAGTATTTATGTAGAAGGAAAAACAATTGACGAAGTAAGAGAAGATATTTACAAAATTATTGTTGAAAGTGGAAAACTAATTGATCCAAATATTGATGTCAAACTTTTAAATTCTTATTTCACGGTTTTGGGTGAAGTTCAAAACCCAGGAAGGCATGAATTCCTCAAAAATAACATGAACATACTTGAGGCTATCGGTATGGCTGGAGATCTCACTATAAATGGTAAAAGAAATGACATTAAAATAATAAGAGATATTGGTAATTCTAACGTTGTATATTCTGTAAATTTAACAAAAACAGAATTTCTAACATCTGATAAATACCAGGTTTTCTCAGGAGATATTATAATAGTTAATCCAAATACAACAAAAATTAAAAATGCGGGAATAATTGGAAATTCAGGCACATTATTGAGTTTACTATCTTTTATCCTTTCCTCGATCATCATAATTAGTAATAAATAAAGAAAGAATGGCAGAGAATAGTTTAAATGTTAATTCACATCAAAGGGGAATTGACGTTAAGGAAGAGTTTTTTCGTTTTTATACATTTTGGCCATTTTTTTTAGTAGCCACTTTTATTTTCGTTACAATTGCCTACATATATCTCAGGTATGCTGAATACAAATTCGAATCCAATGCAAAAATTGAAATAATTGATAAATCACAAGATTCTGAGATGGCACTACCAACAGCGATGACTGTTTTTAATAGATCCATGATAAATTTAGAGAACGAAATAGGTGTTTTAAGTTCTTATTCATTGCACAAGAAAGTTGTAAGTTCTCTTAATTATAATGTAAAATATTTTAAAACTGGATTAATAAAGACATCTGAAAAACACAAATCAGAATTATACAAAAATTATAAAATTAAATACAATTTTGATCTAGATACAGTTAGCAGGCACAGCTCATATCATATTTTTATTAAAAACTCAAATTTAAAAATCCAAATTTTAAATGAAAATGAATCTTTAGTCGATGAGTATTCGTTTGAAAATTTGTCAACGTATAATAAAAGTCATGGATTACCCTTTGATATTGAAATTTATCAAGATGACTCAAATAATGAAAAAAGAATTATTAGATTTTTTCCAATTGATGAAACAATTGATATTTTTAAAAAACTAGTTCAAATATCACCCACAGGTCAAGAAAGTGATCAACTTAATTTATCAATAAAATATCCCAATAAAAAAATTTGTGATGAATATCTGAATACTCTTATTTCTGAATTTGATAAGGATGGAATTGTTGATAGGCAGTTAGAATACGAGAGAACTATTGAATTTGTTGATACCCGATCAGTTTTTCTTAGAGATGAATTGCAAAAAATAGAACTAAATAAGCAAGAATTTAAAGAAAAAAATAATTTATCTGATATTAAAGTGGATGCTAATATTAATATAAATCAAAGATATATTTATGACTCAGAGTTATTTAATGCCAAATCTCAAAGAGATTTGATTGAGTTATTAAAAAAAGCATTGAATGAAAATAATTTTAAATTAATGCCCCTGAACATTGGTCTTGAAAATGCAGATATTAATAAATTAATTTCAGAATATAACCTTTTAGTAAAAGAAAGAGATAAATATTTGATTGGCGCAGGCCTTAACAACCCTTTTGTTAAAAACATTGAAAAACAAATTGATGACTACAGTGTTAACATACAAAAATCAATTGAAAACCAAAAAAATAGTCTTGATAAAATAATAGATAATTTGAATCAAAAAGAAGAAGAGTATGCTAATATTTATCAATCAATTCCTGAAAATGAGAAAATATTAAGATCAATAGAAAGGGAATTAGAGATTAAAGAATCCTTATTTTTACTTTTATTACAAAAAAAAGAAGAAGCAGCGATAAATTTTGCCGTTGTAAAACCCTCAATAAAAATTATTGATTACGCCAGAAGTTTGGATTATCCCGTTAGCCCAAACAAACTAATTATATATGTTGCCTCAATATTTCTCGGACTATTTTTCCCATTCCTAGGTCTTTACATATTTTTTCTTTTGGACACTAAAATTCATAACAGAGATGATATTGTGAATAGACTAGATATTCCAATTGTTGGTGAAATACCTTACATCAGCGATAAACAAAAGGTAAATACTATTTCAAGTAAAACCGCCAGGGATCCACTAACTGAAAGTATAAGAATGATAATTGCAAATCTAAATTTCATCCTTTTTGATAAGAAAAAAATATCAAGTAACGCCATATTGGTAACATCATCAATCAAGGGCGAGGGTAAAACTATTGTATCCACTAATCTAGCATCAATTTTATCATCAAAGTTTGATAAAATTTTATTAGTCGGAGCAGATTTAAGAAATCCACAAATTCATAAATTTTTGAAAGTAGATAAATCCGTTCAGGGTTTATCAGATTACATTTATAGAGATAATATAGATTGGAAAAAATTATTAATTAAAAATGATAAACTTGATATTTTACTATCGGGAACCATTCCTCCCAATCCAACAGAACTTTTATCATCTAAAAAGTTTTCAGATTTTATTTCTGAAGTCAAAGAAATTTATGATTATGTAATAATCGACTCTGCACCATGTATATTAGTGTCCGATACTTTTGAGATCTCTAAACAAATCGATACTACAGTTTATGTTTTAAGATCAAATTTCACAGATATTAAATTATGTGATTTTATTAACGAATGTAATGTTAAGGGTAAGTTGTCTAATATCAATTTAGTGCTTAATTCAGTTGGGAATAGTAAACTATATGGGTATCAATATGGGTATCAATACGGATATAGGTATGGGTATAGATATGGATATAATTATGGTTATGGTTATGGTTACTCTTCAGACGACAATTAGATAAATTTAGAGTTATTTTCTATCGCTTCTTTTAGCTTAGATATTTCACTAATCTTCAAAATACTGTTTTTTATTGAACTTATATGCTCTTTTGTATGAATATCAGTTCCAACGTAGTCAATCATATTATTTTTTAATAACTTATCGCTAATTTTTCTTACGTCATTTCCATAATAATCAACGGTTGAAAGGAGGTTTAGTTGAAACTCAACACCAATCTTTTTTAACTTGATATATTCATTAAAATTACTATAGAAAAAACTATATCTTTCAGGATGAGCTAGGATTATTTTATAGCCATGGACCTGAAGCTCAAATAAAATATCATATAGTTTTACAGGCGGGGAAATAAAACTCATTTCAACTAAAACATAATCTTCTTTAAGTGTTAGTAATTTTGTTTTATTCATTCTATCAATTATTGAAAAATCTAACATATATTCCGAAGCATATTCAATATCCATTTTAGTTTGAACTTTTTCAATGAGCTTATTATAGCTTAATTCTATGGTTGAATTAGTGTTATTATATAGACCAGGAAATGTATGAGGGGTACAAATAATTTTTTTTAACCCCAAACTATCCATCTGATTTACCAAGTATACTGAATCATCAACAGTTTTTGGTCCGTCATCTATGTTCGATAAGATATGGGAGTGAATATCAACAAATCCAACCGGAATCAACTCAGATAACTTTGGTTTATTTTTTTTAAAAATGCTAAACATTTAACCTTTAATTAATAAATATATTTAATAATTTAGGATGCCAAAATCAAATCGTGTTTTTATTTTTTTTAATTATAGGTTTTATAACATCTGTTTTTCTAAACGGATATCTTCATGATTTTTTTTCAAAACGTAAGTTGTATGATCCAATAAACGTGAGATCATCCCACAATGAGAAAGTAACCAGATCAGGTGGNGCTGCAATNTTTTTNACNTTNTGTTTTTGTTATGGCNTTGGANGNGCTTTTTTANATTTAGANATNAATTTNTTTTCNNTAATNGCTTGNTGTTTTATNGCTTTNNTNGGNTTNTTTGATGATTTATTNGATGTNTATTANGTNGAAAANTTNGCNTTNCAAATTTTTGCNGGNATTATTNTAATTCAAAGTGGNGTNTANATTAACAATTTTCATGGAATTTTTGGANTNTATGAAATATCNGANNTNACNGCNTANATNNTNTCANTNTTTGTNTTTCTAGTAATTACCAATTCANTAAATCTTATNGACGGNATTGATGGNTTNNCNGGCNTNATNTCNCTNAAGTTTTTNATTGCNATTTCANTTATTNTATATTTTACNGATNNNAANNTTTATNCNTTNGCNGTNAATAAAGNATCNATGTTGNCNTATTCATTGACNNTAATNGGNGCNTTAATNGGNTTTTTAATATTTAATTNTAAATNTNATAAAAAAGTTTTTCTTGGGNGATTTTGGTTCTCTTTTAATTGGATCAGTCGTTACTTATTTTATTTTTTCAATTCTTTACTCAGGCAATCAAATAATCACAGATAATTGGATTAATAGATCTTTGATTGCTGTATTATTGCTTATATATCCTCTTACTGATACATTAAGGGTTTATATTTTAAGAGCTAGGTCTGGAACATCGCCCTTTTTACCAGACAGAAGACACCTACATCACAAGCTAATTGATAAAGGTTACAGCCATGTTAAAGCTTCTATTTTAATATCATTCTTATCAATTTCAGTTCTAATTTTTGGTTTTGTAATATCCCTTTTGATTTCGAACATTGATTTGTCTTCAATTTTATTTGAAGGTGTCAATCTTATTACAACTATTTTGATTATTCTTGCCTACATGATTTTTCTCTACTTTAAATTTTTTGATTTAAAAATATTAAAGTGATTTTATCACATAGGTTACGATTCCCCAAATTTGTAACTCGTTTTCTTCATCAATTTTTATAGGCTTGTAGTTTTTATTTTCTGGCTTCAAATATAAATCCGTTCCCTTCTTAATAATTCTTTTTACTGTAAAATCGCCATCGATAAAACAAACTGCTATTTTATTGTGCTCAGGATTTAGACTGCGATCAATAACGATTAAATCGCCATCGCTTAGTCCTGCATTTATCATTGAATCTCCGCTTACTTTCGCGTAAAAAGTGGCATCACTATTTTTTACTAGTTCTCTGTCTAAGCTTATTCTAATTTCCTTGAAATCGTCTGCAGGTGATGGAAATCCTGCCGATATTCCTTGTTCCATTAACCATTGTCCTAAATTTTTTTCTTGCTCTGGTTGAAAGAATTTTAAATTATCTTTTTTCATTTTACTTTTATAATATCATTGATCTTTGTAGTGTAGAGATCGCTTAACCTTTCTTGTTTCATTTTCCATCTTTTTTTAAGGTCTTGACTTGCTAGCTTTATTTTACTTTGCCCATCTTTTTTTTGAATGTAGTCAATGGTT
>PAHD01000031.1 GCA_002704685.1 Fidelibacterota bacterium
CAACATGTGTTCCTGAAATAGAAGCACGTCAAATTGTTGCTGAATTTGTTAATTTATTAGATGTATGTGAAAATGATGGTGACGTTGATTATTCATGTGCAGCATATGATTGGAACTATAATTTCTTAGCTGATGCTGATCTAGATGGTATTGATGCAGCAGATTGTGAAGCTTTTGCAACAGCAACTGGTCAAGCATATCAAGTAAACTATGGTGCAGTATTACCTAGTTGTGATCCTGAAGATGGTCTTACTACAAACTGTACTGATTTAGCAGCGACAGTAGTTTGGAATGCAGCTTACAATATGTGTGGTGATGGTGATCCTAATGACTTAATTGATTTAGGTTCTGATGGTTTCTGTGCATTAGCTGTACCAACAGGCATGTTTACTGAAGCTGCTGCAGCAACTTGTGGAGGTGATGGCTCAGCATGTGTTGATGCAGTATGTGCTGGATTCTATGATGCTCAAGGTGGTGTTCCATCTTTTGANCAAANNTGTACNGTTGGTAANGGTGTNNTNACNGTTTCTGATGTTATNAGAATNATTANCCANATTATTGGTAATGATACNACAGGNGGTNANAGTGTTAATCAGCTTGGTGGTGAAGCTGCTTGTGCAGCNGANCTNAATGCTGATGGAAACATTAACGTTGCTGATGTTGTTCAGCTTGTAAATAATATAATCAACTCACAACCTGGAAGAGTAGCAGATGCTACTGAGGCTTCAGTTNTAATNNANAATGATAAAATTNTAATTGATGCTGATGGTTATGTAGGNGGTGTTGATATGATNGTTGAATTCACTGATAACTTTAGTTTTGAACTTGCTGATGGTTTTGCAAGCAACTATGNTATCAATGGNAATAAAGCTCATATCATACTAGTTAGTGATAAAAATGGTGTNTCNGAAGTATTAACAATGACTTCAGGTAAAATAGTTAGCATTGAAGAAGCTTTAGTTGTTAACTCATCTGACTTTATTACAACAAGTATNAACCAACCATCTATTTTCAGTGTTGGTGCTGCTTATCCTAATCCTTTTAANCCATCAACTAATATCTCATTAGTTNTAAATGCTAATGCAGACTTATCTGTTAANGTTTATAACTTAACAGGTCAGTTGGTTGATGTTATTGCTGAGGGTAACTATAGTCCTAGTTCTTACAACTGGACTTGGAAAGCAGANAATCTAGCTAGTGGTGTTTATTTTATAAAAACACAAGTTGGTTCTGATATTAATACTCAAAAAGTAATGTTATTAAAATAATTACTTTTTAATTCTATTAAAAAGCCCCCTTTTATTTAAGGGGGCTTTTTTTTATTTCCTTTTATACCTAATCTCCCTTAGATTTACATCTGTATTTTGATGCATATAAAAAGTAAATATATAATTTTTATTCTTATTGCTTTTAATTGGTTACTTTCGCAATCAATTATTAAAGGTATAGTAAAAGATAGTCAAACAAAGAATCCTTTAATCGGAGCTAATGTCTTTATTGAAGAAATCGAAGTTGGAAGTCCTTCTGATGTAGATGGAGCTTATCTCATTAGTAATATACCAGCTTGTGAAACTTGCAAGTATACTTTAAAAGTTTTATATATAGGGTATAAAGAATATAGTACCGAGATATTAGTTGATATTGATAAAGAATACACATTAGATTTATTTATTGACCCCTCTTCTCTTGAAGTTGAGACAACTACTGTCACAGCAAAAAAAAGAGTTGATAAAATTACAGATGCACCTGCCACTATAGAATTAGTAAGCGCTAAAGATATTAAAAGAGAAGAATCTACTAATTTAGGTGGATATTTAAAAGGTCTTAAGGGTGTTGATTTTACAGCCAGTGGTGTAAATAACTACAGTATATCAGTTCGAGGCTTTAATAGTAGCTTTTCATCAAGACTATTGACCTTAACAGATGGTAGAGTTGCAAGTATACCTGCACTAAGAGTTGTTAACTATAGTACAGTCCCACAATCAAGTAAAGATATAGAAAGTATTGAAGTTGTTATTGGTCCAGCAACAGNTTTATATGGAGCAAATGCTCATAGTGGTGTTGTAAATATTACTTCAAAATCACCAGCAGTTTCTGAAGGTATAGATGTCAGTGCTTCTTCATCAATAAATGATGATAGAGACTTATATAAATTTTCAACAAGATGGGCGCATAAACTAAATGATAAATTAAGCTTTAAATTATCAGGAATGTATTTACAAGCTTACGAATGGGAGTTTATATCTGATGAGGAATATAAACGACATAAATATCCTTGGCATGGAAATCCTGCAAGAACTCTTGATAAAAAAGATAACAACCCCTGGGGCTTAACAACTCACTATTGGGAACTTGTTGCAAAAGATACAACTTATCGAAATTATTATACTGGAGATGCTGATATTGAATATGATGTTTATGTTGATGATATAAATGATTGTAGAGTTATTGAAGGTTATAATTGTGAAATGATTGAAAAATATATTGGTGATGGAGAACCAAATGATACAGGTGATCCAGATAATGATGGAGTGATGGGTGAAGATTGGTATAATGGCTATGATGATGATGGAGATGGTCTGATTGATGAAGATTATTTCTTTGCTGATGGAATTGATAATGATGGAGATTGTCCTGGAGATACAAATGGCGACGGTATTGTTTGTGGTACTGGTGATGAAGGAGTAGATGAACTTATTGACTGGTCATCAGATACTTGGATAGATGGTGCTGATAACAATAACAATGGCACAGAAGATGAAGCAGAAGAAATGTATACTGGAGACTTCGACAGATATAATTTACCTAATTGGCACTACGATATGGAATTTGCTGATATCATTGTAAATAATGGTAGATCAAATGATATGTTTGTAGATAAATATGGTAATCAAACTGTTAATATTTGGTATAATGAAAATGATCCTCATATAAGAGGTACACATATATATGATGAAGAAAATGTTACCTTACTATTTGATACTTTTATATATGACTTTGGAGATGATGGAATTGCAGGAGATAGTGAGTTTCTCGATAGTTTTGGAGATAATCAATTTACACCATGGGAAGGAAATAATACATTAAATGGAAATCTAATACCAACAGAAAGCTGTTATGAATCATCAATAACCGGTGATGGAATATGTACAGATTCAGATCCATTTGGTTCTATTTACGATTGTGGAATAGATGGTTTGTGTCCCGGTAATGAGGGATATATAGGACCTGATTATGGTGAAGGAAACGGAATATTAGATTCATTTGATTGGGATGGTAATGGAGCTTATTCATATGGTGATGAATGGGAAAGTGGTTCATGGGTTGATAATGGTAATGGAGAACCTGATTTAAACGATGAAATATCATGGAATGATACATATCCATTTGAAAATGGACAGTGGGATGAGGGTGAACAAATTCTTGATTATGGACAAGATGGGTTACCAAATACAAATGATCCTGGTGAGAATGATGGTATTTTAGTTTTTTTAGATTCAAATGAACTAGATGGAACTTATGATACTGGAGATAATTGTTTCGGTTGTTTTAATGCAGAATCTTTTGAAGATTTAAATGATAATGGTAGATANGATAAAAATGAACCCTATGATGATGCAAATAATGATGGTATTTATACTCCAGCAGACTATAAAGATGAATTTAGAACTACATATGATATAAATGGTGATGGATATGACGACTATCCAGACTTTGAAGTTAAAAATTCAAAAACAGAAATTAGATTTGATTATGATCCAAATGATGATATTAATTTAACTTACCAAAGTGGGTACTCTGTAAGCAAAACAAATCAAGTATCTGGAGTTGGCCGCTATCTTGCAGATAACTATGAATATACATACTACCAATTACGTGGAAGATATAAAAATTGGTTTTCTCAGTTATATGTTAATCAAGGTAATTCAGGAGATACTAGAGGGTATATGTTAGGTGATATGATTCAAGATGAATCACGAAATATTGCCTTCCAACTACAAAATAATTTCAAGTTTAATAATACAAAAGTGGTTTGGGGGTTAGACTATTTTAGGACAGAAGCAAACACTAATGGTACTGTATTAAATGATGGTCCTAATGGATACGATAATGATGGAGATTCATGGTTCACAGGAAATGATAATATTGATAATGATCGAGATAGTGATGATTTTTCAGATTGGGGTATCGATGGTATTGGTCCTTATTTAACGGATGAGTATGGCGGTCTTATTATAGATAGTTGTTCAGAATGTGAAGCAATCGTTAATAGTCAAGCAGATAATGCTTCCTATGATTCAAAATATGATTTGTGGTTTATTGATGAAGATAGTGACGGTCAGTGGACAACTAACAATGAATATTATCCTTTTTTACCTAACCCTGATTATTCTGGACCTGACCAAGGTGAAGGAAATGGAATCCCAGATCCTGGTGAACCTGGTGTTAATTATGCGGGCCTTGTAGTAGTAGATTCTATTGATAATGATTGCGATGGATGTGATTATGATAGTGATGGCTATCCTAATTTTCAAGAAATTCAATTAAATACAAATATATATGACCCAACAGAATTTCCTAGTGCAGTTGAACCACTTTCAGAATTTCTTGCATATGATGAACTTATTGATGAACAGCATTGTGGTAGTGTACAATATACACCTTATGTTGATGCCAGTAATGTATCTGGCTACAGACAAGGAAGATTATGGAAATGTGAAGAAGGTATCGATGAAAATGATGAATATGAGCCTATTATATCAAATGAGTTTGGCTTTTATTTCCAAACTAAAACTGTTCCAAAACGAAATAAAAAATTTGAAATCATTACAGCAGCAAGACTTGATAAACATGATATGTTAGATGAAGGAATACAATTTTCACCTAAATTTGGTATTTTTTATAAACCTAATAATTTTCAAACTTTTAAAATGACTTATGGGAAAGCATTTAATACACCCACTGCAATTAATTTAGCAACAGATTTATTTATTGGTAAAAGAGGTTTTGTTGATTACTATTTAAGAGGAAATACTAATGGAACTCCATATCAAAGAGTTGGGAATGAATTTATTTCATCATCACCATCTATTAAAATTAATAATGAACTATACAATCTTGTAAATATCACAGGTGGTCAATCTGCAGATTATTGGAACGGTTATACTGATAGAATTGATGGAGCTGTATATTTCTTAGGATTCAATACAGATTTCAGTGATGTTCCTGAATTTATGCCTTTAGATACCGCATTATATACTATCTGGGTCCCAGAACTTGCTGATTCTGGTCGAATATACACAACAGAAGAAGCATTAAATATTAGAGATATTGCTCCTATAAAAACTGAAAAAATACAAACATTAGAAGTTGGATTTAAAGGATTTATTACTGAAAGAATTCATGCTTCTGTTGACTACTATGTTAGTCTTTATGAAGATTTTTTTAGTGCACCTACAATTATAACACCTCTTATAATTAAAAGACAATTTAGAGATAACATAGATATAACTAATTTTGATAATTTAGAAGTTGTCGGTTTACTTCCTGCAAATTATAATGGAGGAAATGCTCCATTTGCGACTCAATGGGATGGTAGAGATAACGATTTTGATTGGCATTGTGGACCAGATTCTGATTGTCCTTACAAAAGTTATGGATATTTTGAAAATGATGATGACACTACACCTGAATATGGTCTGGATTGGTATGACTTATTTAACTGGCAAGGTATAGAAGAACCTTACACTGATAGTAATGAAAATGGAATGTGGGACCCGAATGAAGAATTTGATGATTTAGATGATAGTGGATTTTGGAATTGTATTAATTGTTCAGGAGAATGGGGTTATATTGATTGGAGAACNNCTAATAATGGTACTGATACATTAGGTTATACAATTAGANATCCTCAAGATGTAATAAATACAGCAGTTGCTATNGAAACAGGCGCTATTACTTTTGGAGATAATGGACCTCAAGCACAATATTGGACTCCTGTTGGTGTTGATGAGTATAGCGCAGTTAGTGGTTTGTCTGAAGCTGAATATATAGAATCACCACTCATTGGTGTCGATGGAAATCCAATCGTGGCACCAGGTTTTGCTTATACACCCTTGCAGTCTGTTTTAGCACCCATGAATTATGGTGAAGTAACAATGCAAGGAATTGATTTAGGATTAACTTATTTAATCCCACAATCAAATATGGCAATTGATGCTAATTTTTCTTTTTACAACACAACAGAATATTTTAATACATTAACTCTTCAAAATGATCCTATTAATGCACCAAAATTTAAAATGAATGCCTCTGTTAACTGGGAATCACCAGTTGGAAACTTCTCTTTCAAGTATAGACATGTTGATCAGTTTAGATGGGCTGATGGAATATGGGTAGGTGTTATAGGTCCTTATGATTTATTTGATGTTTATTATAATTATAAAATTAATAAACATTTAGAGTTTAACATGACAGGCCTTAATATTTTTGATGACAGACATAAAGAAATGATTGGAGGAGCTGTTATGGGCCGACAAATCATNATGAGACTTTCTGCTTCTATTTANTTCGGGAGCTTATCTTTAGGAAATTTAAAAGCAGGAGAAATTTTTTGATTAGATATTTTAATTTCTCCATATTTTTTTTCAAACTTCTTTATGTTCTCTTGTAAAGCATTNCTAAATGTCTTAGCGTGAACAGGAGATATAATTATTCTAGACTTAACCTTATGCTTCATTGCACCAGGTAAAACTCTTATNAAATCTAAAATAAACTCAGCAAGAGAATGAGTTACAACTGCAAAATTAGCATATATACCCTCCCCTACTTTTTCATCAATTTCAATTTTTAATTGCTGTGTATTATCTTTATTTTTTTCCATTATTTCTTATTTTTTTTATTAAAATCTTCCCAATCTTCATCAATACCTTCCCAAACTCTAAAGCTCTCTTCATCTGTTGTNACTTCTTTTAAATCAACAGATTCATCGTAATTTTTTAATTTTTCTGATTTATCTTCATAATCCTCAGGATTTGTAAAATCTTCCAATTCTTTTTCTTCAATTGTTTTATGCTCAATTTCATCACCATAAAGTGTTTCATCAAAAAAATCTAAATCAGATACAATACCAACCATCATAAGNTATTCTAAAAAAGCTAAAAACTTTTTTTGCTTTAGATTTGTTTTACAATGAGGACAAACTAGCTGATTTTTTAATTGATCTTCTTTTAACTCGCCTGCGCATGCAGGGCAAATCAATCCTTCAATTTCCATTTTTGTCTCCTTATTAGGCTAGAAATATACTTGATGTATANATAATGAGCAAGAGTTTAAATCATTTTTTTTTGTNNAAATAATTTAATAGTTTTATCTCGGATTCATGCAATTGACAATCNCTTCTTTGAAGAGCNAAATTACATGTTTTGATAAACTTATCAAAATCAACTTTATCACTATTACCCCATGAAAATGAAGTAACAAACTTTTTATTAAAACTATGATTAAAAATATTAGATCCCACACCTATGTATGTTCCTGTGTTTATACTTGTTGAAATAGAAATTCTTGAAAAATCTCCAATCATTGTGCCAAGAAAAATTTTCTTTGAATCAATTATCTTTTTACCAAAATCAAATTTCACATTACTGTAATTATTTTTTAAATTACTATTATTTGTACCTGCACCAATGTTAACCCACTCACCAATAAAACTATGTCCTATAAATCCATCATGAACCTTGTTAGACTTTCCATGNAATATTGTATTTATAATTTCACCACCTANTTTACANTTTGGTCCAATTAGTGTTCCACTTCTTATTTTAGCACCTAATGAAATATATGAATTATCATCTATTAAAACAGGNCCTTGAACTAATGAACCTATNTCAATGGTAACATTATCTTTAATAAATACTGGTCCATTTGAAGCATCGATTATTACACCAGGCTTTAATGTTACATTATCACCAATATGTATCAAATTAGATTTAANAAATTTAACATCATCATATTTTTTAAGTGACTTTTTCTCAATTTTTTTAAAATCATTAATTATTAATTNATTAAATAAATATATAGTATCCCAAATAAAATCAATTTTTATTACTGAATCGTCCTTAAGATATTTAAGTGATTTTACTTTTCTATTAAAATCATCAATTGCTATCGATGATTCATTGAAGAAATAAAGTAAACTTTCTTTACTAAATACATTAATATAATCTTCTCTCCATACAACTTTGCTGTTTATACACTTTGCAGATGGAAGAGTTTTAGGATTTACAGTAAATTGAGGGAATCTATATCTTACAACATCTTCAATTTCAGCTCTTACTACTAAGTAAATTTTATAATCAGGAAAAGAGTTTACAAATCGTTCTATATTTGAATATAGTCCTGTTTTAATCTCAAAAATAGCATGGTTAATGCTAAACGGTTTTATCTGTTCTGTTAAATAATCTTCGTATATAATTAAATTCATAAAGTTATTTCAATAAATTATTTATTTGTTTATATCCATCTTCAAGTATCTCATAGCTACCTAAATCATATTGAATATTATAAAAGTAATCAGAAAAAATATTTTTAAATCCTACCTTATAATAACTAGACATTTTATTAATTAAATATGATATATCAAAAACAAATTCATTATTTAAATCAATAATAGCATCAAATTTTATTTTTAATGCTATTTCGTTTGAAAAGTAGCTATCAATTTCAACTTTATTTTTTTTTACATTATGATATATATCATAAATATTACCATTTAAATGAAAATTATTTTTATAAATAGAATTAATTAAAAAATAGTAATTTATATTTTCTTGTNTTTCTAAATTTCTTAATGAATATTGAGCTACTCTAAAATGCTCATTTTTAATAGGAAAAATTATTAATATATTTTTTACTTCTTTTTTTCTGCTTTGTTTAAATTCAATAGATTTATCAATCTTTTTAATTTTTCCTAATAATTTCAGGTAAAATAATTTAAATTTNAATATATTTACTTTGATTTTTTTCACTAAGTATAATTTACAAACTGATTAAAATTTTAAAAATATAAAGATTAAATATTTTGAAACAAAAATTAATTATTAGTCTTATCATTTTATCATATTTTCTAACAGAAGATAATTCTTTGAATTATCTTTGGCCTACAAACACGTCTAAGACAATCACTACTTTATTTGGAGAAAAAAGAAGTAGAAGATTTCACGCTGGCATAGATGTAAGAACGTATGGTAGAATTGGTGATAAAATTTTTGCTGTGGAATCAGGATATATAAGTAGAATTAAAATAAGTCCTGATGGATACGGGAAAGCACTATACCTAACTTTAGATGATGGAAATATTATTTTATATGCACATATTGATAAATATAATTCAGAAATCGAACTATTAGTAAATAAACTTAGAATAAATAGGAATAGTAGCTCTTTAAACCACTTTCTTAAAAAAGATGAATTAAGAGTTAAAAAAGGAGAATTACTCGGTTATTGTGGTGATACTGGGAGTTTATCAGGACCTCATTTACATTTTGAAATAAGAGACCCAAGTGGCCATCCTATAAATCCTCTTAAAAACTTTTATTCTATAGTTGATACTTTACGACCAATTGCAGAATCATTAGCAATAATACCTTTAAGTAATAAAACTTATATAAATGGATTACAAGAATATAGTTTATTTGATATAGAACCGTTAATGTTAAATAATGATACTAATTCTTATAAATATTTTATCAAAGATACTATTTCTGTAATAGGTGAATTTGGGATTGGGTTAGAAACGCATGATGAGATTAATTCATCTCCATTTGATTTTGGAATTTATGAAATTGAACTATTTATCGATAATAAACAACAGTATAAAATTAACTTTGATAAGTATTGTTTTGACCATGATCACTTAATATATAATGAAATTGATTATTATCTATTGGAAAAAGAATCAAGGAGCTTCCATAGATTATTTTTAAATGAAAATACTGAATTAGATTTTATCGATAAAGACTCAAATGAAGGTATAACTTTAAATAAAGACTATCATAATCTAATTATAAACGTTGTAGATAATTTTGATAACAGCATACAAATACAGGGTGTTTTAAAAGGTGATATAGTTTTATCTCCTGATATTATCTACGATAATAATAACTATATTATACAAACAAGCAATACTAATAATAATCTATCATTCTATTTATCTACAAGATATGAAAATTCTCAAAAAATAATTCCTAACTATAAACAATTAGATTCAACATTATTTTCTTTTGAGAAACCATTGAAACCATATGAAGTTTTAGAGTTATTTAATAAGAATGAAGGTATAAAGTCAAAATCTACTTTTATTTCATTTTATGAATATGATCCATATAAAATTAATGGAACATTTGAGTTAGAGCATGTAAATAAATATATTAATATACATTTTAAAGAAAATGAGTTCAGTGGATATGATGCAAAACTAATTTTATCAGGAAATGATAAAAAAAATATTATTGATTTAAATAGATATAGTAAAAATATTCTCTCAAGCGGTTTAATTGAATTAAATAAATTTGAAGATATAAATCAAATTTCTATAATTTACGATACAAAGCCCGAAATTATTTTTAATAAGAAGTTACATGGTAAAATTTTCTCATCAAAAAAAGAATCATCTTTGAAATTTGAAAACTTTGAGGTGGTAAGTAATAAAGAATCTTTTAACTTTGATAGTTTCATCAGTATAAATGAAGAGCAAATTAATACACCTAAAGAATTTACAAAAATATCAAACCCAATAATTATTTCACCAAATACTATTTCTTTCAAAGATTATATTACACTTAAATATGTAAATACAAAACCGATTAAAGGTGGACTATATCAGTTAAATAAAAAAAAAGAAAAATGGATTTTTAAAGGAAAAATCAATCCTTATGGCCAGGCAGAAATAAAACTTTTCTCTGGAGGTATTTTTTGCATATTAGATGAAGAAGAAAAACCTTTAATTAAAAATATTTTCCCTAACCCTAACTCATATTACAATGTAAAAGAAGTAGATGAAATTTATTTTAACATTCTTGATGTACATTCAAAAATTGATTATGATTCGATTGAAATTAATTTGAATAATCAACCAATTTATTTTGATTATATTCCTTACAGAAATCTTTTAAGGGCAGACTTATTTAAGGAACTTGGTAGAGGTGAGAATATTTTAAAAATTTCTATTAAAGATAATATTGGGAATAATACAAATAAAGAAGTTAGATTTTTCATTAAGTAATTTGATGCGATACAATATAATAGGAATTACAGGCGGTTCAGGATCAGGAAAAACATATTTATCAAATTTCATACAAGAAAAATTTGGAAAAGATAATATAAATATCATTCAAATGGATTCATACTATAATGACTTAAAGCATTTGATAATGGATGAGAGAGAAAAAAATAATTTTGATCATCCTAAAGCATTTGATTTTAATCTTTTGTTAAATCATCTAAAAATACTTGATTCAAAAGGAAAAGTAGATATTCCAATATATGACTACAAAACTCATACTAGAGAAAGTAAAACTAATACTATCTTCACTAAACCAATCCTAATTATTGAAGGTATATTTGCTGTATACAATGAAAAGATTAGAGCTTTGATGAATTTAGTGGTTTTTATAGATATTGATAATAATATTAGAAAAAAAAGAAGAATTGAAAGAGATATTATACAAAGGAAGAGGACTAAGGAATCTATTATTAATCAATATGAAAATGTAGTTGAACCAATGCAAAAAAAGTATATTTTACCTATGAAAAATAAATCAAATCTAATATTAAAAGAAAACAGTGAAAAAAGTTACGAATTTAATAAATTAATAGATTATATAAATAAAATTATCTATAAGAATGAATAAAAGTAAAAAAGGAACAATTGAAGTAATTTGTGGACCAATGTTTAGCGGAAAAACAGAAGAATTAATCAGAAGATTGGTCAGAGGTCAAATTGCAAAAAAAAATGTTTCTATTTTTAAAAATGCTGTAGATAATAGATACAGTGACGAATATGTTGTATCTCACAATCAAAATAAAATTAAATGTCAACCAATCAAAGAAGCTAAAGAAATTTTTAACTATAGTAAAGAAATTGATATTGTTGGAATAGATGAAACACAGTTTTTTGATTTATCAATTATTGATGTATGTAATAAATTAGCTAATGACGGAAAAAGGGTGATAGTTGCTGGTTTAGATAGAGATTATAAATCTATACCATTTAAATCAATGGCAAATTTATTAGCACATGCTGAAAAAATTACCAAACTATCATCTATTTGTATAGTATGTGGTGATTATGCCTATTTTAGTCAAAGATTGACAGACCACAAAACACAAATTTTAGTTGGCGAAACAGATGAGTATGAAGCACGATGTAGAAAATGTTTTAAACCATAAACATAATAAGGAAAAAAAATGAATAAATTAATTGGTTTTGGTGGAATTATAGCAATATTAGGGTTAGCATACCTCTTATCTAACAATAAAAAAAATATTGATAAAAAATTGATTATGTGGGGAATATCCTTACAAATATTTTTTGCTATTTTAATTCTTAAAGTACCAGGTGGAAAATTTATTTTTAATAGCATTGACACTATTATTAAGAAAATTTTAGATTTTTCTGTTGAAGGTAGCAAGTTCTTGTTCGGAAATTTAGCTGATGATAGTTTATATTTCCCAGCTGATGGATCTTGGCCAGGATTTGGCTTTCAATTTGCTTTCTTAGTTTTACCTACTGTAATCTTTTTTTCTAGTATAATGTCAGTTTTATACCATATTGGAATTATGCAAAAAATCATAAAAGTAATTTCTAAAGTTATGCAAAAAACTATGGGTACTAGTGGAGCTGAAACAACAAGTATATCAGCTAATATTTTTGTTGGTCAAACTGAAGCACCATTAGTTATAAAACCATTTATAAACAAAATGACAAAATCAGAACTAATGGCAATTATGACAGGTGGATTTGCAACTGTTGCAGGTGGTGTGATGGCAGCTTATGTATTGATGCTTAGCAAAACAATACCAGGTATAGCAGGACATTTGATGGCTGCTTCAATTATGAGCGCACCAGCTGCATTAGTAATAGCTAAAATCATCTACCCAGAAAATGAAAATCCAGAAACTTCTAAAGAAAATATAGAATTATCTAAAGTCTCAGATGAGGCTAATTTTCTTGAAGCAATTGGTAATGGTGCAACAGAAGGGTTAAAGTTAGCTTTAAATATAGCAGCGATGCTTATAGCATTTATTTCTGTAATAGCTTTACTAAATTGGGTATTAGGTTTAATATCTTTTGGTGATATGTCTTTGTCAATTGAATTAATTCTTGGTTATTTATTTATGCCTCTAGCTTTTTTAATGGGAGCTCCATGGTCTGAAGCGCAAATACTCGGAAGTTTGATGGGTCAAAAATTAGTTTTAACAGAATTTATTGCATATGGAAATTTAGCAGCTGTTAGTGAAACTGTATCTGAAAGAACAGCAACAATAGCTGCATACGCACTATGTGGATTTGCTAATTTTGCATCTATTGGAATCCAATTAGGAGGTATTGGTTCAATTGCACCTGAAAGGAAAAAAGATTTAGCAAAATTAGTTACAAAAGCAATGCTGGGAGGTGCTTTAGCATCTTGGTTAACTGCTACTATTGCTGGAATTTTAATTTAAGGTAAACATATGAAAATTTTATTAATCGGACCACCAGGTGGTGGAAAAGGAACTCAAGCAAAAAAACTTTCATCAAAATTTAATATACCTCAAGTATCAACTGGTGACATGTTAAGAGATCATGTAAAGAAAATGTCTAAGCTTGGTATTAAAGCAAAAGAGTTCATGGATCAAGGTGAATTAGTACCTGATGAACTTATTTTAAAAATGATGAAAAGCAAGTTATCAGATGATAACTGTAAAAATGGATATATACTAGATGGATTTCCAAGAACATTACCTCAAGCAAAAGGATTAGATTCTTTGCTAGATAATATAGATAGTAATCTTGATAAAGTTATTATAATAAAAGTAGATGATGATGTTATCATTGATAGAATGGGTGGAAGAAGAGTACACAAAAATTCGGGAAGAATTTATCATATAAAATATAATCCTCCAAAAAATGAGGGTCTAGATGATATAACTAATGAACCATTATCTATAAGATCAGATGATAAAAAAGAAACTGTAAAGAATAGGTTGAAGATTTATCATGATTTAACTAAACCTCTAATTAATTTTTATAATTTAAAAAATATTCTTTTTGAAGTTGATGGTCAAAATGAAATAGAAGATGTTTTTTCAAGTATAATTAATAAGTTATAATTCTATGCTGAAAATTAGTATTACTGGTGGAATATCATCAGGCAAAACAACAGTTACAGAATATCTTAATAGAAATAAAAGTGTATTTATTTTTAATGCTGATAAAGAGTCAAAAAGACACCTTAAAAGCTCTATATCGATTCAAAAAAAATTAACTCACATATTTTCAGATAAAATAATCAAAAATAAAAAAATTGATTTTAATTTACTTGCAAAAGAAGCATTTTCTAATTCGACTAATCATAAAATACTAAATGGTATCTTATGGCCAGAAGTTTACATATTAATTAATAATGCATTTGAATATGCAAAAAAAAATAATTACAAATTATTTATTGTTGATGCTGCTTTAATTTTTGAAGCAAACTTTTCAAGTTTTTTTGATAAAAACATATTAATAATTACAAAAAAAGATAAAAGAATTAAAAGAGCCATTAAGAGAAGTAATATTTCTCTTGAGAGCATTCAAAATCGTATGAGACTACAAATGTCTGATAATAAGAAAAAAAAACTATCAGACATTACAATTCATAATAATGATGATATAAAATCATTATACAAAAAAATAGATAATCTTTATGAAAAACTGATTCTACTTTAGAAGGGTCACTTTTTTAATAAAATTCTGACTTCCAATATTAAATCTTATAAAATATATCCCACTTGAAAAACTAGAAGCATTCCAACTTAAATTATAGTATCCTCTTTTATATATTTTATCTGATACTAAGTTATCAACTAATTGTCCTTTAATATTATAAACATTAATATTTAGTATAGATTCACTTGCTATTTCTAAATCGATATTTACTATAGGATTAAATGGATTAGGGTAAGCATCCTTAACTGAGAATGAATCAGGTAATTCAATTTCATCAATAGCTTTTTCAATAATAAAATTACTTAAATTTGACCAAGCTGGAACATCTACCATAAGATTAATAATATTTCCTGTAGAAAGCTGATATACTTTAAATGATACCTCAGATTCATTTTCACAATAGCTTTGAGTTTCTTCAAAGTCATCAACACCCATAATTGGTACCTCAGTGAATTCTCCAAACCATTTTCTTGAACCTACTAATTCATCATTGCAGTAGCCTAAAATCCAATCATCTTCAGTAATATTAATATTATTAATTTTTATATTTTTAAAGAAGTAAAATGCTTGATTTTGAGATTGATTATAATAGAACTCATTTGGAATTTCTGAAATACGAACGTTTATTTTTTCATTAGTATTCCTAGCTAAATTTTCTGAAAACTCATAACTAAAATCAATATCTTCTGAAACATTAAACCAATATCCCCTTAATGGTTGAAGACCATTATTTGCTAGAGAACCTACCCATTCCCCATTAATTCTAGTAGCTGAAGTATTTTCTCCTATTATATCAGTAAATAAATTCTCGATATCATTTGGTAAAACATCATCAATATTACTATATACATCTTGACTTATATATGATAACAAATTATTACCATAGTGAAGATTATACACTAAATCTGAATCTTGATCAATAAATCTATAAGTTTCAAGTTCAAATAAATCTTCTGTTTCTAATCTCAACCAATAGCCTTTTTGAGCTTCTAAGGTATCTAAACTTCCAAACCATGAACCATTATTAAAATCATCTAAATAAATAGAAGCATAATTCTCAGTAAAAATATGAGATAAATTATTTTCTAAAGAGTTAAAAACTGACTGTATTGAATTATCACTAACATCTAACCCAATAAAGCTAATTAGATTATTACCAGCTGATAGAAAATCAAACTGTTGAAGAACTTTAATATCTATATCAAATATTTGCTCATCAAAATCTTCAAATAATTCAGAGTCAGAAATTTTAACAGTTATATTTTCATAAAGACCTGTTTTTTCAGGAGACCAAGTTATTATTCCATCAGCGCTAATAACCATATTTTCAGGTTCATTTAATAATTGATAAAAGAAAAAATCATTATCTGGGTCTTCAATTTCTAATTGATAAATGTATTCACTGTCTAAATATGAATTAACAACAGGTAATGATGTTATTATTGGCAAGTCATTTACTGGTTCAACAGATATCTCGAATGTCTGATATTCAATATTTCCATTACTATCATCAACAGTGACAGTTATTTCATCTGAAGTTAAAATTCCTTCTGTTGGTACCCAAACAATTAAACCTGAATCAGTTATACTCATAGAACTTGGTGCATTATCTGACAAAGAATATGTTAAAATATCATTATCTGGATCGTTAACATTTATTTGATATTGATATTCAATATCTTCTGTAGCATTAAGAATCGGAGTACTTATAATTTCAAATGGATCATCAACATTTAAAATTTCTATATAAATTATTCCATTATCTGATAATTCACCATCATCAACAACAAAGAAAAGCTCATCTAAACCAAAATAATTTTCATCTGGAGTATATGTTATAAAACCTGAATTAATTTCATACGTTCCATGCTGTGGAAATTGTTCTATAGTATAATTTAGATTAAAATTGTCAACATCTGATGCATTAAAGCTAAACGTATTAGATGTATCTTCATTTAAAACTACAGCAATATCATCTGATTGAGGCGGATCATTTACTGGTAAAACATCTAAAATGAATTCAGAAAATGTATTCAAAATATTATCAGAGACTATAACATTAATCAGTAACTGGCCAAAATAATTTTCATCGGGAATAATATTTAGAATATTATCTTCAAAGTATAAAATAGCATTTTCTTCACCTTCAAAACTATACTCTAACTCGTCTCCATCAATATCTGTTGCATTAATTTCTATTGAGAATGTTTGGTCTTCATTAATTGAATTATCTAATATTTGCTCAATAATTGGATAATCATTTATATTATTAATATTTAACGTAATAGTTGCCTCCTGAGAATCCAGACTTCCATCTGATGCAACAAAGATAAATGAATCTTGTCCAACAAAATCTGAGTTAGGCAAATAAGAGACTATAGATCCATCTATTGATAAGATGCTTCCATTGGGATTGTTGATAATTGTATAAGCTAAAGGATCTCCATCTACATCAAAAGAATCAAGTACAATAGTAGTTATTTCATCTTCATTCATATCAATTACTAGGTCATTTGATATAGGAGCATCATTAACAGATAACACTGAAACAACAATAATTTGAATATCAGATAACTCTCCATCACTAGCAGTTACAACGAAACTTTCAATTCCAAAAAAGTTATCTGCTGGGTTAAAAAATAATGTTCCATTGTTTATAGATGTTGAAATTAGATTACCTCCTTCAACACTATAGCTCAAAATGTCACCATCATAATCAATGGCTTCCAAACTAAGACTATAAACATTATCTTCAGAAAAAGTTATATCGTCAATTGTAGCTAAAATAGGTGCATCATTAACAGCATTTACAAATAAAGATACAGATGCATTATCTGTTAACTCACCATCAGAAACCTGGAATGTAAATTCATCAGGACCATTGTAGTTTAAATTTGGTAAATATGTTGCTAATTGCCCATCAATCGTTATGCTTCCATTTGTTGCATCTGATAATAATGTATAAGTCAAGTTATTACTATCAATATCTGTAGATAATAAGTTTATAATTACAATTTCTTCTTCATTTGTATTTCTTGTTATTCCTGTTGCTGCAATAGGCGCATCATTTACAGCTGCAATGGTAACAGTCAATACCTGTGAATCAGTTAAATCTCCATCAGTAACACTAACAGTAAAATTCTCAGTTCCATTAAAATCA
>PAHD01000032.1 GCA_002704685.1 Fidelibacterota bacterium
GCTCTATGATGTATCTTGTGTATTTTCTTATATATATATGTTGATTCATGCATCATTCTGTGAAGAACATAAAAGAAAAAATCATCAATAATCAAGACAAACAATATTTCATAACCTGAAATTAAATAGGAATTAAATTCTTTTAAAAATATCGAATGAAAAAATTTGATACCAATAACATTTAAAATTATTAAAACAGATATGTTAAATATTATCAAAGGACATCGATTTAAAAGCAATTGGAAGCTATTAACTTTGGTTTGGATTTTTTTATCTTTTAAAAAGTGGTATTTAGTTATGGACATTGAATATATGAATCCATACAAGTTTATCCCAAGAAGTAATATAATTGTTATTATAACCATTTCTTTTTTATAATTATCAAAATAAAATTTATATAATAATTATTACCAATAATATATAAATTCANATAGTAAAATACATAGGGATATAATGATATTATTAATAATAAGTTTAAACTTTATTCTTGGACAACTATCACCATATGATGAAGTGAATTTTTCAAAGCCAAATCCAAATTCATTAATTAAACGAATAGATATCAATTATATTGAACCTGGTATATCATCTAGAGAAAATGCCGTTATACTCGTAACAGGATATTGGCCTCCAACCAATGAAATGATTAGGCATTTTAGTCAAAACAATCAGTTAAATCCTGATGGATGGGAAGGTGAAAACTGGGAAAATAGAGGGTATGATATTATATCTTATTTTCCTGAATTTTCTGAACCAGATTGCTCAAGCTGTGGTCAAGGATATGGTGATTTAGAAGTTGATTATCAAGATACCTCTGGAGATTTTTGGNCAATTTTTAATAATCATAAACCAATTGCAGTGATTACATTTAGCAGAGGTTATATGGATCAAAGCTGGGAATTAGAATTTAACGCATATAATAGATTTAATTGGATAAATGATTTTACATCTCCTTTTCAACCTACACCTAGTCCTCCTGATACAGATGAATCTGTGATGTATGAAAGAAATTCTAATCTGCCTATTAACGAAATAATTGAATCTATTGATAATTTAAATATTGGACTTAACCCATATGTTGATTTAAATGGTGATCCTGGAGGTTATGTTTCAGAATTCATGGCTTATCACGGTACCTGGTATCGAGATTTAAACACAACTGGAGATGATAAATGTTTAGCAGCAGGGCATATTCATGTTGGAGGCTATATTGATACACAAACAGCTAAAATAGCTACAAATGAAAGTATAAGAACTTTAATAGATTACATTGACCAATTTACATACATAACTGGCGATGCTAACTTAGATGAAATAGTAGATGTTTTAGATTTAGTACTTATAATGAATTATATCCTTGGAAATAGCCAGCTATCTGATATCCAGTATTATGCCTCAAATATTAATGAAGATCAAACTATTAATATTCAAGATATTATCCTTCTTATCAATATAATTTTGAATAATTAATATATTAATTTAAAATCTTAATGTCTGTGTAAGGCGTTAATGAAAATATTTTCCATTCATTATCTTTGAGCCTAAGATAATACTGCATTGAACTTGAAAAGAAAATACTTCCATCAGACCTATATCTCGACAAGCCTGCATTTACTAGTGCAATATTAGAATCTATAACCTGAATATCTATTTTATCAAACTTACTGTAAGAATAGTAATCAGGTAATTCAGATCTCATTTTTTTATATATTAATTTTAATTTAAATCTAGAAGAAGCCTTAATGGTTTTATTTTGAAGATTAAAAGATACTGGGTAGTCAAAAAAACTGATAATTTTAGAGTAATCTGCATCACCAAATGCTTTACTGTATTTGTCTAAAACATCTATAATATTTTCTTTTTCGACAGAAAACAATGATGAAAATAAAATAAAAATAAAAAATCTTTTAAGCATAATTATCCTTAATGATTTTAACTTATTTAGTAATATCAATACCTTTTACTACTTCCTCAACAATTTTATTTGATTTTTTATGTATGAAATAAGATTTTGCATTTTTATAAAATGCGATAGAACCAATTAACTTTCCATCTTTATAGTGCAAAGCAGAGCCATCTTCACTCGCATAACAAGATTTTATTTTATCTTCATCAATAAAATTATGTACAGAAGGCTGTCTATCTTTTTCACCATAATAATGAGGACAATTCACTTCTTCGATAAATCCTAAACAGTCTAATATACTTAAATTACTTGCCCAAGAATCTGTAACTCCCTGTTTATACCAACAAATTGAACCAGCGCTGACACCGCAAAATACTTTTCCTTTATCATATAATTTTTTTAACAATATATCTAATTTCCATTCTCTCCAAACAGCTAACATACTTTTAGTATTTCCCCCACCAACATAAATAATATCTTGTTTATTAAGAATTGACCTCAGATTAGGTGTACGTTCAAAAAAGTTAAGATGGGTAGGTTTACAATTTAATTTACTAAATGCTTTGTAATAATTCACAATATATGATTTATCTTCAGCGCTTGCTGTTGGAATAAAACATATATTTGGATTATCAATACCAGTTTGATCAATGATATATTGTTCTATTAACCGATGATTTGGATTACGTCCAAAGCCTCCACCACCAATTGCAATTATTTGACTTTCTTTATTACTCATTTTTTACTTTTAAAAATTTGCTGTCTTTTAAACTAAGAAATAATGATACACCAACTATTAATATTTGCCACTCTACATCTTTTAAAGTATCATTCCACTTAAATAAATGCATATAAATTGCACCAATCATAATAATCGCTATCATTAATGAACCAATCACCTCTAATTCTTTATAAAAAAAAGGACCAATTATTAAAAAAATTGCTCCAAAAAACTCAAATGGACCAACGAGGTAGCCTATAAACCCTAAGTTTGCAACCTCAACACCTAACTTAGGATATCCATGATACAAAAAAGTACCAATTAAAGGTATTCTTAAAAACCACTCTAGATTATTACTTGGATATTTATACATTCAAATTGAAAAATTAAATTAATTCTTTTTTTAATTTATCATATTCTTCCTGAGATATTGCGCCTGCATTAAATGCTTTTAATAAAGTATAAACCTGATGCATTTTAACTTGCAATTGAATATATTCTTGCTCATTTGAATTTACTTTTTCAGCAGTTTCCTCATTATTTTCTGATGATAATGAGTTACTGCTACAAGAAAAAACAATTAAGAATGAAGTAACTAATAATATATTTTTTATCATTTTAATTTCCTTAAAAATTAATAGTTATTTAAAGCTTGAAATAATTTAAC
This sequence comes from Fidelibacterota bacterium, assembly GCA_002704685.1. Lineage (GTDB taxonomy): Bacteria > Fidelibacterota > Marinisomatia > SCGC-AAA003-L08 > D37C17. The sequence goes on from PAHD01000032.1 coordinate 3,295, forward strand.
GCTTTTTTATTTAAGTGAACAAATTTTTATTTAAACTAAAAAGATGTACCTAAAGTAAGCTCCAAAGAAGAATANCTCATGTGTAATAATTTTCTTACTGGNGACTTAATACCAAACCCNAAAGTATATAANCGTGTCATTCTTCCAACNCCACCAATTGATANATATTCAGTATAGGGATTCAAAATATTATTAAAATTATACTTAGAATAACGAAAAAATGAATTGAGCTTACGACCTCTTCTATAAAATTCAACACCTGTTTCTTGTTTTTCAAAATTTTCTATAAAATCAAAATCATCAGCATCAAATCTTTTTTCAAAAACTTTGAAACCCCAATCAAAAACTTTAACATCATAAGCAAGACCAAACTGGTTGAATGAATAATCTGTATTAGACATAATTGATTTACCAAATAGTACTTCTAATCCAAAAGGCAAATGTANATCAAATATTAAAGATGTTGTATTAATGTCTTCTTTAAATGCTTGTTCTGTTGTCATCCAAATTCCAAATCCTGTTGAACCATATGGAGTAGTAATATTTGTCTGACTAAAACAAAATGTTAACAAGAAAAATATAAATATTTTTTTCATACTATAATTTACGGATATAAATATATAATTTTAAAATTTTAAATAAATCTAATTGGCTTAAGATTTGCCTTGAGGTATAATGGATGTGCTGGCTCGCCACCACTATTTATTTTTAAACAATGTAAATTTGGGACTAATTCTTTTATTTTATCAGATCTATTAAGATAAAGACCATCATTTCCCCATGCAGCNATACATAAATCAACTTTTTTTGATATAGTTANAATCCATTTATTATTATCTTTTCCAATTGGCTCTTTTGCTTTTTTCAGCTCAGTTGGATATGTGGTTCTAAAAGCAAAAATATTCATCATATACATACCACCATAGCCCCATTTTTGTGAATATTTAATACATCTTGTTACTGTAGGATCATTCTTAACCTCATCAGCNGTNGAAGGATTTAAACCTAAAAACATAACTTTTGGTTTTGATTCATTCCAAGTTCTCCAAAGAGTATATCTATACTTTCTGCATCTAGAAAAATCAGCACCATTATCAAATAATTGTAATTCCATAATATTATACTTATTTGTTTGGTTATAAATTAATAAATTTATTTCTATGTTAGAAAACAGATATTACGCAATTGCAATATTTTCAAATGAATGGTGGATTAATACTATTGCAACTATTATTGCAATCACATTTTTACTNTTTATATCAAAAAGATTTTTAAATAATAATAAAATAAAAACATTCAATCTAATAGTTGGTTCTGTTCTTCTTGTTAGATGTATATGGATACAATGGTATCAACATTATTTAGGAATATGGGATCTTCAATGGAGTCTTCCTTTACAAATGTGTAGCTTATCTGCAATAATGTCTGGAATTTTACCATTGATTGAAAATAGTAATTTAAATAAAAATTATAAGCAGTGGGTTTTTGAATTCCTATTTTATTACAGTATTGGTGCCTTTTATTCAATCCTTACACCAGTTTATACCACAGGAATAAATGGATTAATCTATTATGAATACTATATTTCACATGGAGGAATTTTATTTACTGCAATATACTTTTTTATTATTTTAGGATATAGACCACGAACATATTCATGGTTAAAAGTTTTTTTATATACACAACCAATATTAATAGCAGTACATCTAGTAAATTATTTAATTGGAGGTCAAGCTAATTACTTCTATACAATGGAACCCCCAATTGCTGATAATCCTCTTATAATGGGACAATACCCAATGCATATTATTTTACTAAATATTTTTGCTCTTGTTCATTTTGGATTGGTATATTTTTTGTCTAAAAAAATAAAATGATTTCAATAATAAAATATTTCACAATTTACTTGATGGTATATTTTTATGTCAATGTTGGAATTAAACATTTCACAGACCCCTCTTGGTTTTTAGCTATCATACCACCTTATCTTAATAAAATAGGATTAGAACTTGTATATATTAGTGGTTTTTTTGAGGTTTTACTTGGGGTGATGTTAGTTTTTAAAAAGACGAGAAAAATTGCATCATATGGTTTGATAATATTGTTGATTGCCGTATATCCAGCAAATATATATCTAGCTTTTAATCAAAAACCTCAAGAACTCATAGGAATATCTGCTTTTGCTGCTTCATGGATAAGACTTCCTATTCAATTTATTTTAATTGGATTAGCTTATTGGCATTCTAAAGATAATTAATCTATTATATCTTTCCATCCTTGTATCCATTTAAGCTTGTCCTTTAGATCATAAATAGATATAATAATTTTAATTTCTTTATTACAAACTGCAAACATCTCGACTTTCTTATCTTTTTTATAGATATTTAACACTTGATAATGATACCAACCATTACATTTTTTTAAAGAAGTCCACTTAGAATTTTGGAGCTTATTAAATAACATAATTATTTAGCTCTTTATTTAATTTTTTAGATTCTGGAAGATAATGATTTAATAAATTCCAAAAATTACTTGAATGATTTTTTTCAACTGTATGAACTAGCTCATGATATATAACATAATCAATTAATTTTTCAGGCAGATTAATCAGCTTAATATTTAGACTGATATTATTTGCAAAAGAACAACTCCCCCATCGTGTTTTTTGATTTCTAATGCTTACTTTATTAAAAGATAAACCAGTTTTTTTAGATATTTTTATTAAACGGTCTATCAACATCTTTCTTGCTAAATTTTTATCATAATTGTCATGTAAAATTATTTTTTTTGAAAGCTTTAATTGAGTATTTTTAATCCATTTTGATTTAGAAAGTGTAAACTTAACAGCTTCATCAAAACTAACGTTTAGAGGTACTGCAACTTTTATCTGGTTATTATTTTTTATATTTATAATAAGATTTTTTGCTTTTTTACTGCTATAAAAAGAAACCTCACCAATATCACTTAATATTTTATCTTTAATCATAAATCAATTTATCGTAAAATTAAAAAAGCCCTTCTAAAAAGGGCTTTTTGTGGGCGATGAGAGACTCGAACTCCCGACTTCCTCCTTGTAAGGGAGGCACTCTGAACCAACTGAGTTAATCGCCCTTATTNNANNTANANACCTACAGCTAATTTAATAACTTCTTCTACTTCTTTCACAAAAGATATTTTTAAATCTTTTTTTACTTTATCAGGAATATCTTCTAAATCTTTTTTATTTAAAAAGGGAACTATAATATGCTTTAATCCTGATCTATGTGCTGCAGTTGATTTTTCTTTTAAACCTCCAATAGGAAGTACATTACCTCTCAATGAAATCTCTCCAGTCATTCCTAGCTTGTTTTTAATAGGTTTATTTGTGAGTAAAGAAACAATAGAAGTTATCATTGCAACACCTGCTGATGGACCATCTTTTGGAATAGCTCCAGCAGGAACATGAATATGTATATCAAACTTTTTATAAAAATCTTCGTTTATATTAAACTTATCAGCATTAGTTCTGACATATGAATAAGCAGCTTCAGCTGATTCTTTCATAACATCACCTAATTTACCAGTTAATTTCAATACTCCTTTTCCAGGCATTTTAGATGCTTCAATAAATAAAATATCACCTCCAAAAGCTGTCCAAGCCAAACCAATAACAACTCCTGGTTTTGTACATCTTTCAGCTACATCAGAAAAAAATATCTCAGGTCCTAACAGTTTAGATACTTCTTTTCCATCAATTTTAGTTGATTTATATTCACCTATTGAAATGTTTTTTGCTACTTTTCTACATACGTTTGCAATTTGTCTTTCTAAATTTCTTACTCCCGCTTCTCTGGTGTAAGAATCTATTAATACAGATAATGCTTCATTATTTAAAGAAATTTCTTTCTTTTTCAAACCATGCTCCTTAATCATCTTAGGAAGTAAATGTTTTTTAGCAATTTGAATTTTTTCATCGTGAATATAACCACTGAAATCTAAAACTTCCATTCTATCTAACAATGGTCCAGGTATTTGATCTACTCTATTTGCAGTTGTAATAAACATAATATTAGATAAATCAAAGTCAACTTCTAGATAATGATCATTAAAAGAAAAATTTTGTTCTGGATCTAATACTTCCAATAAAGCACTGGAAGGATCTCCCCTAAAATCGGTTCCAAGTTTATCTATTTCATCAAGAATAAAAATAGGATTTTTTGTTCCAGCTTTTTTTAAACTAGTAATTATTCTACCTGGTAATGCACCAATATATGTACGTCTATGACCTCTAATTTCAGCTTCATCTCTTACACCACCCAAAGATATCCTAACAAACTCTCGACCCATCGAATTTGCAATATCTTTTCCAATTGAGGTTTTTCCTGTTCCTGGAGGTCCAGCAAAACATAATATAGGACTTTTGATTACATCACCTTTTTTACTTCTAGATCTTTTTAAATTTCTAACAGCTAAATGCTCAATAATTCTTTCTTTTACTTTATCAAGGCCATAATGACCTTCATCTAATACTTTACTCGCATGTTTTATGTCTTCATTATCTTTAGATTCATTTTCCCACGGTAATTCAATAAGCCAATCTAAGTATGTCCTAGTTACTGTATATTCAGGAGAATGTGTCGGAATTTTTTGAAGACGTTTTAATTCTTTATTTGCAACTTTTGTTGCTTCTTCTGACATCTTTATTTTATCAATTTTTTCTTTCAATTCATCAAGTTCAAGTGAAGAATCCTCATCACCTAATTCTTTTTTAATTGCTCTTAGTTGCTCTCTTAAATAATACTCTTTTTGAGATTTTGAAATTTCACCTTGAACATCTGCTTGAATTTTATCTCCAAGCTCTAATCTTTGTATTTCTCTATTAATAATTTTAATTGTTAACTTAATTTTTTCTTTGATATCAAGTTTTTCTAAAATTTCTTGTTTTTCTTTAGTTGGAATATTAATTACAGAAACTGCTTTATCGGAAATCTGTGATGGATCTTTAATGTTAATTAATATATTTGTTTGCTCCTCTGAAAGATATGGCGCAATTTCAATTAAATTAGAAAATAATTTTTTTAATGTTGAACAAAGCTTGTTCAATTCTTCAAATGGATATAAAGTTTCACTAAGTTCACTTATTGTTGATTTAAAATATGGAGTATTAGATGTAATAGAATTTATTTCAACTCTTCTTATTCCTTTTACAATAGCAGACTTAGAATTATCAGGCATATCAAAAATTTTCATTACAGTTGCTAATGTTCCTGTTTTATATAAATCATCATCCANTGGGGATTCCACATTGCCATCTTTTTGAGCAACAACAACGATATCTTTATTTGANGAGTTATCAATATCTTTAATTAAATCTAACGAAGCTTTCCTTCCAATATAAATAGGTATAATCTGATTTGGAAAAAGTACTGTATTTCTAAGTGGTAAAACTGAATATTCCATAAACTACATAACCTCTATTTTTTTTTAAATAACTAGATACAAAATTTATGCCAAAAAAAAATATATGCTAAAATGTCAGATTATTTTTATTATATAATCTGGCTTGCTGGTCAGCATGATATGATGACCTGACTAGTGGACCAGATTCAACAACATTAAAGCCTATCTTCATTCCGTACTCTTTATATTTCAAAAATTGAGCAGGTTCAACATATCTCTCAACAGGCAAATGATTAATAGTAGGCTGAAGATATTGTCCAATATTAAATATTTCAACTCCAATTTCTTTTGCAAAATCCATAGCCTCAAAAACTTCTTTATCAATTTCTCCTAGTCCAACCATCATCCCCGTTTTTGTCAACATTCCATTTTCAACAGCATATTTTAATACATTTAAAGTTCTATCCCAGTCTGAATTTCTTCTAACTCCTTTAGATATTCTTTTGACACATTCCATGTTATGAGAAAAGATATCAGGTTTTGATGAAAACACTAAGTCTAGTGCTGGTTTATGGTATCTAAAATCAGGTGTTAATATTTCAACAGTACAACTAGGAACTTTGTTCTTTATTTCATTAACTGTTTCATACCAAATTCTAGCACCATAATCTCCTTTTAAATCATCTCTATCAACAGATGTTATAACTACATGTCTTAAATTTAATTTTTCAACAAGATTAGCTACCCTAGCTGGTTCATCATTATCTACTAAATTAGGTTTTCCTGTTTTAACAGAACAAAAACCACATGATCTTGTGCANGTATCTCCAAGAATCATAACTGTAGCTGTTCTAGAATCCCAACATTCATAAATATTTGGACATCTTGCTTCTTCACANACTGTATTTAATGAATGTTCGCTCATTAAAGATTTCATATCTTTAAAATTATCACCAGTATTTAACTTAACTTTAAGCCACGATGGTTTTTTATTTAATGGAGGATTATGTACTTTAATCATCTTAAGCTATTTTCCTTAAAATTTTCTAACTCTTTCTTTAAATGAGATAAGAACCTTGTCCCATAAGCTCCATCAATAATCCTATGATCATAAGCTAGAGTTAAATAGATCATACTTCTTATTACAACTACATCTCCATAATCAGTTTCTTTTACAACTGGTCTTTTATGAATAGAACCTATACTTAATAAAGCTGAATTTGGCTGATTTATGATACCCATACCAAACAAACTACCAAATATTCCTGGATTGGTAACGGTAAAAGTAGAATCTTTTACTTCATCAGGTTGAAGTTTATTTACTCTAGCTCTTTGAGCTAAATCAGAACATGAACGTGCAATACCTAAAAAATTCAGCTCTTCTGATTTTTTAATAACGGGAACAATAAGATTATCATCTGGTAATGCTACAGCCATCCCAATATTAATATTCAAATTATTTACTATATTTTTGTCTTGAACACTTGCATTAATAAGAGGAAAATCTTGTATTGCTTTAATAACAGCATTTATGAAAAATGGCGTATAAGTTAAATTTGTTTGATATTTTTCGTGATAATATTTTTTATTAGCGTTTNTAAAATTTACGATATCTGTAATATCAACTTCAGATGTTGAATATACATGCACAGAGGTATCTCTAGATTTTTTCATATGGTCAGCTATCATTAACCTTACATGTCCCATTGGTTCAACATCATTAGAAAGAGGAGATTTTTCTANATCATTATCACTATATGTAGGTAAGCTTTTAGAATTCTCAATATTTGCATTATTCCTATTTTCTAAATATTTCAATACATCTTTTTTACTTACCCTATTATTAAAACCAGTACCAACTATATTATCTAATTCTTGAAATGATATATTTTCTTTGTTTGCAATTGATTTAACAAGTGGAGAATAAAATTTTTTATTTTTGTCTAATTTACTTTCTTGTACACTACTTAATTCTAAACTTGGCGTATCTTGGGTTTTGCTAGTTTTATTAATTATGACATTTTCATCTAAGTTTTTATCTTTATCTTCTTTAAAATCATCTGATTTTTTTTCAATAACCTCATCATTATTTGAACCAATTCTTGCTATAACTTCTCCAACAGGAACAACATCGTTAACTGAGAATAATATTTCAGTAACTTTCCCAGAATCAGGTGATGGTATTTCAGAATCAACTTTATCAGTTGAAATTTCTAAAAGAGTTTCATCTTTCTCAATCATATCACCTACATTTTTTTTCCATTCCAAAATTGTACCTTCAGTGATAGATTCACCCAATTTTGGCATTAGAACATCTACTGACATAAAATCCTCATTAATAATTTCCTACTTCATTTATACAATCAACAATCCAATCGACTTGAACTAAAATTTCATCTTCTAAATTTTGAGCATAAGCTACAGGAGAATCCTTAGAAGCGACTCTTTTTACAGGAGCATCTAAGTACTCAAAAGCAAAATCTGATATTCTAGATACTATTTCAGCACCAAATCCACCTGTTAAATTATCTTCATGTGCAACAATTAGCCTACTAGTTTTTTTAATTGACTTAATAATAGACTCAAAATCTAACGGANTTAATGTTCTTATATCAATTATTTCAACTGAAAAAGATGTATTTTTTGAAGCTTCGATACTCTTTTGAACTAATGCTCCCCAAGTAACTAAAGTAATATCATCTCCTTGTTGAATAATTTTAGCTTTACCAAATTCAAGTAAATATTTTTCACTAGGCTCATTTGATGAAGCATACCCTTGTCTATATAAACCTTTATGTTCAAGAAAAAGAATTGGATCATCCATTCTACAGGCAGACTTAAGAAGACCCTTTGCATCAGCTGCATTTGATGGATAAGCTATTCTTATGCCTGGTAAATGCGTAAAATATCCTTCAATACTTTGACTATGACATAATGAACCATGAATATAACCCCCAACAGGGACTCTCATAACAACTGGACAAGTCCAATCTCCNTTTGAACGATATCTCATAGTAGCTAGTTCATTTCTTATTTGCATCATTGAAGTCCAAATATAATCACCAAACTGAATCTCGATTACAGGTTTATATCCTAAAGTTGAAAGACCTATTGCTGTTCCAATAATTGATGATTCAGCAAGTGGTGAATTAAANACTCTATCTTTTCCAAATTTATCAGTTAAACCTCTTGTAGCTGTAAAGACACCTCCTTTGCCCCCTGCTATATCTTGACCATATAGAATAAGCTTATCATTAAAAGATAATTCCTCCTGCAACGCATGGTTTATAGCATCAACTAAAACAATTTTATCAGATGTTTCTGTGTTTTGTGTAAATGAAATTTTTTTATCAGAATAAATGTTTAATAACGAACTAGAAGGTTTTGGATTATTTTGTGATTCAGCCCAAATTGCATCCTGATCAACTGTATCTTTAATTTGTTTTTTCAGTTTATCAAATTCTCTATCTTTAATTATACCTTTATCTATACATAAAATTTTAAATTGTTCAATAGGATCTCTTAATTTATCATTTTCGATTTCTTCTTCTGATCTATACTTTCTATGATCATCAGAAGATGAATGTGGTAACAGTCTAACAACACTTGATTCAATCACAGTTGGCCCTTTGCCTTTTCTAGCTCTATCAATAGCTTTATTGAAAGCCAAAACAGACTCAAAATAATTCGTACCATCAATAGATATTCTATCTAAATTTTCATATCCAGATGTCATACTATAAATTGATTCGCCAGATGTTTGCTCAGATAAAGGAACAGATATTGCATAACCATTGTTTTCAACGTGAAAAATCACTGGAGATTTTTCTCTGCTTGCCCAATTTAATGCTTCATGAAAATCACCTTGACTAGTTGTTCCATCTCCAGAAGAAACATAAACAATTGAATCTAAATTATCTCGTTGAANAGCAAAAGCAGCTCCAACAGCTTGAAGNTATTGAGTACCTGTAGGACTCGATTGGCTAACAATATTAAATGATTTATGACCAAAATGTTGTGGCATTTGTCTACCACTTGAATTTGGATCAGCATCTTTTGCCAGGAAAGATAATAGAATCTCTTTTGAAGTCATTCCAAGCCCTAAGCAAAAGGCTTGATCTCTATAATATGGATAAGCATAATCAAAACCTGATTTCATACATTCTGCAGCAGCTAATGTACATGCTTCATGACCAGATGCGCCTATATGAAAAAAACCTTTACCTTGCTTGAGTAAAATAAGTTGTTTTTCATCAAGGTATCTTGATAATTGCATGATTTCATAAATCCTTAATAATTCTTTTTTTGTATAGCCTTTAAATTTCATTTATTAAAAATAGTATTGAACTCGTTTATTAAAATATTTACTAAATCATAGTAATCAATTTCTTGATTAATATTGTCATAAATTGAAGTAACACCATATTCCATAATACCACAGGGAATTAAACCATCATAATACTTCATTTTAGGATTCACATTTAATGCAAAACCATGCATTGTAACCCATTGAGCTATTCTTACTCCCACAGCACAAATTTTTTCATCTTCAATCCAAACACCAGGAAAACCTTCTTTTCTTGAAGACAAAATCTTAATTTNTTTTAAAGTATTAATAATTATTGATTCTATAGAACTAACAAACCAGGATATACTTTTATTATAATTATTAAGGTTAATAATTGGATATCCTACCAATTGGCCTGGTCCATGATAAGTGATTTGTCCCCCTCTATCAGTTTCAATTACATCAACATTAGGATATTTATTTAACAAATAATTTTTATCTGCATTTTTACCCAAAGTGTAAACATTCTCATGCTCTAAAAATAAAACTGTACTTGGAATTTCACAATTTTTAACAAGAAGATGAATTTCTTTTTGTAATTCCCAGGCTGATTTATAACTTCTTCTACCTAGATAAAAATAGTTTATATTTTGATTATTAATTGAATCAGTTATAAAATTTATATCCAATTTTTTTGAATCAATCTGAGTAAATGAATTATTTTNAACCATTAACATTAGATNTGNATAGCCTCATTAAATGCATCTGCAGTTGCTTCATGAATTGCTTCAGAAAGAGTAGGATGAGGATGAATTGTATTTAATAATTCTGTAAAAGTGGATTCTAAATTTCTAGCTATAGATATTTCAGTTATTAGATTTGTTGCGTTTTTACCTATAATGTGACATCCTAACAATTCACCATATTTTTTATCATAAATTATTTTAACAAATCCATCTCTATCTCCTTCAGCTAAAGTTTTACCTAATGCACTAAATGGAAATCTTCCTACATTTAGCTCAAAACCTTCTGATAATGCTTCTTTTTCACTCAAGCCAACTGAAGCAACTTCTGGATGAGTGTAAGTACATGAAGGTACATTATTGTAATCCATAGGTTTAACTTTTTTACCAGAAATATGCTCAGCAACAAGAGTTCCTTCAAAAGAAGCAGTATGAGCTAATAATGGAGGTCCAGAAACATCACCAATAGCATAAATGTTATCTATATTTGTTTGCATATATTTGTTTATATCAATAAAACCATTTTTCATTTTAATATTCAAATTATTTAGACCAATATTTTCAATATTAGGATTAACTCCTATAGCTATTAGAACTTTATCAGCTTTTAAAATAGTCTTATCGTTAAGTATAACTTGGTTCTTTTTTCCTTTTTTTACTTCTTTAACATGAGAATCAGTTAAAATATTAATTTTTTTTCTTTTAAAAATTTTTTCTAGCTCTTTAGAAACATCCGAGTCTTCGTTAGGCAAAATACGACTCAATCCTTCGACTAAAGTCACTTTTGAACCAAAACTATTGTAAATACTTGCAAATTCAGCTCCGATAGCTCCAGCACCAATAATGATTAATTCTTTTGGAATTTCATTTAAACTCATTGCCTCTCTTGATGATATAATATTTTCTTTATCTAAAGGTATACCTGGTATTTCTTTGGATCTACCTCCTGTTGCAATTATAATATAATTTGATTTTATTTTTTTTAAATCATCAAGTAAAACGGTATTTCTATCAATTAATTTTCCAAAACTTGGAATGTAATCAATTTTATTTTTATTTAATAAATATTCAATGCCTTTATTCAATCTTTTTGCAACATCTCTAGATCTTTTAACAACTTTCTTCCAATCTAAAGTGTAAGAAGGAATATTAATACCAAATTTCTTAGAATTTTTAACCAAATCTAAAACATAAGCATTATGTAGAAGAGATTTTGTTGGAATACAACCCCAATTACAACATATACCACCTAAATCATTTTTTTCTACAACTGCAACTTTAAGACCTAATTTAGCAGCTCTAATAGCTGATACGTAGCCTCCAGGTCCACCACCAATTACTATAATATCATAATCCATTAAAACTTTTTATTCATATTAATTAAATCTAAAAATTCTTTTCTTGTTTTATGATCTTCTCTAAACTGACCCAGCATACTTGAACTTGTAGCATATGAGTTTTTATTTTCCACACCTCTCATCTGCATGCACATATGATTGGCCTCAAGAACTACTGCAACTCCCTTTGGTTTTAAAATAGAATCAACTGTTTGAGCAACTTCTAAGGTTANACGTTCTTGTACTTGAAGTCTTCTAGCAAAAAGATCTACTATTCTAGGAATTTTTGATAATCCTATTATTTTACCATCAGGAATGTATGATACATGAGCTCTTCCAAAAAAAGGAAGCAAATGATGCTCACACAAACTATAAAACTCAATATCTTTTATAACAATCATATTATCACAGTTTTCGTGAAAAATTGCATTATTAACAAGTTTATCTAAATCTTTAGTATATCCTGATGTTAAATATGCCCAAGCTTTAGATACTCTGAGCGGAGTTTTCAATAATCCCTCTCTATCAGGATTTTCTCCAATTTCTTTTAATAATTCTTTGGTAATATTTTCTATATTTTTATTAATCTGCATTTACTTTTGGTCCAAAATATTCTGTAAATATAGTTGGAGTCTCCCTTAATTTAATTTTATATAATTTAGTTGGTTTTTTAATTTTCGAAGAAATTTGCTCCCAAATAAACAAAACGAGGTTTTCTGTTGATGGTTGTTTATCTTTGAACCATTCTACATCTTTATCTATTTGACAATGATCTAAAACATTTATAACATCTTTAGAAACTATTGTTTTAATTTCTTGTAAATCACATACAAATCCAGAGTCTGAATTGATTTCCCCTGTTACTGTTACATCTAAAACATAATTATGACCATGTATCCTAACATCTTCACCAAAAACCTTATAGTTTTTATCATAGTCCCATTTATTATTCCAATATTTGTGAGCAGCACAAAATTTAAACTGTTTTGTCAAGTATGGCATAAATTATCTCTATTTTTCGTTAATTGTATAGTAAAATCCGAACCCCTAAAATTAATATACTTTTATGATTGATAACAAGGCTAATAGGAATCAAAAAAATAATATAATTATTTGTTTATAATGGTTTTTTTTCAATATATTAGAATAGGATTATTAAAAAATAGGATTAAATCAAAAATGTATAAAGAATTTATAATTTTATCTAGTGTTATTGTTTTGACTTTATTCATGACAATTCACAATAAAAATAAACAAGAAATACAAAATAGTAATACAAGGTTATCTATTCAAAGAGAAGTCCAAGAAGATATCTTGATTCAAGAAGGTAATTTAATGAAACTAAATGGTGGAATTACATTTACTAAAAATGATAATCTTATAATAATCAAGGATCCTTACTCAACTATAGTTTTAGATAAAAATAATTCAAATGAAATTATTGCATTTCTTGAAGAATAATAGATCTAACTATAACCAAAATACCGACCAAAATTATAAACTAAAAAAGACATTACATAAGCAAGTAATGTCATGTATGCTATCATAAATATTGGCCATTTCCATGTATTTGTTTCTGTTTTAACTATTGCAAAAGTTGCTACACATTGAGCTGCATATACATAAAAAACCATAATAGAAATAGCTACTAAAGGAGTAAATACATTTTTCCCAGTTTCTGGATTGATATCATTTTTCATAGCTTCTTTCAGGTTAACCATATTTTCACCATCATCTTCAACATTATAGATTGTTGATAATGTACTTACTACAACCTCCCTGGCTGCAAAAGATGTAATTAATCCAATTCCAATTTTCCAGTCAAATCCTAAAGGCTTTATTACAGGTTCAATTAATTGACCTACTTTTCCAGCATAGCTATCTTTTATAGAAACACTCTCACCATTATGTTTTGGAAATGATACTAAAAACCATAAAATAATTGAAATCAACATAATTATTTTGCCAGCATTAACTAGAAATAATTTTGATCTATTTATTAGCTGTTTTAAAACAGATTTTAAAATTGGAAGTCTATAAGGAGGTATTTCCATTATAAAAGAAGGGTTACTTTTTTCTGATAAAAACTTACTAAAAACTTTAGCAAGAATAAATGCTGTAATAGTACCAAGAAAGTACATACAGACCATTACAAAACCTTGAAGTCCAATAAAATCATAAATATAGATTTGAGGTATAAAAGCACTAATCATCAAAACATAAACTGGCAATCTAGCAGAACAACTTATTAAAGGTAAAACTAAAATAGTTACTAGTCTTTCCTTCCAACTATCAATCGTTCTTGAAGAAATAATTCCAGGTATAGCACAGGCATAACCACTCATAATAGGTAAAATAGATTTACCATGCAAACCAATCATTCGCATATATTTATCAGTCATGAAAGTAACTCTTGTCATATACCCTGTATCTTCCAAAACAATCATAAATAACATAAGTATTATAATCTGAGGTAAAAATATTACAATTCCCCCCACTCCAGCAATTATACCATCAACAATTAAATCTCTAAAAAGGGAATTTGGAAGACTATCATATACAAAATTGCCAAAAGAAGATACTATTCCATCAATAAAATCCATTGGAATTGAAGCAAAAGTAAAAATAGATTGAAAAATAAAATATAAAATACCAATATATAAAAATGGACCAAAAACAGGATGTGTTAAAAACTTATCAATTTTTTCACTTTTGGTCTTATCCTCTATTTGATTTTTTTCTTTAAAATTAGAATTAAATAAAATTTCATCAATAAAACCATATCTTAAATCTGACTCTAAAGTATTTATTGTTTTTGACATATTTGTACTAATTTTAGATAGTATGTTTTTTCTTTCTTTAAGAACTTTATCTTTAATTGAATTTGAAAAAAAAGAGCTTTTACAAAAAGATTCACTTGAAAAAATAGATAATGATAAATCTTCTATTACTTCTTTAGAAGCATCAATACTTTTTTTTAAAATACCTATTATAGGCTTTAACAATTTTCTATTCTCGCTTGATAAGCTTAAAAAAGTATTTTTTGATTTAGATTCATTACTTAATAAATCGACCATTGATCTTCTTAGTTCTTTTAAACCCTGTTTTTTTAAAGCAGAGAAAGAAATTATATCAAAAATTTTAAATTCTTTTTTTAACTTCTCAATACTTAATATATCTGCAGGATTAATTAAATCCGACATATTTAATAACAATATAATAGGGATATTAAGCGGCAGAAGCTGTGAAAAAAAATATAAGTTTCTTCTTAAATTTGTGATATCTGCAACATAAATAATACCATCAGGCCTCAATTCTTTACTTTCGATCCATTTAAATACAGTATCTCTAACAGCTGCTTCATCTATTGATTGAGATTTTGTACTGTAAGTTCCTGGATAATCATCAATAGATATATTTTTATTTTCTAATGATATTAAAGATGAATGCTTTTCAACGGTGATTCCTGGATAATTTGAAACTTTTTGATTTAAACCAGTAATTAAATTAAAAACAGCAGATTTACCTGAATTAGGATTACCTAATATTGAAAATTTAAAATTATTCTTGCTCATCTATTTAACAAATATTTTATTAGCATCTTCTTTTCTTAATATAAGGTAAGAATCATTTAATTTGATTTGAACTGGTCCATCAAAAGGATTCTTTTTAATAATTCGAAATTCAGCACCTGGTATTATTCCCATCTCAGATAATCTTGTAACAGAATTTAAACTACTTAGATGAGATATTTTTCCAATCGTATTAATATTTAATTTATATAATGTATTCATATTATGAGAATTATTCTCATTCTTAATTTATAAATTCTACCGAAGTAAAAAAAAATGTTTTTTTCTTATTATTTTATTTTTTAAATTTAATTATGAGATTGATTCTCATTATCATAAACAAAAAAATAATAAAGTAAAATGAAAAAAATACTCTTACTAACAACTTCATTATTTGCATTTATATGTGCAGATGAATTTATTGAAGATGCAACAACTACCATTGGTGGCTATGGTGAATTACACTTTGATATGGAAGCAAATGATGGTGATGGAAAACTTGATTTTCATCGTTGGATTTTGTGTGTAAAACATCAATTTAATACCGAATGGTCAATGATGTCTGAAATCGAAATTGAACATAATATGGTTTATAGTGATGGTGACGGTGGTTACTTAGCTATGGAACAAGCTTACTTAAACTATTGGAATGGCAACTGGGGTTTTAGAGGTGGTGTTTTATTAGTGCCAGCAGGAATTACAAATGAATACCATGAACCTCCAACATTCATGAGTGTAGAAAGACCTGAATACAGTAAATATGTTATACCTACAACATGGTTTGATAATGGTTTTGCTTTTTATGGTAAAGTAGGTNGTGTAGATTGGAACTANACAATGGTTGGTGATCTTGATGGTGATNATGTTGCTGATGGAATAAGAAGTGCAAGAGGTAAAGGTGTNTATACAACAGCTNCTGATTGGACTAAAACNNTNCAATTATCTTGGGCTGGCTTAGAAGGTCTTAAAGTAGGNGGTTCAATTACAATGAATGACGCTCCGAGATCTGATCTCGCTGGAACNGATGGAGTATCGGGTACTGACGATNATGTNGCGCAAGCTCCAATAGGTGTTACTTTAACNGANTTTAATGTNACNTATNNTAAAGATAATATNTATGCTNGATTAGANAATGGTAANATNGATTATGATAATAATGATGNTGCAGANTCTACATCTGGGTATTATCTTGATTTAGGTTACAATGTTGCTGATTTAGTAGGATGCGAAGGTAAAGAGCTTTATGTATGGACTAGAACAAGCGCATATAATAAAGATGATGTAGGTGATGACACTGAAATATCTTTATTTGGTGTTACATTCAAACCTGCTTATAATTTAGCAGTTAAATTTGAAACAGGTGATAAAGATGGTAGTGATATTATGAGAATGGGTCTTGGTTACATGTTTTAGACTTTTCTTCCTGTATGTTTTTCAATATATGCCAATACCGTAAACATGCGCAAAGTCCTGTCCTGCTTGTATACCAGGACAGGGCTTTTAAGTTAAAATTAACTTTATATTTTTAAATAAAATGAACTTTATATATTTTTTATTAATTATTTTTTCTTCAATTTATTGTTCTCCAATAATGGACAAAACATTCAATGAAATTCAAAAAAAATTTCCTAACAGCATTAGTATAGAAAAAAAACTTTATAAAATTGAAAAGAACACTCTAAAATTAATACAGAATAAAGTTCGACAAAAATTTTTCAGAAAAGAAGTTAATTGCTGGCATATAATNAATGATGATTCAACGCAGTATTATGCNATATTAGATAATGTGAAAGGNAAATCNCTNCCAATAACATTTTTAACAATTTTTGATGAAAACAAACAAGTNTATGACTCAGAAATNATAAAGTATAGAGAAGGATACGGCGGTGAAGTAGCAAATAAAAGTTGGTTGAATCAATTTATTAATTATACNGACTCTTCAAATTATGATGTTGGTGGAGCTATTAGTGGAATATCTGGAGCAACAATTTCTGTAAATTCAGTATCAAAAGGAATTTATAAATTATCTATATTAATAGATTATATTATNACAGATTTTGATGAAAAAATTTAAACTAAAAGAACTAGATAAAACTGCTAAAATATTTTTAGCTTTTTTCTTATCAACAATGCAGTTAGGTATATTAATTGGTATTGGATATATATATTTTACAACCAATTTAAACCCTGAAGGAACAATTGAACATTATAATGGATCAGAAATCATTGAGGATGAAATACCAGAAGAATTTCCCAAATCATTNGAAAGCATGATATTAAATACGCATGCACATGTAAATAGCTTTGCAATAATCAGCCTACTAATTGGTACTATATTTTATTTCAATTCAGTTATTAATAACAGTTTTAAACTTTTTTTATTAATTGAACCATTTATTTCAATTATTATAACGTTTTCTAGTATGTGGCTAATGAGATATGTAAATGATTCTTTTGTTTATGTTCTTATAATATCGAGCTTATTGATGTATATATGCTGGTCAGTAATGATTTTAATTAGTTTATATGAAGTTACAAAAAAAACTAATTAATAATAATATTGATAATCCCTATTATATCAGTAATATTAATTATTCCATCTTGAGAAAAATCAGCAATTTGTAATTGNCAATCATCATAGTCAACATTATTTAATATATAATTAATAATAGAAACTACATCAGTAACATTTACATTCCCATCCATTGAAACATCTCCAATGTCATATTCACATGAATTAATAGAAAAATCGCTAGAATACCTNAAAGTAATAAATCCACCTTGTCCATTATTATTATAATAACTAAAAGGCCAAAATTTAACTATATTTTGACCATCAGCAGTAAGAACATGCAAAACATAATGATTTACATTTAACTGATACTCATCATCGAACCAACCCCACGAATTTAATGCAGAATTTTTAATACCTGGACCAAAAGTGTGAGTGGTTAAGTCATAAAAGTCATTTAATATTGAATCTTCAATCCATTCATGATTAAAAAGACTACTATTTATATTATTCCATTCATCAATCCAAGTCATAGAAGAGTCAACACTTGCTGCACCCATACCAACACCTGATAAGCCACTATTTGTTTTAATATGCTTTCTTTGAAATGCGACATCCCAGTCATACGAGTTGTATGGATCTTCAATGTAAACTACTTCAGCATCTCTCAANGAAAAATAAATCCATTCATTATAATNAGAAGAATCGATTGTAATAGTAGTATCAACTTGAGCTAATACTAAACTAAAATAAGTACATAATAAAATTTTCTTAATCATATTTGTTATTAAACTTAAACTCTAATTGTATAAAAAATCTTCTACCTGGATCATAACTACTTAAAATATCTGGAGAAAAATCTCCAAGCCTACTTGAATCCTTATAATTAAAAATATTTTTAATACCAAAATTTACATCTATATTTTTTTCAGGAATAATAAAATATAAATCAGTTAAAAAATAATCCTCTAGCACCTTTATTGAATTTGCTCCAATCCAATCTTGTTCTTGATTAAAATTATTTTTTTCACCTAAATACTTTACATTTATAACCAATCTTAATTTATCTATAATCTTCTGAGTTAGATTGAGTCTAAAAGCATGTTTACTAATNCCCTCTAATATTTCATCTGAAGAACTAGATGCATCGGTAAAATTATATACAAATTTAAGGTTTGAATTTTTATTTATTTTCCTAAAATAATGNACATTTATACCATTAATCGATACATTATTATAATTTTTATATTCAAGACCTAATTCAGTGTATTCGGTTGAAATCATATTAGAAATACTATTTGTATAAAAATCTATAGAAAAATCATTCAAAAAACTTCTTTTATCCAAAGACAAACTAAGATAATTATTTTTCGTAGATTTAAGATCAGGATTACCATAAATATTGGGTTCATGGTCAGTCCATTCATAATAGAGCTCTTTAATTGATGGATTTCGNTAACCAGAACTATAAGTTAATCTNTGGTTAAACCCACTGTCNCCTTTAATTAAAAATGATACAGAGGATAAAACTTTACTATTTCTAGATGGAAGAAAATCTATTAAAAAATCATCTCCTGAATCATAAAACCTAAGCCCAAATGCTATTTGATTTTTATTTTCCAAACTAAACTGACTATGAAAATACAATGAACTACTATTATATACTTTTATCTCATCCTCNCCTGAAAAAATAGATTCATGCAAAAAGTTTCCTGAATTATCGTAAATATTATAAGCAGAATATTTTTGATCTACATATTCAAAACCNACTAAAAACTTATGTAAACCATATTTAATATCGTATTCTAAATTAAACTCTTGATGNTTTAAACTACCTTGTTTNAACTCTNCNCCGTTTTCAATAAAATCATTAGAAAAATAATAAGGATAATAGTATAACTTTGAATACTTTTCATTAAAAAATCTTATATTCAAAGATTCATCTGAAGATTTTTCAAATCTATATTTAATTTTTTTCACATAATCAGTATATCTATTTAATGGAGCATCCAAAACTACAATATTTGAAAATATTGATTGATCAAAAACCTGCATATATTTAGAAATATCTGATGAATAATCTTTGTATAAAAACTCAAAATTATTTTTTGAATTTAAGTTATATTTTATTTTATGTTGAAAAGTTAAGTCTGAGTGTTCATCTAAAGTTTTGGAAAATTCTGATTGTGGTGTTAAATCATATCCTTCAGATTTTTTATTAACAAAGAATAAATTATAATAAAACTTTCCAAAATTTACTCCAGAATCTAATGAAATTGACTTAACTAAAGGCTCATCAGATAATAAATTAACATTTAACCAAAAAGGACTGGTATTCTTTTTTGTTATTATATTAATAACACCACCTATTGCACTTGATCCGTATAGTGTCGACATTGCACCTTCTATAACCTCAATTCTATCAACATTCGATAAATTTAACATAGAAAAATCTAAATTACCTGCATATTCACCTGTCACTCTATCGCCATCAACTAAAAAAGTTAAATATTTATTATCTAATCCTTGTAATTTTACTCTATCATCTCCATGATTAGAAGCAACCATCTGAACATTTGGCATTGCTATTTCCAACATATCTTTAACTCCAGCATATGATGCATTCGCAATTTCTCTATTTGAAATAACATGTGTTAATACAGGTGTATCTTTAATGTGTCTGGCAGATTTTGTACTTGTTACAACAATTCTATCAATTGATATATCTTTATTTTCAAGAAAAACAGTTAAATCGTTTAAATTATTTAAATTGTTAATTACCTTATCGTAATACGCAATATGTGAGAATTTTAAAGTTTCGTTTTTATTTATTTTAATAATGAAGAAACCATCATTATTAGATATAGTACCATCACTACTACCAACCACCTCAATATTGACATCTTTAATAGGATTTTTTAAACCATCGTAGACATAACCTTTTATCAACTGCTCACTAAAAATAAATGATATAAAAAACAAGATATAAAACATAATTTATATTAAAAACGAGCTTCATAATATAAAATATAAAGCTCGTTTTATATTATTTTACTTATCCACTAATTACTTCAATAACATTAATTTTTGTGTAGCAACTTTATCAGAAGAAATTGCTTGAACAAGATATACGCCGCTAGCTAAGTGACTTGCATTAAAGTTAACTATATGACCAGAAATATTTGCATCCATATATCTATCAACTAATGTTGCTACTTTCTGTCCTAAAACATTATATACACTCACGGATACCAAACCAGCTTCTGGAATAGCTACACTAATCTGAGTTGAAGGATTAAATGGATTTGGACCAACGACCTTCACTTCAATACTCGACAGTTCAATAACTTGTTCTACATTTACATCTCCTGACTGATTTACAACATGTACAGACTCAACTGTAATATCACCTTCAAAAGTCGCAATATCAGTGATTGAATGAGAACCATCAGTAACTACAATCAAATTTGTCATATTATCTAGTGTTCTAAATTCAGAAATTAAAGCATTAACAAGATTAATTTCAAATTTAGAATCATGAGATAATGTTAAATGTATACCCTGAACAAAGCCATCTGATTCTAATCTAATTGAATCATCATTTATAATTAAAGTAGAATTAATTGCATCCATATTTGCAAATGATCTATCAGCTAAAACAATATTAACGATAGAAATAACATCACTAACATTTAAAGAACCATCACCATTTACATCTCCACATGAAACATCTAATTCACTAGCACCTAATATAAAGTTAACCAAATAAACAACATCAGCAATATTTATAACTCCACTGTTGTTTAAATCACCTAAAATAGCAGATCCATTTGCAACACCTGCACAATCTTCACAATCATCATTCCAATTTGGATTGTATGGACTGTTTGCTGGATAATTACTCTCTGTTGGTCCATC
>PAHD01000033.1 GCA_002704685.1 Fidelibacterota bacterium
AAAGCATGTATTAGAACAATCTAAATATTCAGCAGTTCCATCTGGACAAACAGGGAATGCACCTCCACCACCTGTTCCACCACCAGTTGTTCCACCGCCGCCACAAGGATCAGGGCAATCACCACCACCAATTAATTGTGCCATATATCCACAATCATCAGATAAGTTTGGAACAACATTACCATCACATGCACCGCCAGGACCACCTTCACAGTCGTCAGCACTACATGCATCATAATACTGAGTGCCAACTAAACTCTCAAGACATAGATCCCACTGAGCATCACAGTTAACAGATGGTTCATTCCATGTTAAATTAATAACAGAATCTCCAGCTGTAGCAACAAGATTTGAAGGAGGATTTAATTCTTCAAATACACAACTACCATCATCAACAGTTGCATCAGGATCATAGTTTGAAGCAGTCTCATCAGTACAACCTAAACATGAGTAATCACAACTTCCATCATCAGCATTTGCAGTTGCATCAAAATTACATGCATCACTATCTGTACAACCAAAGTTTAAATCACCAATTACAAAGTAGTCTCCATAATCAAAATCAATGGCTTGTCCTGCTGAATTTGAAAGAGTTGCCATATCTAAATCAAACAACCCATCTGCGCCAGTCCATTCAGCAGTAAATGTAGTTAATACTGATGATTGACCTGCTGGAATTGTTCCACCTGTAAATGAGAAACCTAAAACAGTTCCATTATTTGTTTGAACATCAAAACCAGCACTAGCAGCAGAACCGCCAGAACCTGCGCTTGTTAATGTGAAATCATCTAAAGAAGATGTTACTTCAAACTGGAATCCTGCAACATCCTCTAAATTAAATAAACTAACTTCTATAGTTCCAGTGCTTGATACTCCTGCACCAGGGACAAAATATGAAATATCCATCGAGCCACCTGATGAATCTGAAAATACCATTTCACTTAATCCAGAAGCATCTCCAGCTAAATCTAACGTTGTTAAAGTTCCACAACCTGCTAGAACAGTAGACCCTGTAAATGAAAAGCCTAATACAGTAGATCCCGCAGTGGATACCTGAAACCCTGCATCAGCAGCAGCACCTCCAGCAGCACTATTTGCAGTAGTTCCATCTACTTCAAACTGAAAACCTGCTACATCAGAACCAAAATTATATATAACATCCGCACCTAAAAGGTGAACTGAGTCTAATGGTAAATCACAACCACCTTCAACCACAATATCTTCAACATCATCAACATCTACATTACTTATCCATAGGGTTGTATTCTCATAGCAGTTATTAGGATCTGTTTCAGGACCATCACAAACACCACATGCATCAAGCTGTGTATCACCATCACAAATTCCCGCACAATCTTCTACCGATGTTCCTTCACAAACACCCGCACAATCTTCCACTGCATCACCACCCCAAGCACCAGCGCAATCTAGATCTAAAGCTGGTAGTGTTAAAACTGTACCATCTGTTAGCGCAGCAAATAAACCAAAGGCTGGTTGATCTTCAGCCGGAGCTAAAAACCCTGAAGCAAACACAAATGCAGTACCACCACCAAGTTCAGATAATGGAGCAGCAAATGCAGCAATAGCATCAGTACCTGTTGGTGCAACACCAAGATTATAATCTGCAGCTGGAACTTCTAAATTGTCAGTAAACTCTTGATATTCTAAATCAGCTGCTAACATTGAACCATCATTTGCATCTGCAAGAATATCTACAGAAGGAGCATCTGTCGAACCATGATTAATTTTTAAACCAACTACATCATCTGAAGAAGTCTCATAAGAAGTACCTGTAGCAGCTAAATAAAATGGAGTTAGCGTATCACCTAATAAACCAGTTGCTACAACAACATATGAACCATTTTCAGCTAATTCAAAAGGGAAAGTAGCAATCACATCACCACCTGTTGGAGCAATACCAACTTCACAAGAAACTGGTAGCTGTAATAATCCAGTTGCTGATCTGTATGTAAATCCTTCAATAGCTAGACCACCATCAACATAAACATCAACAGTAGGTGAAGCTGAGTTATGAACTATTTGAACAGTAGCAGCAGGACCGTTATACGTACCATCACAATCATAATTATCTAAAGGATACTCACAAGAACCATCATCATAATCAGCTGAAGGATCAAAGTTGCATGCACCCTCATCTGTACAGCCAAGTGCAATTACATAATATTCAAATTCAATAGCACCACCACTTGTATCAGAGAAAACAAGACCACTTAAACCTTCTGCATCTCCAGATAAATCTAAAGTTGTCAATGTTCCACATCCAGCTGGAACAACAGCACCTGTAAATGAAAACCCTAATACAGTTGAACCACCAGCTGAAACAGAGAAACCAGCAGCAGCAGCAGCACCACCTGCAGCACTATTAACAGTTGCACCATCTACATCAAATTGAAAACCAGCTACATCTGTATCAGAATTATAAAAAACTTCTCCATCACTTGTTAAATATAAATTATTACTAGGAAGATCACACCCACTATCAACACTTGGAGTATCTTCCCATTCAACATCTTCACAATTTTGAGCTTCCAAACAATCATCGCATATAGCTTGTATATCATTACCTTGAGACAATACATCATCCGTACAATCAGTTAAGCATGTACCATCAGGAGCACCAAGAGGAAGTGTCATAATCCAATTGCATATTGCATATACTGTATCTGAGTCTGCCTCAGCAATATCAGTATCAAACCAAACCGGATCTACGCCTTCACAATCTAGCAAGCAATCATCTTCTGATACTTCTTCATAAACTGGTAATTCTAAAACGCTACCATCGGTCAACGCTGCAAATAAACCAAATGCAGGGTCATCACCTGATAAAAATCCCGAAGCAAAAACTACAGCACTTCCACCACCTAATCCAGACAATGGAGCAGTAAATTCTGCAATAGCATCACCTCCTGTAGGAGCAATACCAATTACATACTCTGCAGCAGGAACTTCAACAAAACCTGAAAATTCTGAATAAGGTAGATCGCCAACTAAAACATTACCATCTGCTAAGACATCTACTGCTGGAGCATCAGTTGAGCCATGATATACTTCTAAACCAACACTACTATTATCAGATGCACCAAAAGTTGTACCTGTAGCGGCCAAATCAAATGGAGTATCATCGTTACCAAGTAATCCTGTAGCAACAACTACATAAGAGCCTCCATCTTCTAAGTTAAAATCAAAATTAGCAATAACATCATCATTAGCTGGAGCAATTCCTACTGTAAATGATGTTGGTAATTCAAGAATTCCTGTAGCAGATCTATAAGTAAAATCTTCAATTGCTAAACCACTATTAACATAAACATCGACAGTAGGTGAAGCTGAATTATGTATGATTTGGACCATTGCCATACCATTATCACCTCCAGTATCACCACCAGTATCACCACCAGTATCACCGCCATCAAAATATACAACAGGTATTGTTTGAGCTGCTGCATCAGAAAACACTAAACCAGATAACCCTTCTGCCTCACCATTTAATGATAAAGTAGTTAACAAACCACAATCAGTTGATACTGTAGCACCTGTGAAAGAAAAAGCTAGAACTGTAGAACCAGCTGCAGANAATGTAAAACCCACTGCTGCAGACTCACCACCAGAAGCACCAGCAGCTGNAGTTCCTTCAATATCAAACTGATAACCTGCAATATCTGTTGGAACATTAAATAAAACATCNCCATTTGATAATAAATGTACTGTGTTTTCAGGTAAATCGCATCCATCTGTAATTTCAGCAGAGCCATCATCACCACCATCATCAGCACAAGANGATCCATCTCCACCACAAACACCACATTCATCTTCTACTGNAGTTGATCCACATACATTATCGCATCCACCAACAACTGNATCACCACCACANACACCTGCGCAATCTTCTNCTGCTGCACCATCACATACACCTTCNCAATCAAAAACACCACTNGCACAATCATTNCCAGAATAGTATGNAACATCAAATCCATTACCTGCACTATCAGAAAAAACAATNCCACTTANACNTGTAGCTGTACCNTNNAATGNNAGNGTNACTANAGTACCATATCCCGATGGNATTGTAGCTCCNGTAAATGAGAATCCTAAAACTGTGGAACCTCCAGGAGAAACAGTAAAACCATTAGCTGCTGCATCACCTCCTGAAGCACCAGATACTGTAGTACCATCAACAGAAAATTGAAATCCAGCAATATCAGTATCAACATTATACCATACATCTCCATTATCATTTAGAGAAATAGTATTTACTGGCATCTCGCTTGGATCAGCTAATAAAAAGTTAAATAAAAATAAAATTGAAAAAATATTAGTTAATATTTTTCTACAAGTAGCATTAAACATAGTGTTTCCTTTCGTTAATCTCTTCCTAAAAAAATTTTCTTAAAATAAACTTACAAAATTTATTTTATACATTAATTTATATTGTTTGTGTCAATATGTTACAATCCGCGCTTCTCAGAAGCTTGAAAATATACGATAAATCTGCTTTAAATTGAAGGAATTTTTTTGGATAATCAATNTGCTAATCTACAANCTGCCATCCTTCGCGAATAAACTGATTTAATTTCTTAAATTTAACAACTTTTTGTAATGAACCTTTTTTTATAGTAATCTTATCATTTCGACCAATTTTTTTATCANCTTTAATTGGGGNTCTCTTATTTAAAATCTTTGATTGAAAGTCCTGGCTTGATTGCATCATCCCAGCTGGTTGATTAACCATANCCTGNGGATTAATCTTNGGNGNATTAATATTTGGTGTAGCAGATTGGTCATTTTTCATTTTTAAATTTTTTGCTCTTTCATCAAGNGTCATNGAATTGCTTTTAANNGAAGTAAGATCTGTTCTAAATATTCTTTTCAAAGTTTCATTATTTGTTTCAACCAT
Organism: Fidelibacterota bacterium; assembly: GCA_002704685.1. Classification (GTDB taxonomy): domain Bacteria; phylum Fidelibacterota; class Marinisomatia; order SCGC-AAA003-L08; family D37C17. Next base: position 4,916 of record PAHD01000033.1, read on the forward strand.
CATCTCTTCGAACATTTTAAATCCTTCTTGCTTATATTCTATTAAAGGATTTTTTTGTCCATACGCTCTCAATCCAATTCCTTCACGTAGCTGATCCATTGCATAAAGATGATCTTGCCACTTCTCATCTATTGTTCTTAGAATGATGAATTTTTGAAAATTATTAAAAATTTCTTTATCAAAATTCTCATTTTTGAATTCTTTTGTAAGTTTTATCTGCTCAATTATGATATCTCTTATATCATTAACTTCAGTTTGATTTTGATCAAAATTAAATCCAACACCAAAAGTGTTTAACAGCTCTAAGTTTAATGATTCATAATCCCAATCATTAAATCCACCTTGACAAAATAGACTTATTACATCATCAACGTACTCACTAATTATAGTATTTAATTCTTCAGAAATATCCTCTTTATGTAGAGAGTAATTTCTTCGATTATATACAATTTCTCTCTGATAATTCATTACATCATCATATTCAATAATATTTTTTCTACCAGAAAAATTCATAGCTTCTACTTTTTTTTGAGCTCGTTCAATTGATTTAGTAACCATAGAATGGGTTATAACCTCGCCCTCTTTAATTCCCATTCTATCCATTACTTTTGCTATCCTATCAGAACCAAATAATCTCATCAAATTATCTTCTAAGCTTAAATAAAAAACAGATTCTCCTACATCACCTTGCCTTCCTGCTCTTCCTCTAAGCTGCAAATCAATTCGCCTAGATTCATGCCTGCCTGTTCCTAGAATAAATAATCCACCAGATTCTTTAACACCATCACCTAATTTAATATCTGTCCCTCTTCCTGCCATATTAGTTGATATAGTAATAGCATTATTTAAACCAGCTCTGGTAATAATATCTGCTTCGCTTTGATGTTGCTTCGCATTTAAAACATTATGAGGTAAACCTGTCTTTTTAATCATTCTTGAAAGTAACTCAGACTCTTCAACAGAAGTTGTTCCAACAAGTACAGGCTGTCCAGCATCATATAAATCTTTTATTCTATCAATAACAGCTNAATATTTTTCATTATTTGTCTTGTAGATTAAATCTTCATGATCTTTTCTTGATATCGGTTTATTTGTAGGTATTTCAACAACATCTAATTTATAAATTTGCATAAATTCTGGTGCTTCTGTTTTAGCTGTTCCAGTCATGCCTGATAATTTTTCATACATTCTAAAGTAATTTTGTATAGTTATTGTGGCAACTGTTTGTGTTTCTCTTTGAATAGCAACTTTTTCTTTTGCTTCAATTGCTTGATGCATGCCATCTGAAAACTGTCTTCCATGCATTACTCTTCCTGTATGNTTATCTACAATTAANACTTTTCCATCTTGNACNATATATTCATTATCAAGNTCAAATAAAGAGTAGGCTTTCAACAANTGATTAATTGTATGNATTTTTTCNCTTCTGTCAGAATGCAATGCTTGTAGTTTTTCTTTTTCTACTGCAATATCTTTATCTTTTGAATNTTTTTTTTCTATTTTATGAAATTCTTCTCCAATATCAGGAATTACAAAATTATTAGGATCATCAGGAGATAAAAATNCTCTTCCTTTTTCTGATAAATCTACAATATTTGATTTTTCATCAATNGAAAAATANAGCTCCTCATCNAGTTCATTTATTTTTTTATCTCTAATTAGTTCNCTTTCAACCTTCATAGAAAGCTGTTTTGCACCTTGAATTTGAAATATTTTTTGTAATTTATTATTTTTGGGTGCACCCCTACTTGCTAACAATAATTTTCTTCCAGCTGACTCCTTGTCAGACTTTATTAAATCTTCTACATCAGATAAAATATCATTTATAAACTGATTTTGCTTTTTAATTAATGATTCTACTGATGGTCTCCAAACCGTATACTGCTCGTTTTGCTGAGAATTAACAACTCCTGAAATAATTAGTGGTGTTCTTGCTTCATCTATCAAGACAGAATCTACTTCATCAACTATAGCATAAACATGATTTCTTTGAACTTGATTTTCAGATGATACAGCCATATTATCTCTTAAATAATCAAACCCAAATTGACTATTGGTTCCATAAGTAATATCTTTTGAATACATATTTTTTCTATCCGGAGGCGACATTCTATCTAAAATACATCCAACAGATAAGCCTAAGTATTCAAATAAAAAGCCCATCCACTCACTATCTCTTTGAGCTAAATAATCATTAACAGTAATGACATGTACACCTCTTCCAGTAATTGCATTTAAAGCAATCGCTAAAGTTGATACCAAAGTTTTACCCTCGCCTGTTTTCATCTCTGCTATATTACCTTGATGAAGAACAATTCCCCCTATTAACTGGACGTCATAATGAATCATATCCCACTTCATTTTTTGACCCATTACTTGATAAGAGCTACCGCATAATCTTCTTGATGCGTCCTTAACAATAGCAAAAACATTAACCATATTTTTATTTAAATATTCTGTTTCATCATTGTACAATAAATCATCAATTGTATTTGCGTCTTTACCATCATTCAAGTATTCATCTTTATTNCTCGATATCAGCAACTGCAAATCATCTTTGATTTTTTGAAACTCTAACTTTAAATCATCATCACTTAATTCAGATAATGAATCATATTTGATATTTATTTCTTCAACAATTGGAAGAATTTTCTTTAAATCTTTATCAGATTTTTTTCCAAAAANTGAAGTTATTACTTTTGAAAATATTGACATTTATACTTTTTAACCTTAACTATTATTTTTAGCAAGAGCCTTCTTAAATACCGCTTTTCACTTAATATTTGGATTTTTGAAACTATCAGCAGTTATATTTTTACTATTATATATTGCATCTAAAATACCATTAATAAAGCTACTACTATCCTTTGTACTAAACTCTTTTGAAATTTCTATTCCTTCTGCCATCGAAACCTTCTTTGGGACATCATCTATAAAAAACATCTCAGAGATACTCATTCTTAGAATTATTTTATCAATAATTGCAAGCCTAGAAATATCCCAATTGCTTAATTTTTGTTTTATAACTTTATCTATTGATTCTGAATTATTTAAAGTATGCTTAACAAGTTTTTTTGCATAATCAATTTCTTTTTTNTTATAAATAATCTCATCCAAATCATTNTCTTTATTTTTAAAAAAATTTTCTACTAATTTATTTATTGATGAAGCAGGTATTAATTCAAAACTATAAAGCAATTGAACACTTAAACATCTAGCTGCTCTTTTCTCTTTTTTATTCATTATTTNAGTAAATCTCTCGCAATAACTAANCTCTGAACTTCTGATGTACCTTCATATAATTGAGTTATTTTAGCATCTCTCATGAGTCTCTCTACTCCATAATCTTTAATATAACCATATCCTCCATGAATTTGCACACACTCAGTAGATGCTTTCATTGCAACTTCTGAAGCATACAATTTTGCCATGGCTGCGTAAACACCAAAANTTAATCCTGTATCTTTCATCCATGCAGCTTTTTTTGTCAANAATCTTGCAGAATCAATAGCGATTGACATATCTGTTAACTTAAACTGAATTGATTGAAAAGATGAAATTGGCTTATTAAATTGCTTTCTTTCTTTTGAATAATTGATTGATGCTTCTAAGCTTGCTTGAGCAATACCAAGCGCTTGTGCAGCAATACCAATACGCCCGCCGTCTAAAGTACTTAAGCATATTTTAAAACCATCTCCCTCATTACCAATCAAATTTTGTTCAGGTATTTCTACATTATCAAAATATAACTCAGTTGTATCGGACGATCTGATACCTAATTTTTTTTCAGGTTTTCCAACACTAAAACCATCGAAGTCTTTTTCAACAATAAAACAAGAAATACCTTTATGTCCAACATCTTTTTCAGTTAATGCTGCTACAAGAACTAAATCAGAATTTTTACCATTAGTAACCCAATTTTTTGTTCCATTTAGTAAATATCCTTCAGATGTTTTCTTTGCAAAAGTTAACATATTTGATGCATCCGATCCAGACTGAGGTTCTGATAGAGAAAAAGCACCCAATAAATCACCTTTTGTAAGCTTAGATAAATATTTTTCTTTTTGAAATGAATTGGCATATTTTTGCAATAGAGAACATACAAGAGAATTATTAACTGACATAATTACTGAAGCAGCTGCATCAACTTTTGCTATTTCCTCCATTGCGATAACATATGATATTGTATCCATACCCCCACCATTATAATCAGGAGATGCCATCATACCCATAAAACCTAGTTTTCCCATTTTTTTTACTGCTTCTGCTGGCCAAATTTTATTTTCATCTCTATCTAAAATACCTGGTAATAGTTCATTTTGAGCGAAGTCTTTAGCAGTTTGTTTAATTAACTTCTGTTCTTGTGTTAGTTCAAAATTCATAATTATAAAAACCTTCCCCTGTTTTTTCCCCTAATTTATTATTTTTGTTCATTTCTAATAAAATTTTAGCTGGTTTATATTTTATATCGTTAAAATCAGCATATAAAATATTTAATATATAAATACAAACATCAATACCTATCAAAAAGCACCCAATAAATCACCTTTTGTAAGCTTAGATAAATATTTTTCTTTTTGAAATGAATTGGCATATTTTTGCAATAGAGAACATAC
>PAHD01000034.1 GCA_002704685.1 Fidelibacterota bacterium
AAGCTTGTTCCGAGGTGTGCCCTGTTGGTAATGAAGTAGAAAAATCAGATGAAGATGTTTTGACCTTGGTATTAATATTAAAAAACCTAAAATTAAAATTGCATGAATCCACCAGTTTATTTTCATCGATAGANTTGTNCTATGGTGACCAGTATANGCAAAATCAATTACATATGTAATCATNAAAACAGATATAAATAAAGCTACAATACCAGANGTATANGATATTTTATCACCAAGATANTTTGGTTTTATTACAAATCNCCTGTAAGCAAGNGATAAAATACCTATNAAAACAAAAATAGCCCAAGGAACTCCAAATAAAATACCATAATAATATTTAAAGTTATCAGATAAAAGGTGAAAATGAAATCCTAAAGAGAAATGATCGAGAGTAATAATAGCAAAAAACATAAAGCCCCAGAAAACTAAGGCATGTGCTAATCCTGGCCAGAAACGTTGAGATAGAACTTTTTTTTGCAAAACAAATTCAACCAATACGCGCTTTAACCTAATCCCAAGAGAATCAAAGCTAAATTGGCCAGTACCACTATAAACTATTTTAAATCTTTTAAAAAGTTCATAAGTGAATGATCCTAGGGATAGCGAGATTAACACAAATAAAGTTATTTGTTCGAAAAAATTAAAAGTCATGGGTGTAATTTAAAGTTCTTCTAGCAATTTTGGAAGTATTTCAAATATATCACCTAATACGGCATAATCTGAAATTTCAAAGATAGGTGCATTTGGATCTTTGTTAATCGCAATAATACTTTTTGCACCTTTCATGCCAACTAAATGTTGAATAGCACCTGATATACCTACGGAAAAATATAATTTAGGAGATACTGTTTGCCCGGAGCTTCCAATTTGATAAGAATGGTCTAACCAACCAGCGTCAACAACTGGTCTTGAGGCACCAATTTGGGCATTTAATTTTTCAGCAAGTGATTTAACCATGTCTATATTTTCAACTTTACCTACGCCTCTACCAATTGATACGATAACTTCAGCATTAGATAAATCAACTCCATCTGCTGAATCTTTGAACCTTTCCCCTGGTCTAACAGTTAAGTCTAAACTTAAATCAAAAGACATTTCATTTACATTGCAAGAGCCCGAAATAATATTATCAGATGAGTAAGATCCTGCTTGGAAAGAAACAATTCCTGGACCATTTAGTTTTATTTTTTCATTAAGTTTGGCTTGATAGATAGGTCTTATAAAATAGAGCTCTGGTTCAAAAATAATTTTTGTGCAGTCGGAAACAAAGGCTTTATCAAGTCTTGCACTTAATCTTGGGACCCAGTCTCTTGTTTCATAGCTGTGACCAAAAATTAAAAGATCAGGATTTAAATCATTATTTAACATCTCGAGAGCTTTTAAGTAGTATTCTGGATTATAATTATTTAACTCTTCATTATTAATATATATTACGCTGTTTAGCTGATATTNAGATAATTTATCAGCAGTAGATTTATCAAAAGTAACAGCATGTACCTCTGTACTATTATTTTTAGAAATTTCTTGAGCAGCGCAAAGAGATTCCANTGAATTATTGTTTGCATTACCATCAAGNGTTTGTATGAAACATAAAATTNTCATTAAGAAACTATCCTTAATTTATTTTTAAGAACATCAAGAAGTTGTTCAGTTATTTCATCAGCGCTACCTTGAATAACAGTTGTTTCTTTTGACTTGACTGGGGTGAATTTCTCAATAACAGTGTAGTTACTATCTTCTGAAATAGAAATGTCGTTTTTTGAAATTTCTTTTACTTCTTTATTTTTAACTGACATTATACCTTTTAAAGTTGCATATCTAGGTGAATTTATACCTGACTGAATTGTTAGACTTGCAGGTAAACTTAATTCAGACCATTGAAACCAACCATTTTCAAGCTCTAGTTTAACCTTTACATCTGACTTTTCATTTATAATCTCAGTACCCATTACTAATGATGCATGTGATGTGTTTAGATACTCTGCAACAAGTAATCCAACTTGAGAAAACCCTATATCATTTGATTGAAGACCACTTAACACTAAGTCATAGTTATCATCTTTAATTGCTGAAGAAATAGTTTTTGCAATATTTAATGGAGAAGATGTATCTATACCTTCATCAGATATAAAAATTCCATTATCAGCACCCTTAGCAAGCGCATCTTTGAGAACTTGTCTTGAAGACTCAGGACCTAAAGTACACACNGTNACAGTGGCATCATTNTNCTCNTTTAANACTAAGGCTTCTTCAAGNGCNTAGTTATCTGGNTCATTACTNACAAAATTAATATTGTCTGTTTTCAACGATANTTTATCATCATTAAGAGTTAATGGNGAGTCTTCNGAAGCTACTTGTTTTATTAATACNCAAATTTTCATATTTTNNAAAATAAACCGACTAGTCGGTATGTATAATATAAATATTTTTATTAATTAAAACAAAATTAATTATTAAATAATCCGTTTTACTTACTTTGTATTAAGTTATGAAAATGATTTTCAAATTTATTTATCTATTTTTGTGCCTTTCTTTTATTTTATCAGAGCCTTTTGAGGAGTATAAGGTAAATAAATACTATTTTTTGAAAAAAAGTAAGTCTGAAATTTTCATTGACGGAAAGTTAAATGAAAAGTCGTGGAATAATGCTAATGAGTTATCAGATTTTATGTCAACAAATCACTGGCTAGACAAAAAACCAACACAAAAAACTTCTGTGAAAATTATATCTGACGATAAAAATATTTATATAGGTGTCGAGTTATTCGACAATATCAATGATATCACATTTAAAAGTGGTGCATATGATGATTTTGTTGATACATTTGATTTGAATTCAGATTATTTCTTAATTGAAATTGACTCTGATCATGACCATGAGTCAAGCTATGCGTTTGCTGTTAATAGTTCTAATGTTAAGGCAGATTATATTATATATGATGATGAATATATTGATGATAATTGGAATGCTAAATGGGATTCATCNGTTTCAATTAACAANAATAGTTGGTCTTTAGANATAAAATTACCTATTAGTATTTTTAGATNTTCAAGTANTGAAAATACAGNATGGGGTTTGAATTTAATTAGATATGTAAAAAGAAATAATGAGTATATGGCTTGGGTTGTTCTTCCTGAAGAAAAGACAGGTATTGTTTCTCAGTATGGTCATTTAAAAAATATTAATTTTNCTCAAACAAGNTCATTGAGTGTTAAGCCATATTTTGGCTATAATTCATATAGATATAACGATCGATTTTATCCTTATATTTTTGATAATAACGGAAATATTGAGGGTCTTGATTTTAGTCAAANCCAATTAGATAGCTATATTATNAATGAAAAAAACAATAATATTGGTTTAGATCTTAACTTTAATCCAAATTCATTTTCTGAAATCAACGTAACATTTAAGCCTGATTTTGGACAAATCAATCAAGATGCTTCAGAGGTTAATAATACTGCTTATGAAACATATTATGATGAAAAAAGAAATTTNTTNATAGAAAATTCTCTTTTTTTCTCTACTCCGATTAAGNTTTTTTATTCAAGACGTATAGGAGATTATATAAAATATAGTTTTAATAATCAATTAATTCAATTTCAATCAGAATTAANCTCCGCATTTAAATATACTTCTAAAATAAATGGATACAGCTATGGTATTCTATTGTCCTCAACTAAACCACAAGATAAAAACATAGTAAATAATGATATTTACTCTTCGGTTTTTAGAATAAATAAAAATTTTAATAATAATTTTAAATTGGGTTTTATGGGTACTGATTTTAATCACAAGCATGTCAATTCTAATGTTTATGGTTTAGATTATAATTTTGATTTAATCGATAATAAACTAGTGATTAGTGGTCAATCAGTTACATCAGATGATAGTGATAAAAGAGGTAGAGGGATTAATCTTAATATTGATTATAGATCTGATATTTTTTCAATATTTAATTTTAATGATTTATTTCTAGATTTTTGGTTAAAAAATGATCAGTATGATAAAAACTTAAATATTGATGATCTNGGATACTTATTTAGAAATAATTTAAAAGAAAGTAATATTGGCTTATCAATAAATAATTATAAATCANTAAATAAATCAAAATTTATTTTTCAACACTACAAAGCAAAAAATTATTCAGATAATATTATTTCTGATNTTATATCAATTAATTATAATNTTATTTTTAATGATTTGGTGACATTTGANTTAGGATTATCTAAAGAAGGCAATCATTATAATGANAAGTTTTATGATGATTATTATAACTTAGATTTAAATAAAACGATTAANACACCTANAGATTTTGTAATTAGTTTAAGTTATAGTAATTATAAATCTGATTCATTTTCATATTTANTTAATATTAATAATTTTAAAAATAATATAGATGANAAAGGNAAAAGTATCCTNATAGATTTTGAATTTAAACCACTTTCTTGGATTGATATTAATTTTACATATGATAGATTAGACTATTATGAGACATATCATTTTTTAAAAATAAGACAGTTGCCAAGTGGAATTAACTCTTCAAATAATTTTTATCAAAACAATTTNAGAGATACATATAGTTATTTATTTATTAATTCAGATAATTTAGAACTTTATTATACCACACAGCTATCAGCTTATGTCAATGATAATTTGAGTTTTCAACTATATGGAGAATATTTTGTTCATGAAGATAATTGGAATGATGAAAGCAATTTATTTGAAATACAACAAATTGATAATGACTTTACTTATCCTAATCCGATNACAGGACTTAATTCAACNTTAATTAATTTTAATAATGATAAAATAAAATATAGCTCATTATATAACTCGGTAATGGTAAATTTTGTTACAAAATGGGATTATAATAATTTATCAAGAATTTACTTCGTCTATAGCTTGAGTAAAGCAGTAAATGGTAAAATATTTAATAATTTTATTGATTTAATTGATTATGATAATAATTCAAATGAGCAAGATGAAATTAATCCAGAAATTTACTTTAATCAATCATTATCATTCAAAGTTGAATTTTATTTTTAACAGTTCTAATAATATTTTCAGCTGCTATCAATATTTCATCCTTTGTATTAAAACGACCGATTCCAATTCTAATAGATGATTGAATAAGTTGTTTATTTAAACCTATATCTAATAAAACATGTGATGGTTTTGGGACCGATGAAGAACATGCAGAGCCAGATGAAGCAGCAACTTTGCTTAAAGACGTAACAATGGATTGTCCCTCTATACATGGAAAACTTAAATTTAAATTTCCTGGTATCCTATTTTTAAAATCGCCATTTATTATAACATCTGGAATCTCTTTTTTTATTTGATTAAGTAATAAATTTTTTAATTTTAAAATATAATTAAAATCACTTTCCATTTTTTCACTAGCAATTTTACTAGCTTCACCAATACCTACAATTAATGGTACAGGTAAGGTGCCAGGCCTTACATTGTTTTCTTGGCTTCCACCAAAAAAAAGAGGTTTAATTTTTTTGTTTTTATTGATATATAATGCACCAATGCCTTTTGGACCATATATTTTATGTCCAGAAATTGATAATAAATCAATATTCATTTTTTTAACATCTATATCAATTTTCCCAAAAGATTGAGCAGCATCAACATGAAATAAAATATTATTTTTTCTACATATTCCTCCTATTTCTTTAATAGGCTGTATAACTCCTATTTCGTTATTAGCATGCATAATGCTCACTAATCCAGTTTCTTTATTTATTGATTCTTTAATTTTTTTCAAATTAATCAAACCATTTTTATTAGGTTTTAAATAAGAAACATTAATATTTTTACTTTCTAAATAAGAGCAAACATCAAGTACTGCTTTATGTTCAATGGACATTGTAATTAAGTGACTTTTATTTAAATTCAGAATATTATGAAGAGAAATATTATTTGATTCTGTTGCACCAGAAGTAAAAACAATTTCACTGCTTTCACATTTTATTAAATCTGAAATATTTTTTCTAGCAATTTCAATTGCTGCTTCAGCTTCCCAACCGAAATAGTGAGTTTTGCTAGATGCATTTCCATATTTTTCATTAAAATAAGGTATCATTGCATCGAAAACTTGAGGATCTAATTTTGTTGTTGAATTATTATCTAAATAAATTTTATTCATTACTAATAATTATATTATTTTCTTTTTTCTTTGAAAAGAAGCCTATTTCTGTAGATTTATATTTAGATTTTTCATTTAGTAATTGTATTAGATTATTAGATTCTTTTGAAGAAACAGATAATAATAAACCTCCAGAAGTTTGTGCATCAGCAATCATTAATTGTTCATAATTTTCTAATGATTTATCAAACTGAATATTTTTTTTATAAAATTCATGATTTTTTTTGGTGCCACCAGGAATTACACCACTACTAGCAAATTTTCTTACATTTTTCAAAAAAGGAATGTTACTAAAATTTATATTCGCTGTTAAATTATTATTTTGTGTCATTTCATTTAAATGGCCAAGTAATCCATAACCAGTAATATCAGTGCAAGCATTAATATATTTATTTAAACTTGATAAGTCATGATTAAGNGTGCTCATTAGATTTATCACATTATCTTCATCTNCAGAACTAGTAAGCTCTTTTTTTATAGCTGTTGTGAGTATACCTGATCCAAGAGGTTTTGTTAAAATTATTACATCGCCATCGTTTGGAGTATTATTTTTAATTATTGATTCATTATTAATTAATCCAGTAACAGCTAAACCATACTTAGGTGTTTTATCTTTAATAGAATGACCACCAAGAATGTTTATATTTGCTTCTCTACATTTATCAGCTCCCCCTCTTAATATTTCAGATAATATACCAAGTGGTAAATCATCAGATGGAAAGGCCACAATATTTAATGCAAATAATGGTTTTCCTCCCATAGCATATATATCTGACAAAGAGTTTGCTGCTGATATTAAGCCAAACGTATAAGGATCATCTACGATTGGTGTAAAAAAATCAACACTTTGTATTATAGATTTATCTTTATCAATTCTGTATATTGAGCAATCATCAAAACTTTCATAGCCAGAACTATCATTTGAATTTGTATTTAGATTTAATTTACTCAAAACTTGAGTAAGATCTTTTGCAGATAATTTACAAGCTCAACCTGCCCCAGATGAAAATCGTGTAAGTTTAATTTTATTATTATTCATACTTAAAATTTATAAAATAATTTTTTAGTCTATTAATAATTTCTTTTTGTGGAATCATTATTATAAAATAAATTAATATAATTACAATTAAATAAAAAATCGATATTGGCAAATAAAGTATCAAATAATACAGATGTAGTTACGATAAGATTCTCAGGTGATTCTGGTGATGGTATGCAATTGACTGGGAATCAATTTAGCAATACTTCAGCAATTTTTGGAAATGATTTATCTACATTACCAGATTTTCCAGCTGAAATTAGAGCNCCNCAAGGAACACTNTATGGAGTTAGTTCTTTCCAAATGCAGTTTGGAGATCGNGAAATTTATACACCTGGGGATGATCTTGATGCACTTGTAGCTATGAATCCGGCCGGTTTAAAAGTTCATTTAGAAGAATTAAAAGAAAACGGTATATTAATTATTAATACTGATAATTTTACTCCAAAAAATCTTAAGCTAGCAAAGTGGGAAACTAATCCAGTTGAAAATAAACAATTATTAGAAAAATACAGGTCTATTCCTGTTGGAATGACTACTCTTGTTAAAACAGCTTTGGAAGATTTTGATTTGACACCAAAAGAAAAAATGAGAAGTTCTAATATGTTTGCTTTAGGGCTTGTCTATTGGCTTTATGAAAGAAAACTAGAACCAACTATCAATTTTTTAAATAAAAAATTTAAGAAAAAACCTGTAATAGCTGAATCAAATATTAAAGCATTAAAAGCAGGTTATTATTATGGAGAAACTATTGAGGTTATTAAAACTTCGTATAGAGTAAAAAAAGCAAAGTTTNANAAAGGAAAATATAGAAATATAATGGGTAATCATGCGCTATCANTAGGCTTAGTTGCAGCAAGTCANAAATCTGATTTAGAATTATTCTTTGGTGGTTANCCAATTACACCAGCAAGTGATATATTGAAATATTTAGCTAATTATAAAAACTTTGGTATCAAAACATTTCAAGCTGAAGATGAAATTTCTGCAATGACAAGTATTTTGGGATCTGCATTTACTGGAAATTTAGCTGTAACCGCCAGCTCTGGACCTGGAATTGCACTAAAAGGTGAAGCTATAGGTTTAGCTATTATAACAGAACTACCTTTAATTATAATTAATATTCAAAGNGGAGGACCATCCACAGGCCTNCCTACAAAAACTGAGCAGTCTGATTTATTCCAAGCGATGTATGGTAGAAATGGAGAATGCCCTTGCGTTGTAATTGCTGCTAGTAGTCCTTNTGATTGTTTTGAAACAGCTTTTGAAGCTGCAAGAATTGCTATTGAACATATGATGCCTGTTATATTACTATCTGATGGTTATATTGCAAATGGCTCAGAACCTTGGAAAATACCGAGTGTCAATAAATTACCTAAAATTAAAAATAATTTAGTTAACTCTAAAGATAAAGAAGATTTTATGCCATACAAAAGAAATGAAAAAACTTTGGCAAGACCATGGGCCTTACCAGGGACTGAAGGTTTTGAGCACAGAATTGGTGGTTTAGAAAAAGAAGATTTATCTGGAAATGTAAGTTATGATCCTGATAACCACCATGAAATGACTNTNCAACGACAAAAAAAAGTTGATATTGTTGCTGANTCTATTCCTGATCTTGAAGTGTTTGGTGATAATTCAGGAGATCTTTTAGTTTTGAGNTGGGGTGGAGTATATGGTTCTGTTAAATCTGCAGTTAAAAAATCTCAAGATCATGGCAGTTCAGTATCTCACGTACATATTAGGCATATCAATCCATTTCCAAAAAATCTTGGTGATATTTTGAAAAAATTTAAAAAAGTATTAATTCCAGAGTTAAATATGGGTCAACTCTTAACAATTATAAGGGCTAAATATTTAGTTGATGCAATTGGGTTTAATCAAGTTGCAGGAAAGCCATTCAGTTCAAATACTGTTTTTAATACTATAGAATCAATACTAAAGGAAAATAAATGAGTGATGTTCAAAAATTAAAAAAGAAAGATTTTGTTTCTGATCAAGATATTAGATGGTGTCCTGGATGTGGAGATTACACAATATTAAATACTGTTCAAAAAGTATTTCCTGAGCTTGGAATTCCCAAGCATGAATTTCTAATTATATCAGGAATTGGTTGTTCTAGTAGATTTCCATATTATATGAATTGTTTTGGATTTCATACTATTCATGGTAGAGCACCTGCAGTTGCAACGGGCGCAAAATTATCAAACCCTGATTTATCTGTATGGGTAATTACTGGTGATGGTGATGCCATGAGTATTGGTGGTAATCACTTTATCCATGTATTAAGAAGAAATATTGATATGAATATATTATTATTTAATAATAGAATTTACGGTTTAACAAAAGGTCAATATTCACCAACCTCTGAGGTTGGTAAGAAAACTGTATCCACTCCAATGGGTTCACTCGACCATCCTTTTAACCCTCCAGCTTTAGCCCTAGGATCTGAGGGAACTTTTGTTGCAAGAGCTATTGATAAAGAATTAAAACATATGGGACAGATAATAACAGAAGCTAATAGTCATAAAGGTACTTCTTTTGTTGAAATTTATCAAAATTGTAATATTTTTAATGATGGTGCATTTGAAAATTTAACTGATAAGCAACAAAGAGGTTTAACAAGAATTTTGTTAGAACATGATAAGCCAATGATTTTTGGACCAGAGGATAATTTAGGCTTAGTATTAGATGGGTTTAGATTAAAAGTTGTTGAAATTGGTGGAGATTACTCTGTAGATGATTTATTGGTTCATAATGTTCATGATAAAAATCTTGCTAATTTAGTCAGTGAAATGACATACGATGATAAACTACCTGTACCATTTGGTGTTTTTTATAAGGAAGATAAGTTAACTTATGAGGATATGATGTTAGACCAAATAAAAGAAAGTATTAAGTTAAAAGGCGATCCTGATTTACAATCATTAATTAATGGTCAAGAAACATGGGAAGTAAAATAATTTTTTGAAACTTCTTTTTTTGAAACAACTATAATAGTTAGTATTATGGCAAAAAATAAAAAATCAAATAATTTTAGATTAACATCTGATTCAATGGGCGAAATAAAAGTTCCTTTAAACGCGTTTTATGGTGCCCAAACTCAAAGAGCAGTAAATAATTTTCCTATAAGTAATATAACATTTAATTATGATTTTATAAATGCTGTAATTATTATAAAGAGATCTGCAGCAATAGTTAATAATAGATTAGAGTTATTAAATAAAGTTAAAAGTAAAGCAATCGTAAAAGCATGTGATAAATTATTAAAAGATAAACCTAACAATCAATTTCCAGTTGATATTTTTCAAACTGGTTCTGGAACTTCAACTAATATGAATGTTAATGAGGTTTTAGCTACAATAGCAAATACTTTTGTTTCAAATAAAAAAAATATTATCCATCCAAACGATGATGTTAATATGGGTCAATCAAGTAACGATGTAATTCCAACAGCTATTCATATTTCAAGTTTGATTGCAGTTGAACAAAAATTAATTCCTGCTTTAAAAAAATTAGAATTAAATCTTAATAAAAAATCAAAAGAGTTCAATAATACTTTAAAAATTGGAAGAACTCATTTGCAAGATGCAACTCCTATGACTCTTGGTCAGGAATTCTCAGGCTACCAATCAATAATTGAAAATAGTTTATCTCAAATTAATCAGACAAAAAAGCTTTTATCAAAATTAGCTCAAGGTGGAACAGCCGTTGGTACCGGGATTAATACACATAAAAAATTTGGATTATTGATTGCAAAAGAAATTTCAAGCTTTTCAAACATTAAATTTTCTAAAACAAGGAATCATTTTGAAGCTCAATCATCACAAAATGGTGCTGTTGCTTTCTCTGGGTCTTTAAAAACCTTAGCAGTTGGTTTAAATAAAATAGCAAATGATATTAGGTGGTTAAGCTCAGGACCAAGATCTGGTCTTGGAGAATTAACGATTCCAGCGGTTCAACCTGGATCTTCAATTATGCCTGGCAAAGTTAATCCAGTTATTTGTGAATCTGTTATTCAAGTTTGTGCACAAGTTATTGCAAACGATACTGCTATAAATTTAGGTGGTTTAGGAGGTGTCTTTGAATTAAACTTAATGTTACCTTTAATTGCTCATAATATGCTCTTTTCTATAAATATTTTGTCAAATTCAATTAATATTTTTGTTGATAAACTTTTAGTTGATATTNAAGCAAATACTGATAAATGTGAAGGTTATATTGAAGGAAGTTTAGCAATGTGTACATCTCTNGTNCCAGAGATTGGTTATGATAAGGCTGCTCANATTGCTTATGAAGCATTTAATACTAATAAAACTATAAAACAGGTACTAAAAGATANTAAANTANTATCAGATNAAAAAATTGATGATTTATTAAATCCTAAATTAATGATTAAACCAAAATAGTATCTTTGGATAGCTTTGNAAAAAATAATGTAACCTGGAAAAGAATTTTTTTAAANACGTTTCTTTTTTGTTTTGCATCTTTAATATGTCTTGTAATTTATTTATTATTTTTATCAAAAGATCTTCCNTCNCTTGATGAACTTCAAAAATTCAATCCCGATCAAGTATCAAAAATAATTTCTTCTGATGGTGAGGTTTTAAAAAAATTATACGTAGCCAAAAGAGATATGGTTAGTATAAATGTTATTCCTGAAGATTTGCGTAATGCATTATTATCAATGGAAGATAGAGATTTTTATAATCATCACGGTATAAATATTAAAGGAATAATTAGAGCAGTTATAGTTGATATTATAAATTTAAGTGCTAAGCAAGGTGCAAGTACTCTAACTCAGCAATTAGCAAGAACAATGTATGAATCAATTGGTATGGAACGTTCTATACTAAGAAAAATAAAAGAATTTATAACTGCTATTAAAATTGAGCAAACTTATACAAAATCAGAAATTTTAGAATTATATTTAAATTCTGTTTATTTTGGCCATGGAACATATGGTATTCAGTCAGCTTCTATTTATTACTTTAGTAAAGATGCATCTGATTTATCTTTAGTTGAATCTTCTCTACTTATAGGATTACTACCAGCACCAGCAATATACAGTCCAATTAAATATCCTGATAGAGCAGAAAGAAGAAAAAATCTAGTTATAAAAGTTATGAATGAACTGAACTATATAAGTGATAAAGAATTTGAAAATGCTAAAAATGAAACCATTATAGTTAGTAAATATGATTATGATAGCAGCCCAGCTCCCCATTTTTCTGAGTATATAAGAAGAGAACTTGAGAAAATAGACTCAGAATTAGGTGTCAACTTATATAAGGATGGATTAAATATTCATACATCATTGGATAGTAGGATTCAATCAATTTTAACAAATGCATTCAATAAAACAATGGTTAAAAATCAAAAGATTTTTAATAAAGATTTGCTGAATAATAAAGATAGATTAGATTATGTCTCTAAGAAAAATAATATTTCAATTGATTCTTTGAAAAATATTTTAGAAAACAACCTTGAAATACCTGCATATTTGAGGAAGCAATTATTAGTTCAAGGATCTGCNGTTGTTATTGACCCTATTCATGGTAGCGTACTTGGTATGATTGGAGGAAGAACTGAGAAAGAATATCTAGATCACTTCAATAGGTCAACGCAAGCTAAACGACAGCCAGGTTCAGTTTTTAAACCATTTATTTACTTATCTGCTATTGAAAATGGATATTTGCCATGTACTCAATTATTAAATCAACCACTTGTATTTTTTATTGATGATACAACAAGATGGAATCCTCAAAATCATGATGGTTCTACTGGATTATTAACAACTTTAAGAGATGGAATGAAAAAATCTCTTAACTTAATTTCTGTTCGCGTTGTTCAAGAGTTAATTAGTCCACAAGATGTAAAAAAGACTTCAGAGAGATTAGGTATTACTACAAATATAAAGCCAGTTGATGCAATTGCTTTAGGTGTTTCAGAAGTATATCCTTTGAATATAACAATGTCATATTCAGCTTTAGCAAATAATGGAATATTAAATCAACCTCTTGCTATCAATTTAATTAGGGATAATAATGATTTGATAATTAAAGAATTTACATCTGAGTCAGTTGAAGTTGCTGATCAGAAAGAAATTTTTATTTTAAGAGATATGATGAAGTCAGTAATTGATAATGGAACAGGTGGCTCTTTGAGATGGAAATATAAGTTTTATGCTCCTATGGCTGGGAAAACTGGAACCACTAATAGCAAAACTGATGCTTGGTTCATTGGTTTTACACCCTACATTGTTATTGGAATTTGGGTAGGGATGGATGATCCACAAATGAAATTAGGTGAAAAACAATATGGATCAAATGCAGCAATGCCTATTTTTGCTGATGCAATAAAAGAAATATATAATTTAGGTAATTATTACCATCTTGGTAAAATTGTTAAAATTAATTTGAAAGAAGATTGGGAAATACCAAGCGGAATTGTTGAAAAAAATATATGCAAAGATACTTGCTGTTTAGGTACTGATTGGTGTGATTCTTATAAAGAATATTTTATTGAAAATAATGTCCCAAATGAAACATGTCAAGAATATTCTAACCCTTTATTTAGATTTAAATAATTTTAGAAAATTCAAATTTATTTTAATATTTGTATCTTCATTTGACCTTAATTTGTAAAGATAAAATGCAATAATGCCTAAGAATATATTTGGTGACCACATTGATAATGCTGGACTAAATTTCCCCCTATCAGCAAAATCTTCTCCAGCAATTAAAAATGACCAATATATAATAAAAAACAAAATACTAATAGCAATACTAACACTCATATTGCTGTTTTTTGCCATTATCCCCAAAGGTGTTCCTAGCAAAATAAATATAAAGCATGCAATTGGAATAGAGAACTTTTTATGAATTTCAACACTATATTTATTTATCTGCTGTTCATAATTTTTTATTAGTTTAATATTTTTATTTTTTCTTGAAACAAGATTATCAATCTGATTTTTTATCATATTAATCTTTAAAATATTTTTATATTCACCATTTTTATTTTCTGTTAATAAATTGTTTAATGAATCAATTTTGTTTTCATTTTGTTTAACATAATTTTTAGAATTCTGGATATTTTTTTTATAGGATTTTATTTTTTTTGAAAGTGAGTTTATATTTAGTTCTCTTTCTTGTCTAACTAAATTATTTGATAAATTATATTCCAGCTTATCGAATGGTATTGCTATTTTATAAGTATCAAAGTATGTCTTCCTATATTCATTTTTTACTAATTCTTCATGAATCGAACCATTTTCTAAATTTATTACTATTCCATCTTGGAAAGATTTAAAATTACCTCTTTCTGCCATTAT
>PAHD01000006.1 GCA_002704685.1 Fidelibacterota bacterium
TAAATCTTAATACGACAAATTTTCACATAAAACTATATAGACTGTAGGAAAACTGTTAAATCAGTTTTTAATTTTAATTTCTTCTTTATTCTATATCGATGCTGCTCAACACCTCTTATGGTTATTGCAAGAATTTCAGCTGTCTCTAGTGTTGAAAAATTCATCTTGATAAGATTACAAACTCTTAATTCAGATTCTGAGATAGAAATAGCTTTTTTTATAATATACTTATTAAAATCAGGATGGATATCATTAAATAATTTCATAAATACATCCCAATTTTTTGTATGCACCATTCTTTCATTGCATAATTTAATTAAATGATTATTTGTTAAGTTTTGATTAGATAGTTTTTTTATAATATTCTTTAAAAATTCTCTTTCTGAGAATGAGACTAAAGCTTTAGTTGTTAATTTTCTTTTATTACTCTCAATATCTAATTTTATCTTAAGGTCATTCTCTTTTTGAGCCGCGATATTATTTTCATTTGATAAATATTCTAATGCATCAATATTTGTATCACTAAAAATTTTACTTTTATACTTTAAACTATCCTCTAAAGATTTATTTAATTTATTTATTGTTAATAAATACAATCTATGATTTTTATTTTTTTTATATATTTCCAGAAGAATTTTTAATGTTTTAACATCTAGTTCATAGTTTTTTATTTTTTTATTTTTTATTAATAAAATTTTAAAAATCTTAATAGAATCATTGGTTTTATTATTCCTATATAAGTTTAGACCAATATCATATAAGACCTCAGGTTCCATTTTCACAATGTTCATGTTGTCAAATAAATCCAACGCTTTATATAAACATTTTTTAGACTTAGTGAAATCTTTAAAATTTAAATAAGCTTTTCCCAATGAATGATATATATATGGTTTATATATCTCATCATTGTTATCTGTACTTATTTTTAAAGCTGTCTCGCATTTTTCTTTTGCTAAATTATTTTTTCCCCCTTTAATCAAATTATTAGCTGTATTTATTAATATTGGTATGATTGTTATCATATCCTTTTTTGACTTCGCTAATTTTATAACTTTATCATAGTGAGTTTTAGATTTTTTATACTTTTTCATTTTGTAATAAACAATACCATAAGCAATATTGAGCTTTATAAAAGGATTGTAATCGTTTTGACATTCATCAATCAAGCTGCTAGCCTTATCTAAATACTTTATTGATAATAGATTTAAATTAAAATCTGAAAAGAGTAATCCTAAATCAGTATAAGTAAATATTAAACCGTTTATAGCAAGGGGATCATCAAGAATACGTTTCCATAATTCAATAGCTTTATGAGAATCTTTTATTAAGTTTTTTTTAATTCCTAATTCTCTATTTAATTTAATTAATAAAGTTAAATTGTGAGCAACACAAAAGGATATTCCATATTGTATAGATAGGCCATTAATTATTTTTAATAAAGATAATCTTTTTTTATGATTAATTAATGAGCTTTGGAAAATTATAATATTAGCATTATATAATATATCCTTACATGATGCTAATGACTTTATTTGTTTATAAAGTTCTGGAATATCTCTAAAATTTTTATTTTTAAACTCTTTTACAAGGTCTCTTTTTGTCAACAATAAGCTCCATTTCAATTTATATTATAATATAATAATTATAATTGAATTAACTGACTACGACTATTATTCACACTTTGATTTAAGAAAAAGGAATTAATTTAAAATGATATTGACCTGGTCTTATATAGCATGTATCACCAGGTTGCATTATATCTGCACATTGTTGAATTTCTAAAAATGGTTGATTGAAGCTCCCATTATTTTGTAAATGTCCAGTTGTAGATACATAATAGTCAGTAGCTAAACCAAAAGAAAGAATAAGATTTAGAATAATTTTTTTCAAAATTTTAAGATTTTTATTTTAACTCATTAATTATCGAGGATTTTATTCCATTCATCTAATCGATTTTTTATAGATGAATCTGGATCAAACTCACCTACTATTTTAATTGATTTAATTTGATCACCCTGAACAATACTATTTACCATACTTAAATCATCTTCATCTTTTACTTCGCCAAAAACTGTATGATTATTATCTAACCAGGGTGTTTCAAGATGTGTGATAAAAAATTGACTTCCATTTGTACCTGGTCCAGCGTTTGCCATAGATAGTATACCTGGTTTATCATGTTTTAATGAATCAACAAATTCATCCTCAAAATCATATCCTGGACCCCCAACACCAGTTCCCTGTGGGCATCCACCTTGAATCATAAAATTATCTATTACTCTATGGAAATTTAAACCATCGTAATAACCTCTTTTAGATAAGTTTATAAAATTAGCAACTGTGATAGGTGTTTCTTTAGAAAATAATTTTAATTTAATTTGTCCTTTATTTGTTTCAATATGTGCTTCCATATATACCCCTTTATTTAATTAATTGAATTTAAAAATTTATTTTTTTGACTTTGATAATATTGATTCTCAGGATCTAAATCTATTGATTCATTAATTATAATTATAGCTTTATTAGTTTCTCCTAATTTCCATAAGATTTCAGCTTTTGTATCATTTATCATGGCTCTATTATTATCATTTTCATCAATGATTGATAATGAAATATTTATTTTTTGTAATGCCTTATTAAGATTTATATTTAGTTCTGTCATCCGCCAGCAGTATTGGTTGAGGAATAGGGGATCATTTGAAAATCTACTTAAATATGTTTCATATAAATTAACTTCTTCTTTCTCTAAATAACTAAATTTGTAGTAGTTTAATAAATTTAAGATAGATTGTTTTAGTAAAAATGATTCAGGATGTTGCTTTATATAGTTTTCTAATTCTTCTGTACTATTACCATATAACTTTATCACTCCTAGAGAATAGTTAGATTCATGAAACATATTATATGATAAATCTTTATTTCTTAAAACTTCTTCAAATAATACTGCAGCATCATCAAATTCTCCTTTTGAAAAATATTTTTTTGCTAATTCATATATAGTTGATGAGCTATTATCACCTAATTTATATTTTGTTAATAAATCTGTAAAGGTACCATCACCAGAAAGAACATTATTAAGTTTTTTAATAAAAGAATCAGGACCATAAAAGCCATATAATCTATCCAGTTCATTTTTATTTTTATCTAAAAAAAGAATCATTGGATATCCAGTCCCTTTGTATTGCTCAAACAAAGGTAAACCATATTTTGATTCTGCATTGATTTTAATTGGAATAAAGTTTTTTTCAATCTTATTGATAACTTCTTCATTGGTAAATGTTTCTGAATCAATTTGTTTACAAGGAATACACCAATCAGTATAAAAGTCGACCATTATAATTTTATTATCTTGATCTAAGAAAGCCTCTTCCAGTGAGCCGCTAAACCATTTTAATTTTTGATCGTTACAACCAAAAAATACTATTATAAAAATAACTATGTATTTTTTCATTAATTTTGAATATCAACTAATTCAACTTCAAAGATTAAAGTCGCATTTGGAGGGATGACATTCCCTGCACCTCTGCTTCCATATGCCAAATATGGAGGTATTATTAATGTTCGTTTTCCACCAATTTTCATAGAAGCAAGACCTTCCTCCCATCCTTTGATGACTCTTCCCTCACCAAGTGTAAATACAAAAGGATTGCCTCTATCATGTGAACTATCAAATTTTTGACCACTTTCTAACTTACCTGTATAATGCACAATAACTTTTTGTCCATTTTGAGGATTTGTACCTGATCCCTTAATATGATCAATCATTACCATACCACTTTTAGATATCACCTCTTCACCAGGTAGTTCAAAATCAGTATCAATAAATGGTTTTTTTATTTCTACTAACTCCACTTCAAATATTAATGTTGTATTTGGTGGTATTCTATCTCCAGCACCTCTTGCACCATATCCAAGTTCTGATGGAATAATTAAAGTTCTTTTACCACCTACTTTCATGAGCGCAAGACCCTCATCCCAACCTTTTATTACTCTACCTTGGCCTAAAGTAAATTCAAAAGGAACGTTTCTTTCAACAGAAGAATCAAAAACTGTTCCATCTTCTAATTTACCAGTATAATGAACAACAACTTTATCTCCTTTTTCTGGGAAATCACCTTTACCTTTTTGTAATATTTTATATTTTAAACCTGATTCAGTTTCTATTATTTTATCATCCATTGTTTCTCCAAAATTCAAACTTAAAGCTATACATAAAAAAAATAATTTCATTCACTATCTCCTAATATTATATTTATTAACATAACCACATCAGTGACATTAACATTATTATCGTTATTTACATCTCCTAAACTATTTGACGATTGTGTTAGTATTAAATTTACTAATAACACTACATCAGTTACATTAACAGTATTATCATTATTTAAATCTGCGCAAGTTGTATTATTACCATTTGGGATACCACAGCTATCAATACAACTAGAATTATCACCACCACAAACTCCACAGTCATCATTTAGTAAACCACTATTTGGAATTCCATCACAACCTAAATCAGATTCATTATAAAAATAGCATCTATATACTAATGTACTATCTATAATAAATGGATTTGGAATATTATTTTGGTATTCTGCAATTAACCAAGTTCTTTCAATTTCACTATTAT
Organism: Fidelibacterota bacterium; assembly: GCA_002704685.1. GTDB lineage: Bacteria > Fidelibacterota > Marinisomatia > SCGC-AAA003-L08 > D37C17. The sequence continues at coordinate 4,631 of PAHD01000006.1, forward strand.
CAGCAGGATCACTTAAATGCCATTGGTATAAAGTATTTTTTTGTTGATTAAAAAAATTATCATCTGCTACGTTATTATAAATTGTATAAAAGTAAAATATACTTCTTGCAATATTTCCTTTTACATCTTCTCTAGGTTCAAAAACTTGAGAATTAATATTTCTTTCACTATATTGATCGATTTGTGAATTTGGTATACTAGAAGTTTCAATGTCTTGCCAATACCATTTATAAGTTTCGGTATCGCTTGACTCCCCAAACGGATAATTTCCTCTTGCTGAATTAACGTTAGTTTTACATGGTCTGAGATGATGCATATCACTTTTAGGAAGCCCACTACCAGCTCCTAAGCTTTGTGGCCATAAATGTTCACAATTAATACCATTGCTACTTCCATTATTATACAAAAAAGTACTCGGATCAACTCCATTTGGAAGTGTAATCGAGAAGTTTGTATAAATTCCTTTAACTTGTCCACTATTTTGGAATGCTTCAATCTCGCGATATAAAATATCTCTACAATTATTATAGCTTAAGGTTGTGCTTGTAGTATAATTATTTTGTAAATAGTTAATTAAACTATCATTATTTAAACCAACCCCTATCTCATTTTGAGTAAATAAAAATGAGATAAATAATATATATATTAATTTATTTTTCATGATTACTTGTTCTATATTATTTTTAAATTCTTATATATGCAAATAAAAAGAAAAAATATTTTTAAACAGTATAAATGGCTTAAAGAAAAAAATAAATTTTTTATAATTTCTGCTGATTATGATGGTTTGATTTGTGCATCTTTTTTGCATCATCATTTGAATTGGAAATTATCTGGGTATTATGACTATAACTCAATTTGGCTTTCTGATGATGCTTTAAAAAATAAAAAAAATCTAGTTTGGGTTGATTTAAATATATTACCTGTATCTGGTAAATCAATTGGAAGTCAAATTGTATCGCTAGATAATAATCCTTTAGGTCTTAAGACCTCTTGTAATCCAAATATTATTAATAATATTGATTCAAATAAGTTTAAAATGAAATTTCCATTTTCTACATTATTGTTTTTAATGTGGTTGCATAATATTAATTATAAACATGAGGATATTGGTAAATTATTAATTTTACATTCAGATAATAGCTGGATGAAAATTCAGAAATATTCAAAAAATATTGATACTTGGATAAATAATTTAGTTGATTTTAATTGGGAGTATTTAAATAAAAATATTAATAGTATTGAATATGAAAACAAAATAGATCAATATTTATATCCCAAATTGATTAGTATTGGAGCAGTTTCGGGATTTAGTAAATTAGCAAGTAAATATCTTAAAATAAAAAGTAGAGAATGTAAATTTAATCCTGATTGGGATAGTGATATAATTTTAAAATTATTCAATTTATTTGCTGAAAATTTAAANTGGACTCCTCCAAGATTACCTGATATTATTAAGCGAATTGAAGGAAAAAAATTTACAATAAAAACAAATAAAGTAAAAAAACAGGGTTTAGATAATTTTTGTAAAACTTATAAAGTTTTTTCTTATGCTATAACATCTCCCGAAACTTTAAAATATACAGTCTTTANTAAATATAATTATGCAAAATCTAAATAAAATAATTGCAAAATATGGTAGTCCTGATATTTTAATTGATTCATGGGAAAATGAATTTGAAGGTTATGCTATTTGGGAGTATGAAGATTATATTTTATGGAATAATGAAGGATTATATCATTCTAATAAAAAGGTTGAAAATAATTTTAATAATTTTCAGCGTATACTAGATAGCTGGAAGAATGATTTTAATGTTTTACCAGCAGTTGGATTTATAAGTTATAATTTTAAAGAATTTTTATATCCTAATATTAATTTTAAAAATAAAAATAAAAAATTTCCTTATATGTATTTTGTAAAACCAAAAAAAGTAGTTAAGTATAAAATTGAAGAAATTAGTTATAAACAATCTAAGCTAAGTCTTTTTGATGATCTCGTTGATTATAAATTATATAAATATAATTTAGATAAAATTAAAGATGAACTTTTTGAAGGTAATGCATATCAAATAAATTATACACTCAAAAAAATATATGAATGTTTTGATAGTGGATTAAATACTTATCTTNCACTTCGAAATATTGTTAAGCCACCTTATGGATATTACATGAAATATAATAATTGTGAAATTCTAAGTTTTTCTCCTGAATTATTTTTTGAAACTAAAAAAAATAAAATATTCTCTTACCCTATGAAAGGAACTAGAGGAAGAAGTTTAGATAATGATATAGATAAAAAATTAAAATTAGAATTAAAAGACTCAAAGAAGGATAAAGCTGAGCACCTAATGATAGTGGATCTGTTGCGAAACGATATTGGTAAAATCTCAAAATATGGCGGTGTAAAAGTAAGTAATATGTTTAATATTAAAAGTTTTAATACTGTGCATCAGATGATTTCGTGTATTGAAGGAGATCTTAAGAATAATATAAACGAGTCTGATATTATTAAAGCATTATTTCCTGGTGGATCTATCACTGGTGCTCCTAAAGAAAGTGCTATGAAAATTATTGATAAGCTGGAAAACTACAGCAGAGATATATATACTGGATCAATAGGCTATATTAATAGCAAAGGAGATTTAAAATTTAACATAGCTATAAGAACTATGACATTAGAAAATAATAATGGAGTTTATCCTGTTGGTGGTGGAATTGTTTGGNATTCTAAAGTTAAAGATGAATGGAATGAAACAAAAATAAAAAGCGAAATTTTATCTTCTTTGTTATGTTAAACAATTATATATACTACATTAATGGAAAATGGATTGAATCTAACAAAGCATTAATTCCATTTAATGATAGTGGTTTTTTATATGGTGATGGTTTGTTTGAAACATTGAGGTTTGATAATAAAANTTTTTTTTCAAAAGATAAGCATATAAGTAGAATTTTATCTTCTCTTGATATTATTAAAATTTCGCATAATTTTGATAATAAATTAATTACNCAAATATTAAATAAAATTGTTAAAAAAAATTCTCTGAATGATGGTTTGGTAAAAATTATTATTACAAGAGGAAATATTATTAATAAAAAAATCACTCCATGCATCTATGCTAGTATCAAACCACTCTATGATTTACCCAAAAAACCTGTTAAGGTAGTATTATNTAGTGAAAATAAATTTCCTATAATTAGATTTTCACCAGCTATTAAATCTTTAAATTATTTAGGGAATATGTTAGCCAGAACAGAAGCTGAAAAGCTTGGTTATTTTGAGCCATTATTCTATAATAAAGATAAAATTATAACTGAATGTGCAATTAGAAATATATTTTTTATTAAAGGTAATCTTTTGCTAACTCCTTCCCTAGATATTGGAGTTTTACCAGGTGTAATGCGAGGTNTTATAATCAATTTGGCAAAAAAAAATAACTTAAATATATCNGAGTGTCATATTAATAAAAATAGCTTAAATTCTATGGATGAAGCTTTTTTATCATCTACAGGTGTTGGATTAATACCTTGTTATTGGGATGGTTGGAAATCTGATTTTAAAATCTCAAAAATACTTAAAAAAGAGTTATTGAAAAGTATAAATAATAGTTAATTTATGAATATGAAACCTGCATTACTAACTCCAGAAACTATGTCTATTAAAGGCTTTGATTTACTTGAAAAAATACAAGATGATTTTATTGGCTTAGATACTAAATATAAACTTGCTGATGGTACTATTTCTCCAAGAATATATTTAGATTCTACAGCTTCAACATTAATGATGGGTGCTGCTTACAGAGCTTCAAAAAAATTTTTAAATCATTATTCAAATACACACTCTTTGCTTCATTTTAGTGCAAGAATTTCAACGAAAACCTATGAGTGGATTCACCATAGAATTTTAGATTTTGTATCTGCAGATGAAAATGAATATACATCATTTTTTATGGGTAGTGGAGTTACTGCGGGAATGAATAGGGTTGCTAAAACATTAAATAGATTAAGGCCAGAGAGAGATATAGTACTAGTGTCTATGATGGAACATCATTCAAATGATTTGCCACATAGAAAACACGGTGGTAAAGTTATCCATATCCCATTAGAAAAAAACCATCAGATGCCAGGTAAAGTTAATATAGAAATATTAGAGAAGTATTTAAATCGATTTTCAGATAGAATTAACTATGTTTCAATTACAGGTTTAAGTAATGTCACAGGCATTATTAATAATATAAATGAAATAGCTACAATTGTTCATAAATATAATGTTTATTTAGTTGTTGATGCAGCACAAATGGCTGCACATGTTCCAATTAAAATGAGTGGATTTAATAATAAAGATAAAGAAATAGATGTTCTATTATTTTCTGGACATAAAACTTATGCACCAGGATCACCTGGGGTGATAGTTGCAAGAAAATCTTTTTTAAATTCAGTTGAACCTGAAGATGTTGGTGGTGGAATGGTTGATAAAGTTTATCCTGATAATTATTTTGTAACAAAAAAATTTCCTGATAGAGAAGAAGCTGGTACACCTAATATTTTAGGAGCGATTACACTAGGTTCATCTATTCATGTTTTAGATACAATAGGTATGAATAATATACTTGATGAAGATAAAAGTCTAATCCAATATACAATGAATAAGTTAACCAAATTTAAAGAAGTTCATATTTATGGTGATACAAATATTAAAACGTGCCCAAGAGCGGGAACAATTTCATTTAATATTAAAAACATGGATCATGGTTTAGTTGCTGCAATATTAAATGATTATTTTAATATAGCTGTTAGAAATGAATGTTTTTGTGCTCATCCATATGTACAAGAAATGTTATCAGCAACCCATAAACAGGAATTAGATAACTGCGAATCGATTAATAGTAATCTTTCATGGAAAATGGAGCCATGGATGGGTATGGTTAGAATTAGTTTTGGTATTTATAATAAGAAAAAAGATGTTGATTTTTTAGTATCCTCAATTGNAAAAATAATTAAAAATAAAGCTTTTTATANAAGANAATATAAAACTGATAATAATGGAGATTATAANCATNGTAATTTTGAATTTTCAAGTGATGATTTCTTTAGTTTAACNGAAACTATTGATCAAGAAATTACAACTTTGTAGTAAATGAAAATTAAAGATAGAATTAACAGTTTAAGAGAAAAACTTAATAAACACAATATTAACTATTATGCATTTGATAATCCTACAATTTCAGATTATGAATATGATATTCTTTTAAAAGAATTAGAAGATTTAGAAAATAAAAACCCTCAGTTTATTAATGAAAGTTCTCCTACAAAAAGAGTAGGTGCAAATCCTATTAAAGAATTTGGAACTATTAAACATAGTATCCCTATGCTCTCATTGGCAAATGCAATGGATGAAAATGAACTAGATGATTTTAACAAGCAAATAATTAAAATAGTTAACAATAATATAGAATATATTGCTGAATTAAAACTAGATGGTCTTGCCGTTGAATTGGTGTATAAAAATGGAAAATTTGCTTATGGATCTACTAGAGGTGATGGATTTTTTGGTGAGGACATAACTAATAATTTGAAAACAATCAAAGGTATTCCCCTTACATTAACAGGAAAAAATATTCCTGAATTATTAGAAGTAAGAGGTGAAGTTTTTATTAACAAAAGTGATTTTGAAAATTTAAATAAAAAAAGAATAAAAAAAGAATTAGTCCCTTTTGCAAATCCTAGAAATTGTGCTGCGGGTAGTTTGAGGCAGTTAGATTCTAAAATAACCTCAAAAAGACCATTAAGAATTTTTTGTTATGGTTTAGGCATAATTAAAGGTATAAATTTTGATAGTCAAAAAAATTTCTTAAGCTATCTTCCCAAATGGGGTTTACCAGTTAATCCTTATATTCAAGTTGGAATAGGTGAAGATTTTTTAAAACAATATTATAAAAAAACTGAAAAATTAAGAGATACAATAGACTATGATATAGATGGTGTTGTATTTAAAGTTAATTCATATGAATTACAACAAAAATTAGGCAATAGAAGTAAATCACCTAGATGGGCTATTGCTGGGAAATTTAAGGCTGAGCAAGGTATTGCAAAAATATTAGATATACAAATAAGCGTTGGAAGAACAGGTGCATTAACTCCAGTTGCAAAATTAAAACCTGTTAAAGTTGGTGGAGTTGTAATATCAAATGCTACATTGCACAACCAAGATGAAATTAATAAAAAAGATATTAGAATCAATGATTATGTATTTATCCAAAGAGCTGGTGATGTAATCCCAGAAATTTTAAAAGTTATTAAGGAAAAAAGGNGAGGTAATTCAAAAAAGTTTATAATTCCTAATATTTGTCCTGTTTGTAAATCAAAAGTTTTTAAGAAAAATGATGAAGCAGTTTTACGTTGTATTAATGAAAATTGTATAGCTATCGTTAAAGGTAAAATAGAACATTATGTTTCTAAAAATTGCTTAGATATAAATGGTCTAGGTACAAAAATAATTGATTTGCTTATTGAAAATCAATTACTTCAAAATATTTCAGATATTTATAAGCTGGAAGTAAAAGATTTGGTAGATCTTGAAAGAATGGGTAAAAAATCTGCTGAAAATATCATTAATTCTATTGATAATTCCAAAGAAACCACTCTAGCTCGATTTATAAATGGATTAGGAATAAGAAACGTAGGTTTAAATGCATCTAAATTATTAGAAAAAAATTTTAATAATGATATTTCAGAATTAATTAACTGTACTTATGAAGATTTAATTCATATAAATGAAATAGGTGAGATAATGGCAAATTCAATTATTCAATATTTTAGTAATTCACATAATATTAATAATATTAACAAATGCTTAGCTCTTGGTTTAAAATTTAATTTGTTAGTAAAAAATGAGTCTTTAATTTTTAACGATAAATCATTTGCATGTACAGGGACTTTAAAAAAATATTCAAGATCAGGAATAGCTCAAATCATAGAATCTAATGGTGGTAATTTTTCATCAACAGTAAATAAAAAAGTGGATTATTTAATTTTAGGTGATAAGGGAGGAAGTAAGTTAAGTAAAGCTAAATCTCTTAGTATTGAAATATTAAGTGAAGAACAATTCTTGAAATTATTAAAATAGGTTGTATTAAGTGTTTAATGTCACAATTATATTAATACAAAAATTGTAATATTAATTATTAATTTATTAATCATTAATAAATTAATTGGAGGAGAAATAAGCTGTTTTATCGTAATAAAGCCCCTTAACGGGGCTTTATTATTAATATTTTGGAACATACTTGATACTTACTAGTATATATATTAAAGGTAATGTCAATAGTTACAACTCCTCCTAAGTTGTTGACTTAAAAAATAAGAAGCTAGTTAAATCTAGCTTCTTATCCCCTTTTATAAATTTTCAAATTCTTTTATTGTATAGGTTTTTAATATAACTGCATGAATTTCTTTTTGAATAAATTTATCTAATATTGAATAAATCAGTTGGTGTCTTTTGATTAATGATTTATTTATAAAATCATCGGAAACAATTTTCATTCTTAAATGAGAACCACCTTTATAATTAGCATGGTTAGTATGTTGAGAAGATGTATCTTTAATCTCAATATATTTAATATTAATCTTATCTTTTATTAACTGTTCAATTTTTTCTTTAATCATCATATCAAATATTTATTTTATTAATTTTATTTGAAATTTCAGTTGTATTAATAGCATAATTTAATGCTTCTTCTCTTGAAATTAATCCATCATTGAATAATTTTACAATAGAGTCATCCATCCTTATCATACCATCTTTCATGCCACTTAATATGTAATTATCAATTTGATGAATATTATTTTCACGAATTAATGACTTTATTGATGGTGTATTAATAAGAACTTCAACAGCTAATGATCTTTTATTACTTTTATTTGGTATCAACTGTTGAGAAATAATTCCAAGAAGATTTAATGATAATGTAGTTCTTATAATACCTTGTTTATCAGAAGTAAAAGCATTAACTAGTCTACTTATTGTTCCAGATGCATTATTTGTATGAAGTGTTCCTAAAACAAGATGTCCTGTTTCTGCGATTGTTAGAGCGGCATTCATTGAATCGACATCACGTAATTCACCAATTGCGACAACATCTGGGTCTTGTCTTAGGACACTCTTTAATGAATTGCTAAAACTTTTTGTATCTGAACCAATCTCTCTTTGATTAATTAATGAATTAGAATGTTCGTATAAGTATTCAATTGGGTCTTCAATCGTAATAATGTGTGCTTTATTTTCTTCAGATATTTTTTTAATTAATGCTGCCATTGTTGTAGATTTCCCACTTCCTGTACCACCAGTGATTAAAATTAATCCTTTTTTATTTAATGTTAGGTTTGAAATTGATTCTGGAAAACCTAATGATTCTAAGTTAGGTATTGAGTATGGTAANTTTCTAAAAGTTGCAGCTACATTACCTCTTTGTTTGAATATATTAACTCTAAATCTACTTATACCTTTTATTCCAATAGAAAAATCTATTTCTTTGCATTCAGATAGTGCAGATGATCTTTCATCATTTAAATAAACTTTTATAATTTGATTTAAAGTATCTGGAGTAAGTTTATTTTCATCTAAATTTACTAAGTCACCATTAATTCTAATTTTTGGAGGTGAGCCAACTGTAAGATGCAAATCACTGGCATCACGTGCTACCATATCGCTTAACATTTTTTCTAAAGACATAATATTAAATAAATTATTGAAAAATATTATTCAAACATACCATATTTAATTTCTTTCGTCCAATATGATATATTTAAAGTATCAGGCAAATTAATTGAAATATTAAAGTTTCCAGTATCACCAGGATCAAGCGATGTGTCAGATATTACACCGTTATCAAATTTAATAGTATTTCCACTAATAAAGATAGAATCAACTAAAGCTGGGCTGGTATCATTTTCCCATAAATAATAAATTACTCTAACAAAATCACCTCTTCTACTTCCATTGTTTACTAAAGTNCCAGAAAATGTAAGATTACTTTTACTAATTTTTTCTTCAATGGTCATTTCATTAAAAACGATATTTGCTTTTAATGGCTCCATTTCTTTGATTGAACTTATTTGGGATTTATCTATTTTTAATTGACCTATTCGGGTTTGAATAATTAAGTAGTCACTTTTTTCTTGAACTATTTTACCCTGAATTATTGTACCATTATTTATAATTATTTCATGTTCAATTTTAGGTGTTTTAACTAATTTTAATATTTCTGAATTTATTGATGGTGCTATTAAAGAGGATTCATACTCTAATATTTGAGCATTTAATTCATTTATTTTAAATTCTAAATCTTCAATTTTATCTTTAAGAGGATAAAATGGATTATGATTAACATGTTTAATTTCTTTAATTATTTTTTCTGGTATAACTTCTATGTTTGAATCTTCATTTTCTATTTTAATTTCTTCTTTTCCTGCACAACTAGTAGAAATTAGTAATATCGATATAAATAATATTATATTCATGAAATATTTCATTTTTTTGGTTTCATTGCTTTTAAACTAGCTGCTCTTATTCTATTTTTATATTCAGCTCCAGCATTTAATGAGATTGCTAAATTATTTAATTCATAGTAATAATCATAATTATAAGAATCTTCTAAAATTGGAATTAGCTCATCAAGAANACTAACATCTCCAAAACTTGATAAAGATTGTATCGCTTTAATCCTTAATAATCTTGGAAATCCATCTGTTCTTGCTACCTCAATAAATACAGGTTTTATTTCAGGATTAGAATAATCTTCTAAACTACCCATTAATGAATGTAAAACAGCGTAATATCTATTTTTACCTATTTGATATGACTCAAGTAGAGCCATAAGCAATCTATCTCTTTCAACAATACCCATTGAATTATTAATAAAAGTAAGCATTTGATCATNAGAACCTGGAGATCCTAACATCTCAACAAAAAAATCTACCAATTCTGGTGCATTTTTTCTTGATAAAATTTCTATTGCTCTATTCCTTATATGTAAATCAATTTCATCATTTTTTGCTATATCCATTAGCAGAGGAATTGCCCTATCATCTTCTAGTTCTCCTAGGGATAAAGTTAATAGCTCATTCATACGTTGATGATTTTTTAGACTNATTTCATATANCTCTAATAANGTNATAACCTTATCCTCNGTATTATTTTCTCCNATTGATTCTATAATTTCAGCTCTTAAATCCATAATTTGCATTTCTGAATTTGATAAGCCCTGAATTAATCCAGAAGAACTTTCAGGAGAATCATATGAAATTAAAATTTTCAAAGCTTTTTTCATTATTTCTAATTCTAAAAATTCTGAATCTGATATAGTTTCTAATATTGCTGATTTAATTGAAGGATTTTTTGATGTTGATAAAATATTAAGTGATTCTAGTCTAACTTTCAAGATTTGATNTTTATCTTTATAAATTTCTATGAGTAATTCCAGTGAACCAGATTTTTGAGAATTAAAATCTGAACGTATTTTATTTAAATCATCCATTGTATATGGATCTTTAACTAAAATAATATCTTTTTTATCTGATGATTCACCTGATTTTCTACTAAACAAACCACTTCTTTTATTATCTTCTTGCGAGAAAATTATTCCTATAAAAAGTATTAATGGTGAAATTATTAATATTATTTTTTTCATTTTTATATAATTGCCCAATGTGTAGATATCAAATATTATTCATATATGATAGCTAAATCAAGATAAATTTAAAAATTCCTTCCAATCACCCTGCCATGATTTACCATTTTTAATACAAGTTACTGTAAATTTGCTAAGCCAATCACCAAGGTATATTATTTCCTTATTTTTATGTTTAATGATTCCAGTTTGATGATAGTGTCCAATACAAACTATATCATATCCTACTTCCCATTTATTTTTAGAATAATCTAGTGTATCTTTAAAAATTATTTTTTTATATCTATCATGATGATTGTAATCAGAACTAGATTTAGAAATTTTTTCAGCAAGTGAACATGTCAATGAAGGAGGAAGTAAATTGAATAAAAAAATGAATAATTTTGATCGTATAATTTTTTTCATAATTCTGTAACCTACATCAGATTTTAATATACCATCTCCATGGGTTATAAGAATTTTTTTATCATTAGATTTTAAACTTAAATCAGATTTATAAAAATTTAATCCAGTTTTAGAATTAAGATATCCAAAATCCCAAAAATCATGATTACCAGCTATATAATGTATCTTGATATTATTATTATTTAAATCAGATAGTGCTGATAATATGCTATCATACCCTTTAGGAATTTGATTTTTATATTCAAACCAATAATCAAAAAAATCTCCTCCTATTATCAAAGAGCCTTTGCCATTAGTTTTTATTTTATCAAAAACTTTAAAGATTTTTTCTCTTCTATCTTTTTCCCTTAAATCATCATTCATAGAAAAATGATTATCAGAGACAATGTAATATGGTTCATTCATAGTATGAAATAATTGAATTAAATTATATACAAGTACAAATGTAAATTAATAAGAAAATGAAAAAATATAAATACATATTATTATTAAATATTTTTATTTCAGTATTATTTTCTCAATATGGTAAAAATATTGTTCAGTATGAAAATTTTGATTGGCATTTTATACAAACAAAAAATTTTGATATTTATTATTATGGCCAAGGTGAAAACCAAATTGATATTATGGCTAAGTATTGTCAGGATGCAAATGATAAAATTTCGACTTATATCGGATGGGATTTGAAAGAAAGAAGCTCAATTATTGTTTATAATTCGCATAATGATTTTCAACAAACTAATGTTATAGATAGCTATTTACAAGAAGGTATAGGTGGTGTAACAGAGCTATTGAAAAATAGAGTAGTTATACCTTTTGATGGTTCTTTAAAAGAATTTAAGCATGTTATTTATCATGAACTTGTTCATGTTTTTATTAATGATTATATATATGGAGGCTCCTTAAAAAATCTAATAAATAGTAATAGTGTTTATATTCCATTATGGATGAATGAAGGTTTAGCTGAATATTTATCAGCTACATGGGATACAAATTCTGATATGTGGATTAGAGATTTAGTTATTAATTATGATCAATTACCAACAATTAATGACTTAAATGGATATTTAGCTTATAGAGGAGGACAATCTGTCTGGAGATTTATTACTAGTAAGTGGGGTGAAGAATCAATTGCTGAAATATTTTTTCATATTGATAATAAAAAAAATATAAATCAGGGTCTTAAAAGTGCTATAGGAATTGATTTAGAAGAGCTTAATAATCAATGGCGAAAATATTTAAAAAAAGAATATTGGCCAGATATTCAGTATAGAGATGATGTAAGAGATATTTCTAGACAGCTTACCAATCATATTGATTTATATAATAGTTATAATATAGCACCATCACCTTCACCAAATGGTTTTGAAGTTGCAATGTATTCTAATAAAAATGGTGAAATGGGAATATATATAATTTCTATGATTGATGGAAAATTTGTAAAAAGAATAATAAGTGGAAATAAAACATCAGAATTTGAAGAATTACATATATTAAAACCAGGTATATCATGGTCGNCAGATGGAAATAAAATTGTATTTGCTGCAAAATCAGGAAAATCGGATGCATTATTTGTTTTTGATTTGAATGATTCTTCAAAGAATTTAAAAAAAGTTTTTAATTTAGAAGGCATTTTTAGACCCACATGGAATCCTATCAATAATAAAATTGCATTTGTAGGTAATAATGGGATGTCAAGTGATATATATATTTATAATATTGATGATGATTCATTAGAAAACGTTACTAATGATTGGTTTAGTGATGTTCAAGTATCCTGGCATCCTAATGGTGAAGAATTACTATTTATTTCTGATAGAGGTAATCATTTACAAGTTGGTTTTATGAGTAATTCTTCAAATTTTTTAGATCATAATGTTGAAAATCTTGATATATATAAAATAAATATTTTTGAAGAAAATATTTTTAGAATAACTGATACAGAAGAAAATGAGACATATGCTTGTTATTCACCTGATAAAAGTAAAATTGCCTTTATTTCAGATAAATCGGGGGTAAACAATATTTATATTTCTGATATAAATGGTGAATCATCCCAGCCAGTAACAAATATTATGACNGGAGTAACTCAATTAAATTGGATTTCAAATAATCAATTAATTTTTACTGGATTTTATAAAAGTGGGTATGATATATTTATTTTATCTAATATTAATCGTTTACTAAATGACAATATAGAAATTTCTCCATCAAATTGGAAAAAAAATAATGATATGGCATTGTTGAAAAAATCTAAAAGTAATAATTCTAAATCTAAGAGTTATCAAAATTACATTTTTGATGGAAGATCCCAAACTCAAAATACAATAAACATTTTCGATGAATCTTTATTAAAAGATAATAATAATAATTATATAAAGAATAAATATAATACTCGTTTTACTTTAGATTACGCACAAGCTTATTATAGCTATGATTCTTATTATGGTTCNCAGGCAATGGCGATGTTTCTATTTAGTGATATTTTAGGTGATCATCGTATAACGCTTGGTACAGAAATGCAAATTGATTTTAAAGAGTCAGATTATTATTTATCATATAGATATTTAAAAAATAAAATCAATCATGATATTAGTTTTTACCATCAAGCATATAAAACTGATATTTATGCTACATTTGATTATTCATCATATCAATTTACTTTGAANCGTAATATTGGTTTAAATTATTTATTTTTCTTGCCATTTTCAAGATTTGACAGGTTAGAAGGTGGATTGAGTTATAATCATTTAATAAAAGAAGAGTCTGAAATAAATACTTTTTCTGGTAATGAGTCAACATTGGAATATGATTCTTATAATATTTTTAAACCACATTTAAAATACGTTTGGGATAACACAAGGTGGTTTTATTTATATCCTGTAAGTGGGANAAGATCATATCTGAAATATGAAATAATACCTAAATCGAGACTTAATGATTACATTTTTGAAACAATTACTTTTGATCACAGGACATATTTTGAATTATCTTTTGTTAATAAAATAAGTTTTGCAAGTCGTATTTTTATGGGTTCAAGCTGGGGTAAAGATAAAAGATTATTTGGGGTCGGTGGTGGCCCTTGGATTTTTTCAGATACTAATAATATGGTTAACAGTAGTTATGAAGATGCGTTACCATTCGATGATTTTTATTTTATGAATAATTTTGTATTTCCTGTTAGAGGATTTCCTATGGCAGAAAAATATGGTCGTAAAGCATTGTTAATGAATTACGAATTAAGATTTCCATTCTTAATGTATTATTTTCCATCTATTAAATTTTTAGGGCAATTATTTGGAGTTGCATTTATTGATATGGGTGCAGCTTGGAACGATAAATTTCCAAAATTTAGAGAAAGAAAAAACTGGGAAACAAACTCTAATTCTAATATAACTGATGATAATATTGGTTGGATCATGTCATATGGGTATGGACCACGTTTTATTTTTCTTAATATGGCCTGGAAGCTTGATTATGCTCGTCAATATAATCCTATCAATGGAAGTAAATCAAACAGATTTTGGTATCTTACAATTGGTTATGATTTTTAAATTTTAGATATGGATAACAGAATTTATATTTATACTGATGGTGCTTGTAAGGGTAATCCCGGTCCTGGAGGTTGGGGAGCATTATTAATATATAAAGAGCATAAAAAAGAAATTAATGGATTTTCAAAAGATACTACTAATAATATTATGGAGTTAACTGCTGTAATTGAATCATTATTAATTATTAAGCAAAAGTCAGATATCACTATTATAACAGATTCTAATTATGTTAAAGATGGAATAACTAAGTGGATTGCTAATTGGAAAAAGAAAGGTTGGAAAACTTCCAATAAAAAACCTGTTAAAAATAAAGATTTATGGAAAAAACTAGATGATTTAAGTAATAATCATAATATTAAATGGGAGTGGGTTCGCGGTCATACTGGAAATCCGGGTAATGAAAAAGCTGATCAACTAGCTAATGAAGCTATAATTAAAAATTTAACCTAAAATTAAATTAATAAGAATTATTATATCTTGAACATTAATATTATTATCTTCATTTAAATCTGCATTTAAATTTGATGTATTATTTAAAATGATATTAACTAATTGTACCACATCTAAAATATTAATTGATGAATCTTCATTTACATCTCCATAAATTACCGGATTATCAATTACAGTTAGCATTATTGGGTAAGATTGGTTATAGTTAATATAACCACTTTGATTAGATATAATATTTAAATTTAGATTGATATTAGGTTCAGATAAATCTGAACTAAATAATATGTTAAAGGGTTCTTCAATATTAATCCCTACTTCACCTGATGCAATATCTCCTATAAAAATATTTTCGTTTAATATTTCAACATTATCATCTGTTTCTAATAATAGAGAAACATTAACTGCATCCCCCCAATCAGAATTATTATAAAGAATAACAGATAATTGTACTTGCTCTCCTGGATTAATTTCACCATCAATATCATTGATAATAAATATATCTTCTCCAGAATATTCAAGTTTAGGAAAAAGTGGAGTTGTAATTGCTGATAAAGCATCTACCTTGCCTTTTCCAAGCATACCTTGGAGATAAGTTTCAGTATTAATATCATATATAATAGGATTAGCTGTTTCTAATACCATCGTTTGAATCATTTCATTATCCCAATCCATATTATAAGATTTAACTAATCCGAAAACACTTGCTGCAATAGGTGCTGCCATTGATGAACCATCCCAGCTTTGATAATTATTATTCCCAGTACAGCTTCTAATATTTTCTCCCGGAGATGCTAAATCTACAGTTTGGCCATATGTTGCCCAATGATTCCAGGAATTATTTGTTCCTAATGGGCATACTGATACTACATTATCATAACCAGATGGATAGTGTGATGAGTTAGATTCTCCAGAATTACTATTCCAATCACCACCATTACCACCTGCACAAACAATTATTGAGTTGTATTGGTTGAAACATGTATTTATTACACTTTGTTCATATTGGCTATAACCTAATCCACCCCAACTGTTGTTTATAATTGTAAATCCTTTTGAAAAGAATCCGGCCTTAGATGCGTATAAAATACCGTCAAATCCATCAGTTATATATATATCATTTGGTTGATTTTCTGTCGAAACTTTTACGGACATAATACTACAATTAAAAGCAGTTGAAGAAATTCCAGTAGAATTATTAGTAGAAGCAGCAAGTAATCCAGCTACATGAGTTCCGTGCGACCAACCACCAGAATTAGGAGGGTTTGGATCATTGTCATCAAGTCCATTTACTCCAGATGGATCCCAGCCTATTAAATCATCTATATATGTACTTGAATTATTATCCCAGTCATCATCATCTATTCCATTTAAATCTCCTGGATCTAAATACCAGTTATTTCCTGATCCCTCAATTGTTCTTCCATCACCATCAGCATCTTCTCCTAAATTTTGCCACAAATTATTTCTTAAGTCTGGATGGTTCCAATTAACTCCTAAATCTACTGAGGCTAAAATAACATCTCTATTACCTGGAATTAAACCAATATCTGTCCATAAATCCCATACGAGATTAGATTGAATATCAGGTAAAAACCATTGATTGTTATAATATTGATCATTAGGAGTAAATAGTGGTTTTCTATAAAATTCATATTCAACTGAATGAATAAAATCTATTGATTCTAATGTCTGCTTTATTTTTTCGATGATTTTAATATTTTTTTCGTTGATAGTAATTCTATATATCCTATTCAAATAAATATCATTATCAAAATCATCTTCAGTAGCTCCATTTAACCACGGTTCAATATTTAATATATTATATTTATTAATTATATTATTTAATAATTCATTATTAGTTATATTTTTTTTGTCAATTATTTTTAATGGATCTATATTTTTTTTAAGACAAAATAATAATTTATTATCCCAAACATTACTTGAGAAAATGAGATTTATAATAATTAATATGTATATGTGTCTTTTAATATGTTTCATTTAATTTTGAAGAATTAAATTAATTAGTAAAATGATATCGCTTACATTTACTGTATTATCCGAATTTATATCTGCTGAAAAATTATAATTCGAACTTAAAACTAGATTAACCGCTAAGACTACATCAGATATATTAATAGTACTATCATCATTTAAATCACCTAATAACATATTATTAAGATTGATTAATTCTACAGGTAATGATATAGGTTCACTACCATTTGAATTGATATTTAAATATGNGCTATAAATTTCTTCAGTAAGCTGATTGTTTTCAAGTACCAAATTAACTGACTCTGATGATCCTTGAATTATTTCTCCAGATATTGAATAATTACCAATATNATTTATCCCAATCCAAGATGGAGCTTTTGAAATTATTGTAGATAAATTATTTTGTACATATTGAGAATTGAATGACATCATTAGGCTTGAATTTCCTAATGAATTTTGGATACCAATTGTTGCAGAACTTGAATTTCCAACCATTGAGCTATAATTAAATTTAATTTTACCATTAGAAAACAGAACTATTTGAAAATTATAAATGCTATCATTAAAATATGTCGGCCAATGAGCTACATCATTAAACCAAACAACTAACCTATCATCATTTGCGTGGTAGTAAACTTCTCCAAAACAAGAATTACATGCATCATTTATTGGATTTAAGTCATCCCAAAATCCAAAAATTGCTGATCTAGGTGCTTGNGTTGATGGAATAGTTGTATTATCCCAACTATTATTATCACTTTCAAAACCTATCCATCCATTTGGATTTATGAAGCATTGATTGTAAGAATTATCGTAAAANGGNAAGTNAAATGGAATATCAANTAGCTCACCGGNATCATCATTAGTAGGNAAATTATATAATGTTCCAATATTTGAAATATCTATCCAATCATAATTTTCAGAAAATTCACTATTTGAATCAGTCCAATAATTTTCAGAAAAATCGGGTCCTCCTAGAGGATTCTGNAACTGATTAACATTAATTGAATATGTTAATAAAGATTCTAATTCACCAATATTTGTTATACTAAATGATGAAGAGTTTGATTCACCATTTGATATTTCATATAATAAATCAATATCACTGTAACTTAATAAAGGTTCTGGTAAATCTATTGCATCAATACCATCGATAAAATTTAATCCTAAGTTATTAGGATCCAAGTATTCACTAAGTCCTAGATTCCAAGATACTGAGGTTTTGCCGTAAGTATCATATCCAAAATTAGTACATGAAGCTACTCCTCCATATAGTTGACCTATGATTCTATGTGTTTGACCATCAAATAATGGTGAACCTGATGAACCTGGTTCTGTTGTACCATCATCCCAACTGTCAACATCCCAATAATTTCCGCTATTAGACGCATTATCATAGTCAAATGAAATTTTCTTTATATCGCCTGATGGATGATGAATACCTACTGGAATTGAAGGTGTATTGCCTGAAACATCCCAGCCTGCAAAATGTACATTATAATTTTCTGGTGGAGATTCATTTAATAATNATAGCGCAACATCAGAAGATGAACTATTAGCAAGTAAGCTTGAACCAGATAGAGTCATATTTGTTGGTCCGTTTTGGTTTGAGCACGATGGGCTTTCATAATTAAACATGAAAATCCAAGAATTATTTCCACCTAAGCAATGGTTAGCTGTTAAGAAATATGGAGTTAAATCTTGAGAAGCATTATTTACNAGAGAACCAGTACAAATTCTTGAACCCCCTGATGTTAAGATCATTGCAACTGATCTGATTTCATCTTGCCATTCTAATGCTTCTGAACATGCTACATTATTATTACAGCTTCCAGAATCGCCATATCCTCTTGATTCATTGAAAAAAATATTTTTATAATCATGAGATATTGTTTCAATACTAATTTCACCTCTAAAATTAGAATTAAAGGGCTCGTTATATTCAAAAATAATTTCATCACCGATTATAGGTGCAGTAGAAAAACCACCATGTGGTTTATGATTTAAACTTGTAAAAGCTCCCAAAACCATATCTTGGTTTGATGAATAAACAAAAAATTCTGCCCCTTCAGGTAAGTTAAACTTATCATAAATCACATTGAGAGAAAAAGCGCCTTGAGATTTTACCTTTAAAGTCCATAAAAGAGAACCATCTTCAAGCGAAATCCACTCTCCTGAATTATTCATATTAAAATTCACAGAAATTGGATTTGCAAATCTGTATGGTTTTCTAATATCAGACCTACTATTTATTTCATCTTCTTCGATTAATATATCAATATTAAACGGAGCTAATTCTTCTGATGTTATATTTATACTTTCATTTAGAGAAAAACTTTTAGG
This sequence comes from Fidelibacterota bacterium, assembly GCA_002704685.1. Classification (GTDB taxonomy): domain Bacteria; phylum Fidelibacterota; class Marinisomatia; order SCGC-AAA003-L08; family D37C17. The sequence continues at coordinate 24,063 of PAHD01000006.1, forward strand.
TGAAGAATCAATTGAAACTTGAGATAATCCTAAAGATGTAAACAAAATTACTTTAAACAATATTTTTAATAACATTATTTTTAAAATCCTTTTAAATTTTTCTCAAATTATAGCTTATTTTTATACAATTAAAATAATTAATAATTACAGAATGTAACATTAATATAAATAAACTATGCTTTGTATATTAAGTATATGACAATTAAATAGAAACTTTATTAATTATAAATTGTAAAAAATATTAATGAATTACAAAATACACATACTTACTTTATTTCTATTATCATTTCTTTTTCCAAACAATAATTTAAGATTTTCTGCTAATTTTTTAGAAAATATTATAGAAAATGATATTGAAAAAAGAATTTTTAAAGATAATGTTATAATCAATAATAAATCAATGGTTTTGTATACATCAAAAGCAATCTATGAACCAAATCTTCAAAAAGTTACATTAATTGGTGATGTTAAGATGATTGATAAAAGTGATTCACTATTTTGTGATAAGCTAATTTTATTTGATAGAGATTATAAAAATTTTGAATCAATTGGTAATGTGAATTTTTATAAAGGAGAGCAAATTATTAATTGTAATCAATTAATGTATGAAGAATTATCTGAAAATAATGATATTAAAATAGAATTATTTGGTTCAGCTGAAATAATTGATTTAACAAATAAAGTTGAAGGAGATACATTAATTATTAATTATCAGGATTCATTAATAAATGATATTAAAATTATTTCAAATGCAAAATTTTTTAATTATACCAAAGCTAAATTTGATAAAGATAGTAAGTATCAAAATATTGAAGATAGGATGTCTAGTAAAAAAATGTTTTTAGATTTTAAAAATGGTGAAGTAGAAAAAATAAAATTACTTAATATGGCTTCTACAAATTTTAATATTATTGAAGATAGTTTAGTGACAGGTGTTAATAATTCATCAGGCGATTCAATTTTGATTGAAATAAATAATAAAAGTATTGAAAGAATGGAAATGTTTGGTGGAGTTGAAGGAAAATTTAAACCTGAATCTAATAACTCAAGAGTTGATTCAACCGTTACATATAAAGCTGATTATATAGACTACCAATTAGATAATGAAGTTAGTTATTTATACGACAATTCACTTGTATTTTATGATAATAATGAATTGAAAGCAGGCGAAATATTTATTGATTGGAATAAAAATATTCTTGAAGCTCGTAAAAAAGACTTAGTATATCCATCAATAAATGGATTTGGAGAAAATCCAATTTTTGGTGAAAAAATGGAGTTTGATTTAATTAGTAAAAAAGGAAAAATTGTTAAAGGTGAAACAAATTTTAATCAAAGTTTTTATGAAGGTGAGACGTTAACAAAAGATCGAAATGAATTGTTCTATATAAATAACAGCATATTTACTACTTGCGAATTGGATCACCCACATTACTATTTTCATAGTAAACAAATGAAAATGATACCAAATGATCGAATAATAGCTAAGCCAATGACTCTATACATTAGAGATCTGCCAATATTTTATTTGCCTTTTTCTGTATTTCCTAATAAAAATGGTAATAGAATAAGTGGTTGGATTATGCCTACTTTTGGTCACAGGTCATCATCGGGAACCTATTTGGATAATTTAGGTTATTATTATGTACTCAATGATTATTCAGACTATACGTTTTTATTTGATATACAGGATAAAAAAGGTATAATTGTAAATCACGAATATAGATATAAAATAAGATCAGGAGAATCATGGTATAACTATATTTTAGAGGGCTATATGAAGTATGAAACAAAAAACTATTTAGCTGATAACGATAGCGATATTTCTAATATTTTTTCAAATAACTCTCAAAAAATTAAAAATATAACATTTTATCATAAGCAGTCTTTCGATCCCACTCAAAATATTATAATAAATTATAAATATAAATCTTCAATAGATCCAACTGAGATAAATTTAAATTCTAGATTAGATCAAAATAAACTATCTTCTTTATCTTACCAGAAGAGATGGGAAAAAAATTCTTTATCAATTGGTTTTGAAGAATATGAAGATTTATATATTTCTCCTCCTACTCAGATTGAACAAGTTAATTCATATAAATGGTTGACAGGACCTAAAATATCATTTTCATTGCCTCAAAGAAAATTACTTGGCAATGGCGATAAGTGGTTTAATGATATTTATCTGTCATATAATTTATCATATGATCATGGAAAAGAAACATTTGTTAAAAATTCATGTATTGACAACGATTTAGATGGAAATTGTGATACCGAAATCGATGATGATCTTACAAGCAATGAAATTATTTGGTCAGCTAATGATGAAGTTGATGTAGTTAAAGGTGGAGCAAAAAACATAGTGCAACTATCTATGAATTCAAACATTAATTGGCTATCGATAACACCAAGACTTGCAATAACTGAAGATTGGCTATGGCAATCAAGAGATTATATGCAAATTAATACAAATGATATTTATAGTTATAATTATGAAAATATATCTGAATTTAATAGAAGATTAACTTGGAATGCGTCAGTTAATTTGAATACAAAAATTTATGGTATTTTACCAGTAAATATTGGGAATTTAATTTCTTTTAGGCATAAAATGAGTCCTCAAATTATTTTTAATTATACACCAAACTTAAAAAATACATATGGCAATCAATTACAAAAATTTGAAGAAAATGGAGACATTATTATTCAAGATATATTGGGAGGGACTTATGCAAATAATCTAAATGAAGAAAGTCAAAAAATTAGATTTTCATTATCCAATGCTTTTCAAATAAAAACAAAAAATGATGACGGATTAATCAGTAAAAGAGATTTTTTAAGTATCGACATGACAACAGATTACGATAATAGTAGAGAAAATAAATTCTCATTAATTGATTCAAGATGGAGTTTTAAAAAAGAAAATGGAGGTGAATTATTTTTTATTCATATGCAGCATAATATTTATGATGAAATTTTTGATAATGAAGGCTCATTAACCTATATGAATCTTTTATCTAAAGGAAGAGCACCTAAACTAGAATATTTGAAAGCTCAAATGTCCACCCGATTTTCATTGAGAGGTGCAACGGAAGATTTATATGAAGATATATCATTAATATCAGAATCAAGAGATACAACAAATTTTAATTCTATTTTGTATATGGATCAATTTAAACCTAAAATAAATAATAATGAAGTATGGCGTTCTGATATAAATTTATCTATTCAAGGTGAATTTGATGTTGAAGATAAAAAATGGGATTTTAATTATTTTAATTTAGATTCATATAATACTATTCATTTAACAAAAAATTGGTTATTTACATATATTGCAGGAGTAAATTTAATTGATATGAAAATTAACTCTCAAAGTCTTAAATTTTATAGAGAATTACATTGCTGGGAATTCATGTTTACGTGGTGGCCAAATGGATTTAGTAGAGGTTTTCAATTAAGTATAAATGTTATGCACCCTGATTTACAAGATGTAAAAGTTCGTTCTTCATCTTCAAATAGGCAGTTTAATATTAATTAGTAATTTTATGAATTTAATAGATAAAATCAATGATAGAACAATTATTTTTCCATTGGATAGCTCCAGTAAGTCAGATGCTGTTCAAGTTTTATTAAATCAATTATTAAATCAAAATATACTTACAGGAACTTCTAAGCTATTCTCATTTATAAATGATCATGAAAAAATTATGAATCCTGCTATAGGAAGAGGTATTGCCTTTCATTATTCAAGTTCTATTGAGGTTGAAGATTTAACAGCTATACTTGGAGTATCAGTTGAAGGCATAGACTATGAATCTCCAGATCAACAAAAAGTACATTTCATTTTATTAATATTAGATACAGTTGATAATCCATTATTACATAGAAAATTAATTAGTAGGTTTCAAAAATTTATTAATTCAGTAAATATGAAAACTAAAATATTAGAGTGTAAAACAAGTACAGATATATTTAATTTAATTAATGACTGGGAACATATTTATTTATCAAAGGAAAGTATATAATTATGTCAGATTTGATTAAAAATATTAAAGGTACTCAGGATATACTATATGAAGAAAATGATATATGGCAATATCTGGAAAATTTTATTCATCATTATCTTAAAAAGTATGGTTATTCGCAAATTAGAACCCCAATATTTGAGAGTACATATTTATTTTCTAGATCTATTGGTTCACAAACTGATATTGTTTCAAAAGAAATGTATAGTTGGATAGATCAAGGTGGTAATCATCTAACATTAAAACCAGAATCTACAGCATCTGTTGTAAGATCTTTTATACAGCACAAGTTAGGTAAAAAAAATCCAATTAATAAATTATATTATATAGATACACTCTTTAGAAGAGAAAGACCTCAAAAAGGTAGATTTAGACAATTTAACCAATTTGGTGTTGAGGCACTAGGATCTAAATACCCTGAGCAAGATGTAGAAGTTATAGCTTTGGCTTATAATTTTTATAAATCATTAAATATTGATAATCTCAATCTGAAAATTAATAGTATAGGCTCCCCTGAGGTTAGATTAAAATATAAGGATGTGTTAACTAAATATTTATTACAATATAAAAATAAATTAAGTCAAATAAGTCAAGTAAGATTAGAAAAAAATCCCTTAAGAATATTAGATACAAAAGTTGATTTTGAAATTGAAATTATAAAAAATGCACCCCATATTCTTGATTATCTTAACAAAGAAGATAAAAATCATTTTTCAGATGTATTAAGTCATTTAGATTCATTATCTATTGATTATACTGTTGATTATAAATTAGTTAGAGGTCTTGATTATTATTGCCATACAGTATTTGAAATATTAAGTGATAATCTTGGTTCTCAAGATGCATTGTGTGGTGGTGGAAGATATGATTATTTGGTAGAAGAATTAGGAGGACAAACTACCCCAGCCTTTGGATTTGCAGCTGGTATTGAGCGTCTTATATTGGTACTTAATAAAAAACATCTTCCAATTTCAAAATCATCTGATATTTATATAGTTATAACAGATAAAAAATATTTAGAATATAGTTTGAAAATATCTGATTCTTTAAGAGCAGAAAATTTAATTGTAGTTAATGATTTACTTAGAAGAAGCTTGAAATCACAAATGAAAGATGCTAATAGATTAAATGTATCACATACAATTATTATCGGTGATGAAGAAGTAGAAAATAAACAAGTTGTAATTAAGGATATGAAAAGTGGAAATCAAGATTATATTAAATTTGATAGAATTAAATCTTATTTTAGAAATAAATAATAACTTCAAATTGTAGTTTTTAATTTTAATTCGCTATATCGTCATTTCTAAAAAATAATCAAAATTTATTGCTGTAAAAATAGATTTAGAAAATAAATTATAAATATTAAGATAGGAGAATAAATTGAAATTTATATCATGGAATGTTAATGGTATTAGAGCTGTTATAAAAAAAGGCTTTTACGATTTTATGAATGAATATAAACCTGATATTATTTGTATTCAAGAAACAAAAGCACATAAGGAACAAGTTGAATTAAGCCTTCCAAATTATCCTTATCAATTTTGGAATTCAGCTGTCAAAAAAGGATATTCAAGTACTGCTATTTTTTCTAAAATTGAACCATTAAATGTTAAATATGACATTGGTATTGAAGAACATGATCAGGAAGGTAGAGTTATTACATTAGAATTTGATAATTATTATTTAGTTACTGTTTATACACCTAATTCAAAACGTGAATTGTTACGTTTAGAATATAGACAAGTCTGGGATAAAGAATTTTTAAAATTTATAAAAAATTTAGAGCAGCACAAGCCAGTAATATTTTGTGGAGATTTAAATGTAGCTTATAAAGAAATTGATTTAAAAAATCCTAAAACAAATCGTTTTAATCCTGGTTTTACAGATGAAGAGAGAAGCGGTTTTTCCAACATAGTTAATAGTGATTTTATAGATACATTCAGAGAGTTTAATAAAGATGGAGGACATTATACATGGTGGAGCTATATGTTCCAAGCAAGAGCTAAGGACATTGGATGGAGAATTGATTACTTTTGTATATCAAAGGTTTTAAAAGAAAATTTAAAAGATTCATATATACTTAAAGATGTATTAGGATCAGATCACGCTCCAATTGTTATGGAATTTAAATGATAGGTTTAAATGCAATTAAGTTTATTAACTCTTTAAAAATTAAGAAAAATAGAGAATTGAATCAAAAAGCAATTCTTGAAGGTTATCGTTTAATCTATGAATCAATTAATGCTGGAATTAAATTAGATTATTTGGTTGTAAATGAAAATTTTCAGGAAAATTTATTAAATAAAGACCCGTTTAAAAATCTTACTATTAAATATTGTAGTAAAAATAATTTTAATAAAATTTCTGATACAAAAAATTCCCAAGGAATAATTGCCATAGTTGATATTAAAAAATATCTCCATCAATCATTGGAAAAATTGGATAATAATAATTTAGTTGTTTTAGACGGAATCCAAGATCCTGGAAATTTAGGAACAATTATAAGAACATGTGCTTGGTTTGGAATTAATTCAATCGTTTTAACATCAGGTACAGTTGATCCATTCAATTTAAAATGCATTCGTTCAGCAATGGGAGCACATTTTAATTTAGATAATATTATTCAAGATAGTCGTTTGAATATTATTAATTATTTAAAAAATAATTATAAAAATATATATGTAGCTGATATGGAAGGTGAAAATTTAAATAAAATTAAATTAGTAGGTAATTGGGCTCTAATATTAGGTTCTGAGGCCCATGGAATTAGCAGTGAATTTAAGCAATTTAAAAAAATCACAATTAAAAAAATTGGTCAGATAGAAAGTTTAAATGTATCAGTTGCTAATGGTATCTTAATTAATCATTTAACCAGTAAATTAAAAAGGATATAATCTGAATTTTATAAATATACCTGATTCTGATGATTTACTCTTATCTGAATGTAAAATAGAAACTTTTAGATCAAGCGGTAAAGGTGGACAGCATGCTAACAAAACAGAATCTGCAGTAAGATTAACACATATTAAATCTGGTATACAAGTCATGTGCCAAGATGAGAGAAGTCAATATTTAAATAAAATTAAATGTATAAAAGAGATTCGACGTAGAATAAAAAAAAGTAATTTTAGACCTCCCAAAAGAATAAAAACTAAACCAACTAAATCATCTATCGAAAAGCGTTTATCAGAAAAAAAATATCATTCTGAAAAAAAGAAAAATAGAAAAAATCCTGATATTAATAGTTATTAAATCAATCAATTATACTATATCCACCTCTTCTTTCATCAGCAACAGATGATTTTGGACTCACTGCATTTACTCCTCCAAAAAACAAACTCTTTTTCTTAAAAGGTTTAAGTCTAATATTACTTTTATTTATATTGAACTCAGTATTTGATTCATAAAACAATGTATCGCCTTCAAGGTGTAATCTAGATTTAGATATTGAATCTTTGAGACTCATTTTGTGAATTAGTAAATTTAAAATTACTTGAATGTTTGCTGATCGTATTCTATTACTCCCTCCACTTCCAAAAATAAATTTTAGCTTATTATTTTTTGTTATAATTATAGGAGATATCATAGTTGGGAGTCTCCTCTTTTTATTCCAATTATGAAATCCGAAAGGATTTAAATCTTCCTCACCAAGCATATTATTCATCATTATGCCATATTCTGGGATAGTGTATCCACAACCTTCGCCATTGGTAGTTGTTATACTAGCAGCATTATTTTCTTTATCTATAATACTTACATGAGTTGTTGATCCAAATCCATCAATTGGTTTAGAAAAATCTAGGCTATTGTTTTTAAAATGATTTAAAAATTTCTTAAAATTTTTATGATCAAATATTTTATTTATTTCATTTTCTAAATTTGGATTGATGCAAGTTTTTTCTCTTGCTTTTGATGTAATATCCATTGCGCTTATTAAGGAGTTATTATCAATTTTAAATCCTGATTCTCTTAAAATTTTTAATAAAAAAATAATAAGAGGACCTCCATGTGATGGAGAAGAATTAGTATAAATTGTATGATTATTAAAATTAGTTGATTCCGCTTTTCTTTCAAATGTTTGATAATCTGAAAAATCATTTTTACTAAGGTTACTTTTATTATCTAAAAATTTTAGAATGATATTTAAGCCATCTCCTTTATAAAAATAATTATGACCTTCTTTAATTAATATTGAAAGAAAGTTCCCAAATTCAATATTTTTAAATGTATCACCTTCTTTTAAGAGTTTATTATTTTTAAAAAATAAATTATTGGTAGAGTTATCATATTCAAGAATTGGTTTGATAAGACTCATAATATATCCTTGATAACTTGTGATTGTAACACCATTATTTGCTATATAGATAGCATTTTGAAGTACATCTTTTATATCAAGTTTTCCATATTTCTTTTGTATTTCAATTAGGCCCATTAGATTTCCTGGTGTTGCGATTGACCCTAAACCAATATTAAATTTTTGTGAAGTTTCACCAAAATCAACATTTATGTTAAAAAATTCACAATTTTTATTGTTTTTAATAGGTGAATTAACAAAAAAATCATAAATGAAAGGTGTAGAATTTTGCTTAACTCCTAACATGGTCCCTCCACCAAAGGCTCCAGTAAGAGCAAATTCAGANGTCATTGATACAAAAATAGCGCTTACTGCAGCATCAAATGCATTACCTCCAAATCTTAATATTTCCTTTGCAGCAAGACTTGCTTCCTCGGAACCTGTTGATATATTNCCATATTTCATTAAATTATTTTTTTTAATAATATTATCATATATTGTAAGTATTTAAATTTAAGGTAATATTTTTTTAATATATATAATATAATGGAATTACCAAAATCATATAAGCCATCAGAGGTGGAATTAAAATGGTATCAAAATTGGGAAAAAAATAATGTTTTTTCGCAAGATGAATCTAAAAATACTTTTACAATAATGATTCCGCCACCTAATGTTACAGGAATTTTACACCTAGGACATGTCCTTAATAATACTATTCAGGATATATTAATAAGAAAAGAGAGCATGATGGGGAAAAATACATTGTGGTTACCTGGTACTGATCATGCTTCAATAGCTACTGAAACAAAAGTTACTGAAAAACTATCATCTGAAAATATTAATAAAAAAGAAATTGGAAGAGAAAAATTTCTTGAGCACTCGTGGGATTGGACAGAAAAATATGGTGGAATAATTATTGAACAATTAAAAAGATTGGGCTGTTCTTGTGATTGGGAAAGATTAAACTTTACAATGAATAAGGAATACTATGATGCTGTAATTCACGCTTTTGTAAAACTTTATAATGACGGTTTAATATATCGCGGTAAAAGAATGATAAATTGGGACCCAGTAGGATTAACCGCATTATCAGATGAGGAGGTATTTTATAAAGAAAAAAATGGCAAATTATGGTACATAAAATATCCAATTAAAAATTCAAATAAATATCTAACTGTTGCAACAACTAGACCTGAAACTATGTTAGGCGATACTGGCGTTGCAGTAAATCCTGAAGATAAAAGATATATTGCTCTTATAGGAAAAAAAATTATTTTACCAATAGTTGAAAAAGAGATTCCAATTTTTTCTGATCAATATGTAGATAAAGAATTTGGAACTGGTTGTGTTAAAATAACACCAGCTCATGATCCAAATGATTTAGAAATAGCCCAAAGACATAACCTGGAAATTATAAATATTATGAATGATNATGCGACATTAAATAATAATGTTCCAAATGAGTTTGAAGGATTAGATAGATTTGAAGCAAGAAAAAAAGTTGTTCAAAAACTTACGCAATTAGGATTAATTGAAAAAATTGAAGATTATAAAAATAAGGTTGGATTTTCTGAAAGAACAAATGTTGTTATAGAGCCTCGAATTTCNAAACAATGGTTTATGAAAATGGAAAAATTAGTTGATCCCGCTTTAAAAGTTGTAAAANATAAANAAATAAAATTTCATCCAGCTAGGTGGGAAAAAATTTATAATCATTGGTTAAAAAACATTAATGATTGGTGNATTTCAAGACAATTATGGTGGGGACATCAAATTCCTGTTTGGTATAAAGATGAAGAAATTTATTGCGGAATTAATGCTCCAAAAGAAGATGGTTGGGTCCANGATGAAGATGTTTTAGATACATGGTTTAGTTCATGGATATGGCCTCTTGCAACACTAGGGTGGCCTAATAAAACAAAAGATTTAGATAAATTTTATCCAACACAAGATTTAGTAACTGGACCTGATATTATATTTTTNTGGGTAGCTAGAATGATTATGGCNGGACTTTACTTCAAAAATGAAATCCCATTTTCTAATGTATATTTTACAAGTATTATTAGAGATGAAAATGGAAAAAAAATGAGTAAATCTCTTGGCAATTCTCCTGATCCAATAGAATTATTTGATAAGTATGGTGTAGATGCTGTAAGAGTAAGCATATTAATGATTGCTCCTCAAGGAACGGATGTTTTATTTTCAATTGATAGATTAGAACAAGGTAGAAATTTCATGAACAAACTTTGGAACTCATCAAGATTTTTAATGATGAACATTGATGATATATCCTCCATAAAAAATATTAATAAAATTAATTTTCAAGAATTAGAAGCTATTGATTTTTGGATATTATCGAAACTAAATAAAACAATTAATTTGGTTGATACACAATTATCAAATTATAAATTAAATGAAGCAATTAAAACTATATATAACTTTGTTTGGAGAGATTATTGTGATTGGTATATTGAATTTTCTAAAAATAGAATGTATGGAAATAATCTCAAAGAAAAAGAATTGAACATATCAGTTGCAGTTCATGTATTAAAGACGATTTTAAAATTGCTACATCCCTATGCTCCTTTTATTACTGAAGAAATTTGGTCGTTTTTTAAGCAAAGCAATGAAAACATCTTAGTTAAAACGCAATGGCCAGCTGTAGATACAAAATTGATAAATTCTAATATTGAAGAAGAATTAANCTTTATAATGAATGTTATCTCTGCAATTAGAAATATTAGAGCTGAATTAAATGTATCTCCTAAAAAAGAAGCAGAATTAATATGTCGTGGTTCAGAAAATAAAATTGATATAATTGTTAGAAATAAAAAATATTTCGAATCATTAACAAAAATAAAATCTATATTATATGGAGATAATATATCTAAACCTGATTTGTGCTCAACTGCAGTTATAAATGATGTTGAATTGTTTTTACCATTAGCTGGTTTAATAGATATAGAAAAAGAAATTAATCGTTTAAAATCAAATATTAAAGATATTGAAGCTAGGATGAATTCTGTTAAGAAAAAATTAGATAATGAAAACTTTGTTAAACGAGCTCCTGAAAATATTGTTAAGCACGAACAGAAAAAATATATTAATTATAAAAATAATTATGATAAGCTAGTTGNAAATTTNAACAGTTTAATGTCTTAAAGTAATAATATTGAATAATTCTAATTATATATTTGACAAAAATACAGATATTAAATTTTTAAAAAGTGTAGGTCCAAAACGTGCTCAAGCNTTGTATCAAAATGATATTCATACAGTTTCTGATATTTTAAAACATTACCCTAGAAAATATTTAGACAGAACAAATATTAAAAAAATATCTGATTTAATAGTTAACGAAAAAGCAGTTGTGGTTGCAAAAGTTGTTTCAATGAGTATTAAGAGAACTAAAAAATCTAGTTATTTTCAATTAACACTAACAGATTCTAATCATACTATACAAGGATTATGGTTTCATGGAGTTTCTTGGATAATGGAAAAATTNAAAGAGGGTGATATAGTAGCATTATTTGGTAAGATTGAGTTTTATCAAGGATTTAGAATTATTCATCCTGAATTTGATATTTTAGATGAGAAAGACGACCCTATCAATACNTCGCGTATTGTTCCTTTATATTCTTCGAATAATGTCTTAAAGAAAGCTGGTTTTGATACTAGGGGTTTAAGAAGATTACTGTTACAAATTTTTGATAAAAATAAAAATATTTTTACTGAATTTTTTAATTCATCAATTTTAAAAAAAGAAGGACTTATTGAATTAAATAAATCTNTATATATGGTTCATAATCCAATTGATCAATTTTCAATTGATACTGCATTATATAGATTAAAATTTAACGAGCATTTTTTTCTTCAATTATTAAAAGCTTTAAATAAAAAGAAAATTGAGTCTTATCAAGGCAAAGCGTATAAAGAATTANGTAAATATGCTATTGAAATTTATAAGTCTCTAAATTTTACTTTAACAAATTCTCAGATTAAATCCTTAAGAGATATTAGATCTGATTTGAATTTAAAAAAACCAATGAATAGACTAATTCAAGGAGATGTAGGGTGTGGTAAAACAATTGTGGCTGTTATTACAGCAGCTATTATCGTAGGTCATAATTCTCAGGTTGCAATNATGGCACCAACAGAAATACTTGCAGAACAACATTACATTAGTTTTNAAAANCATTTTAAAAATTATGATATTAATTGTGAACTATTAATAAGTAATGTAAATCAAAAAGATAAAAATAAAATTTATGAAAATCTACAAANCGGAAGAATTGATATTATCGTTGGAACTCATGCACTTATTCAAGAAAAAGTTAATTTTAAAGATTTAGGACTTGTTATTATTGATGAACAGCACAGNTTTGGTGTTGATCAGAGAAAGGGTTTATTGGACAAAGGAGAAAACCCCAATGTTTTATCTATGACTGCTACACCTATACCAAGAACTTTAGCATTTACAATTCATGGAGATATGGATATTTCATGGATAGATGAAATGCCNTCAAATAGAAAAATAATTCAAACAAAATTAATTGATGATAAAAATATCGATTTAGTTTATAAACATATGAAAAAAGAAATGGATAGCGGTCATTATTGCTATGTAGTCTATCCACTAATTGAAGAATCAGATAAAATGGACTTAAAAGATGCAAAGTCTGGTTTTGAATCGCTACAAAAANTTTTTAAAAATTATAAATTAGGTTTTATGCATGGTAAATTAGATAAAGATGAAAAAAATAGTTTAATGAAAAAGTTTACTTCAGGCGAAATTCAATGTTTAATTTCTACAACAGTAATTGAAGTAGGAATTGATCATAAGAAAGCTACTATTATGGTTATAGAAAATGCGGAGAGATTTGGATTAACTCAGCTTCACCAGTTGAGGGGGAGAGTTGGTAGAAGTTTTTTACAATCATTTTGCTATTTGATTCAGAGAAAAGAAACTTTTAATTCTAATCAAAGATTAAAAATTATGGAAAATACATCAGATGGCTTTTTAATTTCAGATGAAGATTTAAAATTAAGAGGACCTGGTGATTTTTTTGGTACAAAGCAACATGGATATTTAAATTCAGGATTAATAAATTTTAATAGNGATAGAGAAATTATAAGTAGAGCACGCGATTTAGCATTTCAAATAATTTCTGAAGATCCAAAATTAGAGTTAGAAAAAAATAAATTAATTAAAACAGAATTCATGATAAATTATAAGGATATGTTAGAGTTCATAAATATTGGCTAAATGTATAAAATTATCAATAAAATATTATTAGGGCTTTCATTTTTTGTTTCACTTATTGTTTACATTCTTACAATGGCTCCAACNGTTTCTTTTTGGGATTGCGGAGAATTTATTGCTACTTCTTATATTCTTGGAATACCACATCCTCCTGGNGCACCATTTTATTTATTATTAGGAAATATTTTTAGTTCTTTCCCAATTTTTAATGATATTGGAGCAAAAGTTAATTTTATATCTCCAATTGCGAGCGCTTTATCTGTAATGTTTTTATATTTAATTATTGTGTATTTAATTGAGGAATATANAGGTAAAACAAAAAATAATATTGATTCAATTATTAACTATGGCAGTGCTTTTATTGCTTCTTTAACTTTTGCATTTACCGATTCTCATTGGTTTAATGCTGTNGAAGCAGAAGTATATTCATTATCAACATTTTTTACATCTATAGTCGTTTGGATGATTCTTAAATGGTCAAGAAATCATAACGATAATTGGAATTTACGATACTTATTAATTATCGTTTATATGTTAGGTCTTGCAATTGGTGTACATTTGTTAAATTTATTAACACTCCCATTTATTTTGTTGATTATATATTTTAAAAAATTTGATTTTAATATTAAATCATTTTTAATACCTATCTTACTTTCTTTGATAATTTTTATAACAATTTATATTGGTATAATAAAAGGTATCCCAGATCTAATGAATAAATTAAATGGAAATTTATTTTTTATTATTTTATTACCATTAATAATTGTCTCTTCAATTCTGCTCTTTATTTTAAAAATTAAAAAACCCATATTNAAAATTTATGCATACTGTATTTCATCAATAGCATTTTTTTTAGTTTCTTTTTTAATTGCAAATTCATTATTNATTAAAAGTTCTTCAGAATTATCAGATAGTATTCATGTAAAATTAATTGATATCCAAAATCAAATTGACTCTTATGATAAAGAGATTTATAAATTAACAAACCAAATNGATAACAATCTTGGATCCATTAATCAACAGGGATTAAANGATAGAGTAAATTCAATTATTGTCACTAGNAATAATNAAGTTGATGAATTTAAAAATTTATATGATGATTATGTTAAATTTGAAAAAACAAAAAACAATTTATCATTTTTTGAACTTNTACAGTGGCAGTCAAATTTAAGTATCTTATTAATAATATTAATACTAATTTCAATTTCATATATTTTCTANAGATTTTATAANAAATCTAGTTATCAGTTTGAATTTATAAATAAATTTATTTTTTCTAGTATACTTTTGATACTAATTGGTTATTCAACNTATATATTAATTTTTATTAGAGCCGAACAATATCCCCGTATAAATGAAAACAATCCCAATACTGTTGACAGGGCATTATCATATATGAATNGAGATCAATATGGTGATTGGGAAATTTTAAATTGGAAGTCTACAATATCTCGACCTGAAAATTCAAATTGGAAGAGATATACTATGGATAAAAATAATCCTTCTTTTANAGAGCAGATGAGTTTCTTNTTTAATTATCAAATTAATGAAATGTATTTAAGATATTTTGCTTGGCAGTTTATNGGAAGANGAGATAAAGAAAATTTTCCATGGTATATAAATGATTTAAATGGGAATTTAATTGGTAATGAAAAACTTGATGGAATCAATATTTTTAGATATGGTATACCTCTTGCTTTTTTATTNGGTATTTTTGGTTTAATAATTCATTTTAAAAAAGATCCCAAAAGAGCATTCGCTATATTAAGTTTATTTTTAGCTACAGGTCTTTTAATTATTATTTATTTAAATCAATATGATCCACAGCCAAGAGAAAGGGACTATTCTTTTGTAGGTAGTTTTTTTACTTTTTCAATTTGGATAGGAATTGGATTATCCGTTTTCCTCGACTATATTAAAAAAATTGTAAGAAATCAAAAATATTCTTCTACTATTCTGATATCCATATTAACGATAATATTTATTTTTATGCCTATGAAAATTTTAGCAACTGATTATTTTGAGCATGATAGGAGTAAGAACTATGTAGCCTGGGATTATGGGTACAATTTGCTTAATTCATGTGAACCAAATGGAATCATTTTTACAAACGGTGATAATGACACCTTCCCATTATGGTACCTACAAGAAGTTGAAAATATTCGAACAGATGTTAAAGTTATTAATTTAAGTTTATTAAATACAGCATGGTATATCGAACAACTTATGAAACATGAACCTAAGTTAAATTTTGATTTTAGTAAGGATGTTTTTAGCGATGATATTTANTCTATTGANCCTTGGTATGCTACAGAATCTGCTTTTAATTTGTGTGGTAAAGAATTTAATGAAGAAGAAACATGGAATAAACTTGAATGTGANATAAACATTAATAATAATCCGATATCATTCATTATAAGACCAACATTAATTGGAAGATTATTAAGGGTACAGGATTACATGATTTTAAAGATAATTAACGATATTAATATTGAAAGACCAATTTATTTTGCAGCTACTGTGGCACCAAATAATCAAATAGGTTTAAATCANTACTTATCTATGGAAGGTATGACATATAGAGTTATTTTAAATAAAGATAAAAAATTAATTAACCCAATAAATTATAAAAAAATGAAACAAAATTTAACTCAGTCAAATTTGAACAAAATAATAGTAAATGATTTTGATTATAACCAAGTCGTAAATAATCAAGNAGGTATTTATAGATATAGAGGTTTAAATAATAATAAAATATATTTTAATGATAATATACAGCGTTTAGTTCAAAATTATAGAATTGGATTTATTAGACTTGCACAAAATGATATCAAAAATGGTAATTATGAAGAAGCACAAAAATTAGTATTAATGATGGATGAATATTTTCCACAAGATATTTTAAAAATTGAACCAGGGCTTGTTGTTTTAATTAGTGATTCAATTTATGGTGCATCTAATAATAGTATCAAACAAATTGAAATATTAAAACNTCTTTTCAATGAAAAAATTGATATTCAAACTGAGATATATCTTCTACATAAATTAGCAGAACTTAATGATTTAGAATTTGTTAAAAAAAGATCAACATTTTTATTTACAGAAAAGTCTGATTATTTAAATTTTGAATTACAAAAATATATAGGTGATATTTTATCAGATAATTTAGAANCATCAGATTTTATATCTTATAGTAATGACTTATTTAAAAATCACAAACCTATAGGTTTGCTCTACTCTGTAGTTCGAGTATATGATGAAATTGGAGAAACAGAAAAAGCTATTAATTTAATTAAAGATTTTCTTGATGATAATCCGAATAATACTGAACTTATTCAATTGTATGATTATCTAATACAAATAAATTCAATAAAATAATTATGAATAAAGTTTCAATTATTATACCGCATTATAATAATTATTCAATAATTAATCAATGTCTAAAGTCCTTATTAGAAATAAATTATAAAAATATTGAAATAATTATTATTGATAATAACTCAAGCGATGATAGTTTTTTAAAAATTAAAAATAATTACAATAATATTATTTTAAAAAAATCTCATAAAAATTTAGGTTATNCAGGTGGTTGTAATCTTGGAGCAAGCTTTGCTTCTGGAGATTATTTACTTTTTTTAAATAATGATACAGTTCATAGTAAAAATTTTTTAAATCATTTGGTTGCAACTTTANATAAAGATAAAAATATTGCATCTGTTCAACCCAAAATTAAAAATTTAAATAGAAAAGATTTTTTTGATTATGCTGGAGCTTCTGGTGGTTATATTGATTATTTGNTATTCCCATTTTGTAGAGGTAGAATCTTTGATACCTTAGAAAAAGATACATCNCAATATGATGAAAATAGCAATGTTTTTTGGACATCTGGTACTGCTTTTTTAACTCGAAAATCTCTATTTATGAAAATGAATGGATTTGATCAAAAACTTTTTGCTCATATGGANGAAATAGATTATTGCTGGAAATGTAATNTATCTAATTATGTATGTGTTGTAAATCCAAGTGCAGTAATATATCATGAAGGAGCAAAGACTTTAAGTTATAATTCTCCAATGAAAACATATTTAAATCATCGNAATAGTTTGATTTTNTTATTAACTAACTATCANTTTTTAACANTTATAAAAGTATTACCATTAAGAATTATTTTAGAAATTATCTCATCTTTTAGAGANCTATTAAATTTTAGATTCTTACATTTTATAGCTCATTATTTATCATTAGCATCTATATTTAATTTTTTTTATTTATTAAAAAGAAGAANGTATATAAATANTATTAGNGTGGTAGGTGATNAGTATTTATTTAAAAATAATTTAATTTTNTCAAAGAGTATANTNTTTGAGTATTTTCTTAAAAGAAAAATATTTTTTAAAGATTTGTTTGATTAGATAGCGTGCCGAGGAAGAGACTCGAACTCTTACGCTGTTAAGCACTGGTTCCTAAGACCAGCGTGTCTACCAATTCCACCACCCCGGCAATCAAATCAAGGTCCAAATTTATGTAAGTTAATGCATTAAAACATACTTAATAATTAAATCCAAAACTAAAAAAATAATTATTACTTTTAACATTATATATAGGGTCATTTGTACTAGTCCACATAAAGTTTAAAGGCCCTAAAATTGATTTTANCCTCAATCCAAAACNATAGCTATTTAAATTATTAATACTTTGATTATTATGTTTAAAATCAACATTATTAATATAATTATATAAAATTCTTACAGTTGTACTATTTTTATAATCAATATTAAACTCCATTCCATATGATGTTAGATTAGTTACCATTAGGTTATATTCACTGAAAGATAAAGTTCTATCATANGGGAAATAAGTTATACTCTTTTGAAAAAGAGAGTTTTGAAATTTAGATAAATCACTATAAATAGCATCTCCATATAATTTAATTCTTGATTTCGAATTGAAACGAATAAAATGGTCAAATCTAAATGAATTCAAATTATATTTAAATTCCTCAAGACCTTGTTCAGCATAGATTTCATATAAATAACCTTTTTTAGGATATAATAAATTATCTATTTGATCAATATTAATATTAAGTGAATAAAATTTGATTAATTCATTATCAAATCTATTTTGGTATTTATTTTTTTGTTTATTTATACCTAAGCTAATATTTCCATATTTTTTAAAAGGTGTAATTAAATTAAATGAATAATTTTTATTATATAAATTTTCTGGTACTAAATTATTTTCAGAATTATATATAGAAATCTTTTTTTTTGAATTTTTAATTTTAATNACAGGGATTACCCATGATTGAAAATTNAAGTTATTGATATAANAAATATTAATATTGTTTTCTCTTAAACTATTTCCTANAGTAATTTCATCTGTAAATCGGAACTTTTTTAAAGGTACATCAATAAGGTCTAGTTTTATTTGACCAAAAATTTTATAATAATTATGCCATGCAGCAGAAAGCTTTAATTTATTAAAATTAGATTCCTCTATAATAAAAACTAAATTAGTTTCATCTTGCTCATATNCAATTTCATAACGAATACTTTTAAAATAATCTAAATTATAGGCATTATTAATATTTTCTCTTATCAANTTAAAATCTAATTTATCACCTTGTTTAATNTTTAGAATTTCTNTTATAAACGATTTAGATAATTTTTTATTATCTTTTATTATAACTTTATTAATCAATCTAATAGGAGATTTTTTAATATTAAGATTTAATACATATCCTTTTTCTCCCTTTAAAATTTTATAGTTTATATGAATGTACTTATCTGANTTCCTAAGATTATACATTAATGATAGAAATTCATTTTTACCCAATACTTTAGGAAAGTTAAAATTAAAAAGATCTGATGACTTAATATTATCAGTAGAATTAATTATTATGTCTTCAAGCATTATAAAATCATCTTTAATCGAATTGAATGTTACAGGTTTTGATTCTTCTGATTTAAATAAACTTTTTAAAGCTATAAAATCATCAATTTTATTATAAACTGCTCTTTTACCACTTTTATATATTTCCTGCATGTTATTATCGCTAAAATTTAATCCTGATTCATTATTTATATCAGGTTGGATTAAAATATCTGCATAATTTAAATTTTCTAATTTTTTATTATANCCATTTAATGAAATNAATCTACCAATTACCTCTGTAAAAGTACTGATATCATTTTCTGCAACTTTTTTTGTTGANGAGACATTAACGCCTATAATAAAATCAAATTCAAGAGATTTTGCAATATCAGTTGGAAAATTATTTTTAACTCCACCGTCAACTAATAGAANTTGATTATCTTTTACAGGACTAAAAATATTTGGTATAGATGTACTTGCCCTTAAAGATTTAGATAATGATCCGCTACTAAAGATAATTTCATTTCCAGTAATTAAATCAAAAGCAATACATCTAAATGGAATAAATAAATCATCGAAATTTGTTATAGTTTCATAGATCCCAGTTGTTTTAGTAAGATTTATATAGCTATTATGACCATTAATAAATGCTATAGGTGGTATAGGAGATAAACCATCTAATTCAAAAGTTGCTTTATATTTATCATAATCATCTTTTTGTAAAAAAAATAGATTCTCTCTTTTTTTATTATTAGAAAAAATAATATCCCANTCTGTATCAAATGCCATNTNTTTCATTTCGTCAGCTGAGTGGCCCATAGCATANGCTACACCTGTTAGTGATCCCATGCTTGTACCAATNATCATATCAATTGGAATATTAAGAGAATCAATTATTTCCAAAGTTGGTATTTGTGCAATACCCTTTGCTGACCCACCAGATAAAACAAGAGCAATTTTAGGAGAGTTTTGAGAAAAAATAATTGAAATCAGAAATAAATATATTATTGTTACATACTTTTTCATTTATTAATTTAAAAACTATTATAATTAACTTATTAAATTATAATAAATTTATAGTAGTAATTCTAAACTAAAAATGAGATAAATATGGATTTGAAAGACGAAATAATAAATGATATAAATAAAAATAGAATAATGCTTTATATGAAAGGTACNAAAGATCAACCTATGTGTGGTTTTTCAGCAACTATAGTAAAAATTCTTAATTACTATGATGTTGATTTTGAAGCGACCAATGTACTAGAAAATCCAAATATTAGGATAGAATTATCAAAGCATTCAAATTGGCCAACGATTCCNCAGTTATTTGTTGAAGGTGAATTGATAGGTGGTTGTGANATTGCTTTAGAAATGCATCANCAAGGACANTTAGAATCTGTTTTATTAAAANNNAATTAAGANANAATTTTAATTATTTTAAGNAGNCTTNTCTTTAATAAATCNANTTCNTCAAAAGTATTATAATAATATAAGCTTACTCGGTTTATAGACTCTAAATTATATTTATTNAANATNGGTTGAGCACAATGATGCCCTGCTCTTAAGCAAATATTATATGTATCTANTAATTTTGCAACATCATATGCATGTAAATTTTCAATAGTAAATGATATTACAGGACCATTATGCATATTATTAGAATATAATTTTATATTTGGAATAGAAATTAAAATTTCAATTAAATACTTATACAAGCTATCTAGATAATTATGCATTTGATCAAAATTAAATTGATTATAAAAGTTAATTGCTTCAGATAAACCAATTGCTTGAGCAATATTGGGTGTCCCTGCTTCAAATTTAAATGGAACTGAATTATAAGTAAAACTATCCATATTTACATCATTTATCATATGCCCCCCGCCAAGAAACGGCTCCATATTATTAAGTATTTCACTTCTACCATAGAGAATGCCCACTCCAGTTGGTCCCATTATTTTATGACCGGAGAAAACAAAAAAATCACATTTTAACTTTTTTACATCAATAGGTATATGAGATATACTTTGAGCAGCATCAATTAATGTTAAGATATTTTTTTTATTTGCAATGGAAATAATTTCATCTATTGGATTTATAGTGCCAAGTACATTGGACATATGAGTAATAGATATTAGTTTTGTATTCTTTGTAATAAGGTTTGACAAATTGGATAAATCTAACTCGCCATTATTATTTAGTGGGATGAACTTTAAAGTTAAATTAAATTTCTTTGAAATCATTTGCCATGGTATAATATTACTATGGTGCTCCATCTCAGTGATTAATATTTCATCGCCTTTTTTAAAAAAGTTTAGTCCTAAACTGTATGCAATTAGATTTATCGACTCAGTAGTACTCTTTGTGAAAATTATTTCATTATCTTTAGCGTTAATAAATTTTGCAATTGTTTTCCTAGCATTCTCATATTGATATGTTGCGTCTTCAGCAATTTGATAGGTTCCTCTATGTACATTGGCATTAGATTTTAAATAAAAGCTATTAATCGATTCTATTACTGATGTTGGTTTTTGTGTTGTTGAAGCATTATCAAAATAAATAAGCTTATCATTTATTATGGGGAAATATTCTCTAAATTTTTTTATTTCAAATTGCATTTTACATCATCCCTAATTTTAATTTTGCTTCTTCAGTCATCATATCTTGATTCCACAAAGGTTCCCATACAACTTCAACCATAACATCATCTACAAAACTAATTCCTGAAACTTTATCTTCAACATCTTGAGCGATTACAGGACCCATNCCACANCCAGGTGCNGTAAGCGTCATTTTNATATTAATTTTATATTTCCCAGATTTNAGTTTTTCTGATTTAAGATCATAAACTAAGCCAAGATCAACTATATTNACTGGNATTTCAGGNTCGTAGCACATTTTTAATATNTCCCAAATATGTTTTTCATCATAATCTAAAATTATATCATCAGTTTCAATNACTTGTTCTTCTTGACCAAGTGCTTTAGAATATTTACCNTTAACTTTTACTAGATTNCCATTAACATATAAAGTAAAATCTCCTCCAAGAGATTGTGTAATTTTTGCTCTTGTACCTTTTTTTAGTTTAATTGCATCACCTGAAGGTATTAAATGAGCATTACAATCCTCTAATACTTCTATAAAATCATTATTTTTCATAATTATTAATTTGTTCTTTTATTTTATTTAGTGCATTGAGAAATCCATTTGTACGTTGACTAGTAATTGATTTATCAAGTCCTATTTGTGATAAAATTTCTAAGATTGACAGGTTAAAAATTTCATCTTTTGTAGATTCATTAATTATATATTCTAATATATAAAGTAATCCCTTAACGATATGTGCTTCAGAGTTTGTATGTATTCTATATTTACTATTATTTTTTTTTACGTAAACCCAAGCAAGTGAAGCGCATCCAGGTATTTTATATGAATCTNATTTATATTTATCATNNAATGAATNGTTTTTTCTACCGAATTCAATTATTTCNGTATATTTATCAAGNGGATCATCAAATANTGAAAAAATATCTTTTATTTCATTTGTTCTTAAATTAATTGACATTATTTATCCANTTATNCATATTATCNTTTATTAATGATAAAATATTATCATCTTTAATATTATTTACTAAATCAAATAAAAAACTATTGATGAGTATTTTTTTTGCTTCATTAATTCCTATACCTCTCGTTTGCATATAAAATAATGCGTCAGAATCAATTTCTCCAGTTGTAGAGCCATGAGCACATTGAACATCGTCATTATTTATAATTAATTGAGGATTTGAATTAACAGAAGAATTTTNAGACAATATCATATTTTNATTATTTTGAGTAGCTTCTGACTGNCTACAATTTTCATTTATTGTTGTTTTAGCATAGAANATACCTTTTGAATAATCNTTAAGTACATTNTTAAATCTAATATTNCTAGTNGTATGTTTTTTATTATGATTTATTTCAATATAGCTATCAATATGATTTTTTTGATTTAGTAAACCGATACCGTTAAAATTGCATTGACTATTTTTATTATTTAAGTTTATATAATAATTATTTTTGATTAATTCACCTGATATATTGACAGTGTAAAGGTTTAATATGGCATTTGACTTTATATTTGCACTTAGATTAAGAATCTTAGTTGCATTGACTTGATTCGAATAAATGATAAAGTCAACTTCTGATGAATCATCTAAAAAAAGTTCATAAACTATATTATTTTTTAAAATCTCATCATTTTGTTCATTAATAAATATTGTTGATTTAGAATTTTTATTAAAATTGAAAAAAATTCTATCATTGATAAAATTATTTTTAGAACTTTTTAAGTCCTTATTTTCAATTAATGCATAGGCATTAGAATTTTTATTTATATTTATATAGTATCCATTATGAAAGTATGATGTATTATATAAGATAAATTGATTTTCCTGAGGGATTATTTTATTAAATAATTTTAAATAATGATTATTTTCTTTATTTAAAAGTTCGTTTAAAAATAGTAAGTCAGTAGAATCATCTTTATCGATAGATAATAAATTTTCATTAAAATGTTCATTAAAAGTGAAACGTGAAAGGTGGTTAAAGTTTGTATACTTCCACTGCTCCTTATCAATAAAATTAAATTTCTGAATTTTTTCAATTGAACTAGAATTAACTAGTCTATTATTTCTGAAGCCAGCCATAACCTTCTTTTTCTAATTTTAATGCTAAATTTTTATCACCAGATTTAACAATCTTTCCATCTAGTAATACATGTACAAAATTAGGATTTAAATATTCAATTATTCTGTAATAATGTGTTATAAGTAAAAATCCATTTTGNGAAGATTTAAAATTATTAATTCCATTTGCTACTATTTTTAGAGCATCAATATCAAGGCCTGAATCTGTTTCATCAAGTATAATTAGCTTAGGCTCAATAAGAAGCATTTGTAATATTTCAAATCTCTTTTTTTCTCCTCCAGAAAAACCATCATTAACAGATCTTCTTGCAAAAGATTCGTCTAAACCTACAACTTTTAATTTCTCTTTGAATAGTTTAATAAATTCACCTGACGTATATTCTTTTTTATTTTGATGTTTTCTAATAGAGTTTACTGACGTTCTTAAAAAATGCATTGTATTTAATCCAGGTATTGAAACAGGATATTGAAATGACATAAAAATACCTTCCAAGGCTCTATCTTCAATACTCATATCTAGTAAATTTTTATTATTGAATAATAACTTACCTCCACCAATATTATACCCTTCTTTTCCAGCTATTATATTTGACAAAGTACTTTTACCCGTTCCGTTTCTTCCCATTATAACATGCAATTCACCTTTATTGATATTTAAATTAATATCATTTAAGATAGTTTTNTCTTCAACCCCAACATTTAATTTATTTATTTTTAACATAATTAGCCTACCGAGCATCCTTCCAAGCTTATTTCCATTAATTTTTGTGCTTCAATAGCAAATTCCATTGGTAACTTTTTAAATACATCTTTGCAGAAACCATTTATAATTAATGATATAGCATTTTCTGTAGAAATTCCTCTTTGGTTGCAATAAAATAACTGATCTTCACCTATNTTAGAGGTTGTTGCTTCGTGTTCNATTTTAGAAGANGAATTTTTTATATTAATATATGGTTGAGTNTGNGCACCACAATTATNACCAATTAGNATNGANTCACATTGAGAAAAATTTCTAGCATTTCTAGCATTTTTCATTATTTTNACNTCACCTCTGTATGTCTGNTGACCATGNCCTGCTGAAATACCTTTTGATATAATNGTACTTTTAGTATTTTTACCTAAATGAATCATTTTAGTNCCAGTATCAGCTTGTTGGAAATTATTACTTAACGCTACAGAATAAAATTCACCTACTGAGTTATCNCCTCTTAAAATACAGCTTGGATATTTCCAAGTTAANGATGAGCCTGTTTCAATNTGAGTCCATGATATTTTTGANTTAGCTCCTTTACAATGACCTCTNTTTGTTACAAAATTATATATTCCACCCTTNCCATTTTTATCTCCAGGNTACCAATTTTGAACAGTTGAATATTTTATTTCAGCATTNTCCAAAGTAATTAGCTCNACTATTGCTGCATGNAATTGATTCTCATCTCTCATAGGTGCNGTACAGCCTTCAAGATANCTTACATACGAATTATCATCAGCAATAATTAATGTTCTTTCAAATTGNCCTGTATTTGCAGCATTNATTCTNAAGTATGTAGANAGTTCCATNGGACATTTTGTATTTTTNGGAATATAAACAAATGANCCATCACTAAATACAGCNGAATTTANAGCAGCATAGTAATTATCTGAAGATGGTATAACNGTCCCTAAATANTTTTTAACTAAATCNGGGTAATCAATNACNGCTTCNGAAAANGAACAAAAAATTACACCTGCTTTTTTTAGAGTGTCNTTAAANGTTGTTGCTATAGATACNCTATCAAAAACTGCATCAACAGCAACATTTGATAGCATTTTTTGTTCATCAAGAGGAATCCCCAATTTATCGTATGTTTTTAAAAGCTCAGGATCTACTTCATCTAAACTTTTAAGTTTCTTTTTTTTAGGAGATGAATAGTAGCAAATTTCATTAAAATCAATTTTAGGATAATTTAAATTTTGCCAGCTTGGTTCTTTCATTTTTTTCCATTTTTCGTAAGATTTTAATCTAAAATCTAGTAGCCATTTTGGTTCATTTTTAATTTTTGATATTGATTTAATGATATTTTCATTTAAACCATTTGGGAGTCTTTCTTCTTCAATTTCAGTTTTAAATCCATATTTATATTCACTTGATGAAATATCTGATAATTTTTGCTTCGTTTCTTTTATTTTATCCATTTAAAAAGCTATGTCCTTGAGTTTAACTTTACTTAAAATATTTTTAATATTATTATTGATTTTATTTATAGGATCTTTAATGTTACAGCAGTCAATTAAATAACATTCTTCATTTTTTGAGCAGGTACTTATACCAACTGGACCTTCAATATCTTCAATAAATTTAATTAAATTTATGTTCTTAATAGAATTTTTGATAAAATATCCTCCTTTTGGACCTTTGATTGCTTTAATATAATTTTTTTTCGATAATTTTTGTAACGTTTTAGCCATTATCTCTTTTGGTATATTATATTGATTAGCAATATTATTTGATGAGCATATTGATTCAATGCTACTCATATGCTTAATTGCAATCAATGCATATTCAGCGGTTTTTGTGATTTTTAACATGTTGTATACGAGTTATTTTATCGCATATAATTTAAGGATAGAAAATATCTTATAAAAGTTATTTAATTAATTTTAATCCTCTTTTGATTACTTTTGATTCTGAATTATTGTGTTTGATGAATTCATTTAACTTTTTTATAATTTTATTTGATATTTTTTTATCTGAGTTTTTTGAAGAAGATTCAAGAATCTCATAAAGAATCAGCCATTCTTTTGGAAAATATTTAATAACATCGTTAAATAGTTTTAATGATTTTTCTGAAGAATAGTTTTTATTTAAAAGATTAGCTTTTATATGAAAAGTATTAAGTTTTTTATTATTACAGTTTTCATATTTTTTGTTAAAACTTTCATATTTTGAATTTACTTTAATCTTATCAAAATTTAATTTATCAGCTACTCCCCCATAAACAGAATTAATTATTTCACCACAGATTAAATCAAAATTTCCAAATTCAGGTAAATAAAGATATTTTTTATTAAATTGAATTGTACAATTTGAAATTTTTATTAGTATTATCTCAGACTTTTTTCTAGTAATTTTTTTTACTTTGCCCTCTAACTTTATTCCACTCTCAAATTCCAAATTAATAGATCGTCCTAATTTTATATTTAATTCTTTAAGCTCATTGTTTGATAATTTATTTATTGATTTTTTATAATTTTTTAATTTACCAATAGGACATGAATATCCATTTTTATGGTAATCAGTACCTTGATTTTTAATTTCTTTATTATTACAAGATAATTGTGTTCTCCCTTTTGTTTTTATAAAAATTAGATTATTATTTTTTTGTAAAAACTTTTCAAAAATTCCAGATATCTGTATTTTATTATCGATTACAACAGTGCATAGTGTTTTTGCTTTTATGGCTTGTTTTAAACCATATAATCCTCCAATTTTAAATGACATCTTACTTGCTAATTCCTTTAGAATTTCAGATAATTGTTTGAAATCTTTTGCAACAAAAAGCTGGGGTTGTTGTTCAGTAATGTCGTACTCATAGTTTATACAGTCAATTGTTAAAGGTATTTTTTTAATTTTTTTGTTTAAACAATTTTCGCTTTCCTCCACAGATGATAGAAGACCTGCACCATAGATTTTATAATTATCAATTGTACCTATTAATCCATATTCAACGGTCCACCAGTTCATTCTTGATAATAAAGAAGATTCACTCGCATAGGTTATATTTTTGTAGGCTTTTTTTAATTTATCATTATACTTTTTAACTTCTTTTGCATTTATATTTGTTTGTTCTTTTATATCAGATAATTCTCTTATTGCGTAATACAGTTCCATATCTTCTGAGGACATTATAGCTTTGTTTGCAATTTCTCCGTATTCTGTTAAGTATTTTGCATAATCTTTATTCGCAATTATTGGAGCATGGCCAGCTGCTTCATGAATTATATCCGGTGCAGGCGTATAAGTTAAATGCCTGTGAGTTCTTATATCTGCAGCAATAGGAAGTATTTTTAGTGATTGAAATTCCATAAATGCATTTGGTGGAATGAATCCTCTTACTGGGACTGCATTCCATTTAAATTTATTTAATTTGTTATTTATATCACTGATTTTAGGGATTTCATGAATAGAAATACCAGTTTTATATAACCCCTCTATATATATACTATGTCCGTGGTTTTTAAAAAAATCTTTAGAAATTTTCATTATAAACTTCCAGGTTGATTGATTTATATTGTCATACTGTGAGTATTTTTGTTTGACAATATACTTTTTTAAATGTTTTGGGATTATATTTTTTATTGATTTCATATTACTCTAAAAAAGTACTTAAATTTAATNATTAATGCTGATTTTAATTAATAATTTATAAATATACTTTGATTAATATAATAACATATTCTTTTTTAAGATTTTTTAGTTTNATTTTATCATATATANCAAGANAAANCTCATTAATGATTGGGTCTTTTTTTGGATTNNTNATGTATTATATTTTCCCTTTAAGAAGTAAAGTNGCAAAAATTAATTTATCTATTGCTTTTAAAGANAAAACTAAANNCGAAATTAATNTAATTTTAAAAAATACNTATAAACATTTTGGTAANTTAATGATTGAATTTATNAGAATGCATACAATTAGAATTAAGAGTGATNTAATCAAATATGATAGTATTTNTAAANAAGACTTAAATTCTAAAANAGGATTAATATTTATGACTGCTCATTTTGGNAATTGGGAAGTNATTTCTNCAATTTTANATAAGTATAAAAAAGTNAAAGCTATAGCAAGAGTACAAAAAAATAATGGTGGNAATAAATTTTTTAATGAATGTAGGTCNTTACCAAATATCACTTTAATTTCTAATAAAGGTTCTAAAAGAAAAATGCTCAAANCTCTNATTGATAATGAAATACTACTAATTGCTAGTGACCAAAATGCAAAAAAACATGGAACAAATATTGATTTTTTTGGAAAATNATGNTCAATACCAAAAGGAGCTGGACATTTTTATTCTGCNACTGACTGTAAATTACTAATTGGCTTNTGTATTTTAAATAAAGATTTAACTTANGATCTTAAAATTAAAAATATTATTTTAAAAAATAATAGAGAACAAAAGNANAATNTAATTGTAGAAATAAATACTATTTATTCNANAATGCTTGAAAATATTATAACTAAATATCCTGANCAGTATTTTTGGTTTCATAAAAAATGGGATAANGNAATATATAATTAATGATTNATGAAGCNAANGATAAAAATGTAATTAAAGCAGCTAATCTGTTATTAAATGGAGAAATTATTGTATATCCAACAGATACTNTATATGGATTTGGTGTAGATGCNACTAATGAAGATGCTATAAATAAATTAAATGAATTAAAAAATAGAGTTCAGCCATTAAGNATAATNGTTGATTCTTATCAAATGTTATTTAATTTTTGTAATTTNAATGAAAAAAATAAAGANGATTTNAAAAAATATTTTCCTGGTCCTTTTACTTTANTAATGAATAAAAAAAATAATTTACCAGATATATTNACTNTNGGTTCAAAAAAAATTGGNATTAGAATTCCAGATTCTAGATTTTCAATAAATATAGTTAAATATATAAATAAGCCTATTGTTACTACAAGTGTTAATATGCACAATGAAAAATCATTAAATAGTTTAAATGATATAAATACTAGATTTCCAAATATTAATATTTTTTCAGGATCAGTTAATAGAACTTCTAAAGGATCAACTATAATTGATATTACTACTAATCCCTATTCAACTTTAAGGCAAGGAGATGGAATTGAAAACTCTAATCAGATTAGGTAGTTTTTTTAAGCCTTATAAGTTTATTTTACTNATATCAATAATAGCTTCAGTATTATATGGTTTGTTTAATGCTGCTTCTTTATGGATTGTTGGAACATTGATAGCAAATTTATTTGGGTCCTCTACTTTTAATAATTATGACATAGATAGTTTGATTGGAAAAATTAACTATTTTTTTTCAAATTTAATTTCAGCTACTTCTCAGATTGAACANTTAAAAATGATTTGTATATTTTTATTTATCACTTTTTTATTTAAAAATATATTTTATTATATCAATTGGGTAAGTGTATCATATATTCAATTAAATATTATAAAAAATTTAAGAAATAAGTTTTACAGNAAGATTCAGCAATTTTCATTGCAATTTTTTGATAAGAATAAAACAGGTGAAATATTGTCAATTATGTTGAATGATATTAATTGGATTAAAGTTGCTTTTAATAAATCACTTCAGGTTTTTATTAATGAGTTGATAAGTATTTTAATTTTAGTTTATATGCTATTTTTAATAAGTCCAATTTTAACCTTATTAATTCTTTGCACTGTCCCAATATCTGCATTTTTAATACTCAAAATAAGTCAATCTATAAAACGAAAAGTTAAGCGTGCAAGTCTTAAAATAGCTGATATCTCAAGTTATGCAGAAGAAAAAATCATTGGAATTAAAATTGTCAAAGCATTTAACATGACTAAAAATGAAATTTTAAACTTCTTTAATGAAAATCATAAATTTTTTCAATTGGAATTTAGACACCAAAGATTATATGGTCTGACAACACCTATCAATGATATAATTGGTGTTACACTTGGAGTTTTTTTATTATGGTATGGCGGTCAGGAAGTACTTATATATAATAAAATGTCTTCTGATGATTTTATGCGTTTTATAATTTTTTTATTTGCTATGTTACAGCCAGCAAGAAAACTTGGTAATAGCATTGCAACTATTCAGACTGGATTAGCATCTGCTGAGAGGTTATTTGAAATGACTGATCAACCATTTACAAAATTGAATGAANAAAATTTAGGTGAAATAGATGGATTTAAGNAAAAAATTCAAATCAAAAATCTAAATTTNTCCTATTCAAAAAATTCAAAAAATATTCTATCAAATATTAATTTGACAATTAAAAAAGGTGAGAAAGTTGCACTTGTTGGTTCAAGTGGTTCAGGNAAAACAACTTTAACAAGTTTATTGTTAAGATTTTATAATTATAATGATGGTGACATAACAATTGATGGTAACTCTTACAATGAAATAAATACGAAATCAGTAAGAAAGTTAATTGGTTTAGTTACTCAAGAACCAATCTTATTTAATGATACAATAAAAAATAATATTACTTATGGTAGTAAAAATATAAAAGATAAACAAATTGAAGAAGCAGCTCAAATTGCTAAGATTGATAATTATATTTCGTCATTAGATCTAAAATATGAAACAATTATTGGAGAAAGAGGTTCATTGCTATCAGGTGGACAAAAACAAAGATTATCTATTGCAAGAGCAATAATTAAAAATCCTCCTATTTTAGTNTTTGATGAAGCAACTTCTTCCTTAGATTCTCAATCAGAAAAAAAAGTACAAGAAGCAATAGATAATTTAGTTCAAGATAGAACTGTAATTATGATTGCACATAGATTGACNACAGTTAAAAATGTTGATAAAATTGTTGTATTAGAAGAAGGTAGTATTAAAGAAATCGGTAGTCACGAAGAATTATTAAGTAAAAATGGTTATTATAGTAAGCTATACAATATACAATTTAGGAAAAATAATGAATAGTGTGATTATTTTAGGTTCTGGAACTGGGGAAAGATTTAATTCAAAAATACCAAAACAATTTATTTTTTATAAAAATAAAAGAATAATTCAGTATTCAATTGATACTTTTTTAAATAATGATAAAATTTTAGAAGTTATCATAGTTGTTCCGCAAAAGTGGATTGAAGAAATTCAAAATATATATAAAAAATGTAAAGTCATTAAAGGAGGTTCTACAAGATTTGAATCAATGTGTAATGGATTTAATAATCTATCATTAAAATCAAGTAATGTTTTAGTTCATGATGCAGCTAGACCACTTGTTTCAAAAAACATTATAGATAGTTGTATAAATTTTTTAGATAATTANGATGCATCTTGTCCTTACATTAATAGTAAGGATTCTATAATTTCTAAAAAAAATGGTTTAGTAAATTATTTAAATAGGGATGAAATAAAAAAAGTTCAAACTCCTCAAGGTTTTAAAAAACATATTTTAAAAAATTATTGTAGCAATATAGCTTATGGGTATGATGACATATCTGCTGCGATGTACTACAATGATAATTTAAATGTTAAATTTTTCAAAGGNGAGGTAAATAATTTTAAAATTACAAACGATATTGATATGCATNTATTTAGAGGTATTGTAGATGAATTATGACTTGTCAATTATAATTGCACATTTCAAACCATTGAATTTGATTGAAAATCCATTNATAAAAACAATAGATGAAATAAATAATCAAAAAGATCAATATAATATTGAAATTATTATTGCNGATGATGGTTCTTTCTATAATTTTTCTTTTGATGAAGAAAATGTTAACACAGAAATTATTAATGATAAAAAAGTTTATATTTTAGAAAATGAAAAATTAAAGTCTTTTTTAAATATTCAAAAAATAAAAGTTCCTAATATTTCAAAATGGGTTTATTATCCTAAAGTTAACAATAGTATGAATAAAGCATTTGTAACTAATTGTAGTGCNAAGATATCAGNTAGTGATAAATTATTATTTTTAGATGATGATAATTATTTTATATCANAAAATTCGATTAATAATNTNATGGAATTATTTNAAAATTATGATTTAATNATTGGTCAAATAAAAGATAATAATAATAGATTGAGNTCTTATGGTAGCTTTAGAGTNCAGGGAACAACTATAGGTATTAAAAAAAGTATTTTTNATAAAATAGGTGGGCTNGGAGAATGGACNTCTGATTTTTCCTGCGCTGTTGATTCAGATTTTTGGATTAAGNTATATAATTATTATNAAGACTTTAATTTAAAAGGNTGCTATACAAATCAAATTNCTACTTTTGATAGCTTTTCAAAAAGATGGAAAAAATATACAAAATTTTTTAAAGAAATTAAATTGAGAAAAAAGTTTTATAAATTATATAAATGTAAGAATTATAAAAATCATAAATCAAATTTAGCTAGACAAAAAAAATTATGGNTAGATGATTTGATAAAATANTTATTAAATGAAAATTGAAAATACAAATTTAAAAGAAGTTAAATTAATAATACCTGATGTCCATAATGATGAAAGAGGTCATTTTTTAGAATCATTTAATGAAAAATTATCTAAGCAACTAAAATTTAAGGCAATACAATTCAATGAATCTAAATCAGGATATGGTGTTCTAAGAGGTATACATTTTCAAAAAAATCCTTATGAGCAATCAAAGTTAATTAGGGTTATAAAAGGAGAAATCCAGGATGTAGCTATTGATTTAAGACCTGATTCTAAAACATATAAAGAATATGTTTCTGTAAAATTAAATGATGAGAATAAAAATTTACTTTTTATACCAAAAGGTTTTGGTCATGGATTTTTAACATTAAGTAAAAATGCTATTGTNTCATATGCTGTCGATGAAAAATATAATGCAGATTATGATTCTGGAGTTAGATTTAATGATGAAGTATTAAATATAAGCTGGCTTTTAGATTNGGAAAAAATTATTCTATCTAAAAAAGATGAAAATCTACCTTTTATATAATAATTGAAAGNAAATAATGATTATACCTTTTTATCAGTGCAATTCTAATGGGAATGATTTTAAAATAATTTTAAATAAAAACTCAATAGATTNCTCATTATTTACNAAAGANAAAATTAAAAATATATGTANAANAGAAGNGNGNTCTTCTGTTGATGGNCTTATTTTATTAAACTANAAGAATGATTCAATCTNCATGGANTATTNTAATAATGATGGAACNTGGGAAACTTTTTGNTTAAATGGGGTAATTTGTGCCTCTTTAATTTTAAAAAAAGAATTTGATAAAAATNGTTTTNATATTATTTCAAATAAAATATTATATANAACAAAAAATTTANGTNATGATTTTGTAAAAGTAAAAATTAATAAACCTAATTATAAAAAAAAGAATATTAATATAGATGGTTTTATTGGAAATTATTTTGATTCAGGTGCAAAGCATTTAGTTATAAATTATATGCAAGATTGGNANTCAGAAAAACAATTATTTAAGAAAATGCAAAAATTAAGATATAATAAATTATTTAGTCCAAGTGGACTTAATGTTAATTTTTATAAAGAATTAAAACAAGGTACCATACATGTTAAAACATACGAAAAAGGTATTGAGGCAATAATGGATTCTTGTGCATCAGGAAGTTATGCATGTGCATATGATTATAGCAAAAATAATAATAATATTAAATCAGTAAATATTATAAATGATGGTGGAAGTTCAAAAGTTTTATTTGGTCGTAATTATTCATCAAATTTTTTTTCTTCTAAAGGATTTATAGATAAGATAGGAAATGTAAAGGTATAAAGAATGAAATTAGAAAATATATTAGAAGCTGTAGGTAAAACACCAATAGTTAAATTAAATAAAGTTGCAAAAAATGTAAAATGTAAAGTGTATGCAAAATGTGAATANTTNAATCCAGGTGGTTCAATTAAAGANAGNATTGGTAAGCATATGTTAGAAATGGCTGAGANTGAAGGGCGTATTAAGCCTGGAGATACATTAATNGAGCCAACATCTGGGAATACTGGNATTGGCTTAGCTCTTTCNGCNGCAGTTAAAGGTTATAAAATGATTATAACAATGCCAGAAAAAATGAGTAAAGAAAAAGAAGTTGTTTTAAAATCTTTNGGAGCAAAAATTATTAGAACAAGAACTGAAGCAGCTTGGGATGATCCTGATAGCCATATNGAAATTGCTAAAAAGCTAAATAAAGAAATACCNAATTCACATATTTTGGATCAGTATTCNAANACNTATAATCCAGAAGTTCATTATGAATTTACAGCAAATGANATCCTAAGTGATATGNAAGAGAATTTNGATATGATTGTAGCNGGAGTAGGTACNGGTGGAACAATAACAGGAGTAGCTAAAAAATTAAAAGAAAAATTACCAAATATTAAGATTGTTGGTGTAGATCCATATGGNTCNATTTTAGGTGGTGGAAAAGAAGTNTTNTCCTATAAGNTTGAAGGNATTGGATATGATTTTTTCCCAGATGTTCTTAATAATANTTTAGTNGATGAGTATATTAAAATTAATGATAAAGACTCTTTTGTAATGGCAAGAAAACTTATNAAAGATGAAGGCCTTNTGGTAGGAGGATCTTCTGGTGGNGCCGTTTGGGCTGCTTTAAAAGCTTGTAAAAATTTAAGCACGAATCAAAGATGCCTTGTNATTTTACCTGATTCAATTAGGAATTATATGTCAAAATTAGCTGATGATGATTGGATGAAAAAAAATAATTTCATTTAATTTTCTTTAATATGTTACTATACATAACCTATTTTATTTTNTCCATATATATTGCTACTATTATTTTTTTTATTATTGGTATNTCTAAAATCAATAATCANCGTAATTTAATTTCANAAAATAATNATATTTCTGTAATTGTNTGTGTAAGAAATGGTGATAAATCCATTGAAAATATTTTAAATGATTTAAAAAATCAAATTTACGATGGCANTTTAGAGTTTATTATTATTGATGATGATTCATCTGATAATACAAAAAATATAATTANTAGTTTTGNTTTAGATGATAATAGATTTAAATATTTTAATACAAAANATTATAAATCTGATTTNAAGCATAAAAAAAAGGCATTAGANTATGGAATATCAAAGTCTAAATATAATTGGTTATTATTTACTGATGTAGATTGTAGGGTTGGAAAAAATTGGTGTCTAGAAATAAGTAAAGCTTTCTGTAAAGGTAATTATATTGTTGGATTTTCAACTGTCAAAAAAAGTAATTCATTAGCATCAAAATTTCAACATATAGATTTTCANATTTTAATGGTATCTGCTTTATCAGCNGTAGCATTAAAGACTCCACTGGCATGCATTGGTCAAAATCAAGCTTATAATAAGAATTTATTTATAAAAAATAGAGGTTTTAGTAAAATAAAAAATATCTTACAAGGNGATGATTCAATTTTTATGCATTTATGNAGAANAAACNAAGAATGTAGAGTNACTTATAGTTTNCATAAGGACTCTTTTGTTTACGCAAAAACTCATTCAAATTGGAAAGATTTAATTTTACAAAGAACNAGGTGGGCAGGNGATGCAAATATTATGTGGAAATATAATAAGTTGTTATATCTGATTTCAGTTTCAACTTTTTATTCAAATCTTATTTTCATTATATTATTAATAACTTCAAATTTTAAAGTTTTAATATCATTATTATTAATTAAATANACTTTTGAATATCTTTTATATATTTTAAGTTGCAAAAAACTAAATGATAATATCGATAATATATTATTTCAAATATGGTTTTTATTACAAATTCCATATATCATTATTGTTGGCTTGGGAAGTTTTTATGCAAGTAATTTGAAATGGAAAGGACGATAAATCAGACATTTAATATTATTAGTTATTAGTTTATCNTTTTTATTATCCTCAGAATATAATTACAAGATAANATTNNTTGGTATNCATGTTGCNAATTGTAATATAAGTATTACTGATTCTTTATTTCAAAATACTGAAGTAGTAAAGCTTAATTATAAAGTAATAACAAAGCCATTTATAAATAATTTTTTTAAGGTTGATAATTTCTATACAATTATTATAGATAAAAAACATCATAATACTCTGTATTACAGAAAAAAAACATCACAACCTAATTTAACTAATTTTATTGAAACTGAAATTATAGATAATAAAGTNAGATATAAAGATAGTGATATTTTTTTGAAAGAAAATGATGTAAATATTTTTACTCTTTTATATTTGGTAAGTAATAAAGATAAAAAGCTTAATAAAATTAAGGATTTAGAAAGAGAAGGAAAATATTATAATCTAGAGATTTTTAGAGAAAATCAAGTTTATAAATTATTAATAAATGAAATTAACGATAATAATAAAGGTTTAATTGAACATACTGATATTTTTTTATGGGCTTTATTTCTTCCAAATACTTCAAATTCAATTAAAGTTAGTAAGTCTGGATTAATTCAAAAATGTACATTCCGTAGAGGATTATTAAATGTTAGTGCAGAAATTTATTGATGTAAAATAAAAAAGTCCTAAAAATAGGACTTTTTTATATTTACTTCCGACGAGAATTTAATATTGTTTTCTAACTATATTATTTCTTTTTCCACCATGTTACCACCAGTACTAATGCAACTAGTCCAGCTAAACCACCTTGATCAATATTTCCCATTAGCTTTCCAATTCCACCAATAACTCCAAAATAATCATCCCAAATTATACCAGCTAATATTCCAAAAACTATTAGAGCTTTAAGTAAATCTGTTAGATCATTAAGCCACGTAGTAACAGTTGCCATTGCTTTTTTCATTAATTGCCTCCAAATTAGATTAATTTGGTTTATGGGCAATATTAAATATTGCCCATAAACTTGGTTTTGTTAGTTTTAGTCCATGAATGAACAAAAAACACAAAGTGCAAGCAAACCAGCTAATCCACCACCAAGGAACATATTAACTAGACCAACAATACCACCAATAACATTTGGTAATCCTGTAGGCCATATAATAGCTGCGAACACAAAAAATACAACAACTGTTTTTAGAAGGCCAGTTAAACCACCTAACCAACCATTAACATTTGATAAAGCATTTTTCATTGTCTTTCTCCTTTATTGTTTCCTTAACATCTAAAAGTTTCATGCACTTTTAGAATTCTTCAAAAAAACTTTAAAAACTTCAAAAAACTAAAATAATTGTATTAAAAACATATTTTTTAACACCAACACATTAACTTAACAATAAAAAAATGTTTATTCCAAGAATTTATTTAAAGTATTACTTTAACTGATTTTAATGATTTAATTTCTTCTAGATTGTAATTTAGCGAGTAATCTTAGTATTTCTAGGTAAAGCCAAATAAGAGTTACTAGTAATCCGAAAGCAGAATACCATTCCATATATTTAGGGACTCCCATTTCTGATGCCTCTTCGATAAAATCAAAGTCTAATACTAAGTTTAGTGATGCAATAATTACTACAAATAAGCTAAATCCAATACTGAATAATGATGAATTTTGAGGATTCATTATTGCTAAGCCATTACCAAAGAAACTCATAATGAAACTAATAAAATAGATTAAAGCAATACCTCCGGTTGCAGCAAAAACACCTAGTTTGAAATTCTCTGTTGGTGCAATGATTTTGCTTTTGTATGCGAAAAGTAGTGCCCCAAATATACCCATGGTTAAAAAAATAGCTTGCTGTACAATACCAGTATACATATGATTGTATATTGCTGATATACCTCCTAACGCTAAGCCCTGTAATACTGAATATATAGGGACTGTAATTGCTGACCATTCTTTTTTGAAGATTGTAACCAGAGCAGTTATAAATCCACCTATAAACCCTACCATGATTAATCCAGTATTAGCTGTAGAGTATGTATAATATGCACAAAATAGTAAAATCATTAATGATAAAGTTGTTTTATTCACTGCTCCATCAATCGTCATTACATCACTAGAAGATGTCTTTGAAAGATTTTTGAAAGTATTTTGGTTTAAAGTAGGGTTTCCTGATCTCATNGAAAGATGTCTTCTCATAATTACAATATCCTTTTTTTTTTGTAGTAATAACAACCTAAATTTAATAAATATTTTTAAAGGAATTAAATGAAAGTAATTTGTGCAGGTTGGGGAAGAACTGGTACTAGAAGTTTAAAATATGCTTTAGAGTATATTAATAAA
Source organism: Fidelibacterota bacterium (assembly GCA_002704685.1). Taxonomy (GTDB): domain Bacteria; phylum Fidelibacterota; class Marinisomatia; order SCGC-AAA003-L08; family D37C17. Next base: position 63,085 of record PAHD01000006.1, read on the forward strand.
CAACCATCTTATCATATGCAAAATATATTACTAAATAAACAAGATGCTAAAAAGTGGCATGATTTAATTTTTAATGATAAGAAGAATTATGATTGGGAAAATATATATAGAGGTTATGGTGCATGTTTAGATTTCCCTAGTTGCAATTATTACAAAGAACTAATGGAATTCTATCCAGATGCGAAAGTAATTTTAAACTTAAGAGATGATAAAAGCTGGGTTAAGAGTTGGAATGTTTTAAATAATAAAATTTTAAAAAGTTTTACTTTTAGATTTATAGCTAAATTGCCAAATACATCATTTAAACTTCAAAAAGATATACATAATGAAATGATTTTAGGTCCTCGAGGAGCCTTCCAAAATGCAAAAACAGATGAAGAAAAAATGAAAAGATTTAACGAATGGAATCAATCTGTTATTGATAATGTTCCTAAAGATAGATTACTAATATATAAAGCAAGTGAGGGATGGGAGCCTATATGCAAATTCCTTAATGTTGATATTCCAGATATCCCTTTCCCTTATAAAAATAAAACAAAAAATATGGGTCGTATGTCAATATTTATAAATTTTATATTTATTATTTTAGTAGTAGCTATTATTTCAATTATTTGTTCTTCAATTTTCTGGGGTGTTCAATATTTTCAATAATCTTTGTTAAGTATAAACTGAAAATTTCTTTTGATTTATCTGCATTTTCTAAAACCTCATCGTGTGTAACTTTATTTTTTTGAATTCCTGCACCGTAATTTGTTAAGCATGAAATAATTATAAAATTTAAATCAAGTTTTTTACACATTAAATATTCAGGAAAAGTAGACATCCCAACAGCACTTCCACCAAGGCTAATAATTTCTTTAATTTCAGGATATGTTTCGTAAGATGGACCAATTGTATAAGTATAAGCACCTTCATTTAAATTAATATTATTATTTAATGCAATATCTTTAGCCAAATCAAAGTATTTATTTTTCTTAAATAAATGTGTTTGTACATCTGATGAATTGATAAATGAAAAATCTATAATTTTATTACTTATCATTAGGCTCCCAATCTTCCAATTAATATTTAGACAACCCGATGAATTAGTAATAATAGATAATTTTGGTTTAAAGAAATTGAAGATTTCAATTATTGAACCTACTTGTTTGAAGGTATATCCTTCATAATAGTGAAATCTTCCTTTAGCACAGAGTACAGGTACATTATTAATATTACCAAATATAAATTCTCCCTTATGCCCCTCAACAGAAGTTTGATAAAAAGATGGTATATCTGCATATGGAATGGTTATTTTATTTGAAATAATTTCAGTAAAGTTATCTAGTCCAGAACCTAGCATTATACATACTTTTGGATCATAAATAAATTTTGATAAATAATTTGTTACTTTATTAAGATTCATGTTTAGTTGCTAATTGACCACAAGCAGCATCAATATCTTCTCCTTTACTCCATCTAATAAGGACTCTTATGTTATATTTTTTCAAAGTTTCTGCAAATTTATTTATCGTTGTATCTTCTGATCGCTTATAATTTCCTAAAATTTGATTAAAAGGAATTAAGTTAACTTTACAATTAAAGTTTTTTAATAATTTGGATAGTTCTATAGCATTTTCTACTGAATCATTTATCCCATTTAGTAAAACATACTCAAACATAATTACTCTGGATCTAAAAAAATTATAATTTTTCAATGACAACATCAATTTATTTATATTCCATTTTTTATTGATTGGCATAATTTTGTCTCTTATTAAATCATTTGGTGCATTTAAAGATACAGCTAATTTATATTTATGCTTTTCTTTTATAAATAAATCTATTTGTGGTAAAACTCCAGCTGTTGATATTGTTATACGTTTAGTTCCTAGATTAAATGCTTTTTGATTTGTAAATATTTTACAAGATTCAATGACATTTCTATAATTTAAAAAAGGCTCTCCCATTCCCATAAAAACTATATTTGTTATTGGTATATTAGTATTTTTTTTAACTTCAATTAACTGCTCTACTATTTCACCAACTTTTAAATTTCTATCAATACCCATTTTGCCAGTGGCGCAAAAGTCGCAATCAACATTGCATCCAATTTGAGAAGAAATGCAAACTGTATGTCTATCAGAATCAATCATACTTACTGATTCAATAAATTTATAATCTTTTGTTTCGAATAAAAATTTTATTGTTTTATCAATTTTTGAGATAGACTTTTTTTTAATTTTCAGTAAATTGATATCACAATCGTTTTTTATTTTTTCCTTCAATTTTTTTGGAATATTGCTAACATTTTCCAACTCTTGATTATTATTTTTGTAGAGCCATCTAAATATTTGATCACCATGAAATTTTGGAAAATCATTTGATAGACAATAATCTTCAAGTTCATTTTGACTCATTCCCATTAATGTTATCTTTTTATTCATTTTTAATATTCAATTGGTAATAGTTATTAATTATTATTAATCTAAATGATAGTTTATTAATAATTAATATAAAAAATCTAAAGGTTTAATATGGATAATATAAAGTTACTTAAAAAATTGAATGAACAAAAAAGTCTTTTTTATGATGAAATTAGTAAGGTTATAATTGGTCAAAAAGATGTTATAGAGCATATATTTATAGCTATGTTATGTAAAGGACATATATTATTAGAGGGTGTTCCTGGTCTTGGTAAAACTTTAATAATTAAAACAATTTCAGAAGTTTTAGATTTAGATTTTAACAGAATACAATTCACTCCTGATTTAATGCCTTCAGATATAACTGGCACTGAAATTATTAATCAAAACTTGGAAACGGGTAATAGAGAGTTAAAATTTATAAAAGGTCCTATATTTTCGAATATTGTTTTAGCTGATGAAATCAATAGAACTCCTCCAAAAACACAATCTGCACTTTTAGAGGCTATGCAAGAATACTGTGTAACAACTGGTGGCCAAACATATGATATAGATAAGCCATTTTTTGTATTAGCAACACAAAATCCCATTGAACAAGAGGGTACATACCCTCTACCTGAAGCTCAGTTAGATAGATTTATGTTTAATGTNNTTATTGACTATCCACCNTTTGANGATGAGCTTGATATTGTTAAATCAAATACNTCATTAAATTCNAATNAAATAAAAAAAATAATTAATTCTAAAGAATTAACTGATTATCAAAATTTAGTGAAAAATGTACCGGTATCAGACAATGTTATAAANTATGCTGTGNACNTAGTCCATAATACNAGNCCTTCAGGTGAGTGCCTTGAANTTACAAAAAAATATATNGACTGGGGTGCTGGTCCAAGAGCTAGTTCTTTTTTAATTCTTGCTGCTAAGGCTCAAGCTTTATTGCTTGGTAAAGCAACACCNGANATTGATGATGTAAAGAAAGTAGCTATTCCTGTTTTAAGGCATAGGNTAATTCTAAATTTTAATGCGGAAGCCGAAGGAATTAAGATAGATGATGTTCTAAATGAATTATCTAATCAGAAATGAAAAAAGAATATAAAAAATATTTAGATCCATCACTAATTAGTAAAATTGAGAACCTATCTATTAGAGCTAAGTTAGTTGTTGAAGGATTTATAATTGGAATGCATAAAAGTCCTTATCATGGTTTTTCTGTAGAATTTTCAGAACATAGACCATATGGCTTTGGNGATGAAATCAAATATATAGACTGGAAATTATGGGGGAAGACAGATCGATTCTATATTAAGCAGTTTGAGGAAGAAACAAATTTAAAGTGTCATATAATATTAGATAAGAGTTCCTCTATGAATTTTGGATCTAAGAATCTAACTAAATTTGAGTATTCTAAATTGATTTCTGCTGCCATGTCTTACCTGATGATTAAACAGCAAGATGCAGTAGGATTAACAACTTTCGATCAAAGAATAAATACAATAATTAAACCAAAATCAAAAGTTAATCATTTAAATTTATTGCTAAAAACGTTGCATAACTCAAATACTGGTGGTGAGACAAATATCTCAAACTTACTACATGGTCTTGCAGAGTCTATAAATAAAAAAGGGTTAATAATCTTAATTTCTGATTTATTAGATGATGAAAAAAGAGTAATGGAATCTCTTAGACATTTTAGATATAGAGGNCACGAAATCATAGTTTTTCATATAGTTGACCCTAAAGAAAAAAATTTAGATTATAATGAGAATATAAATTTTATCGACCTTGAAAATAATTACAATATTGTTGCTGATTCAAGATTGGTTAAAGATAAATATAATAAGGCATTTANAGATTTTTCAGACTTTTATAAAAAAGAATGTCTTAGAGATAAGATTGATTATAATTTAATCAGCACATCAGATTCACTTGATAAAACTTTACTCCAATATTTAATAAGAAGAAGTCAAATAAATAAGTANTTACAATTTTTCTTCTAAAGCAGGGATAAATAATTTTCTAAGCTGTTTAATTACTTTGCTTAATTCTTTTGCATAATTTGAACTAGTTTTATCATCTGGATTAAACCCACTAGCATCAAAAAACTTTTCTTTAGCTATTGATAAATATTCTTTTGCTGATTCTGCATCATCTAAGGTTTTCTTGATTAATTCTTTATCATCTGTAGCAGATTGTATGACATCTGCAACGTTATTATAAAGCTCATAGCCAATATATCTGTAGCATACAGCTAAATTATAACATGTCTCAGATAGTACNAGATCTTCTGTATCTGTATTTTCATAAAGTTTATCAAATAGCTGTGAACCAAATTCAATTGCCTGATTATAATCCTCTTTATCAATATAAATCATAAAAATCTCTTTTTCAACTAATAGATTTAGTTTCTCATCATCTGTTTTAATTTGCTGTAAAGATGAGATTGCCAAATCATAATTTTTTGATTCTCTAGCATATTTTGATTTTCTGAAGATTAAATTTTGGTTGGTTGGATTTATNCTNAATCCTTTATCTAGGTATTGCATTGTTTTNTCCATATCACCTCTATCATATGACATATCAGATAAAGCAATGTAGTTCTCTACAAGAGTAGGATTTAATTCCATTGAGAATAAAAATTTAGACATGGCTTTATTTTTTTTGCCCCTATTTAGAAGTTTAATTCCATCGTTGTGAATTGTTGATGCTTCATTTTTAATTGCTTGATGGACTGTTGTAATTTCAACACCCCCTGATTTAAAAGGTCTTTCTAAGTTTGTATCTGCTCTATCTAGCGCAAGTTTAAACATTTCAGCAACTTTATCCATTTTTTTCTGAGGACGATATACTTCGTTAGCTAAAAACCAAGGAACTTGGGAGTTATCAGGCTCCATATCTAGAGCGATTACTCCCCACTTTTCAGCTTCAACTAAATTATCTTCAATCCTAGCATATGTTCTAGCAGAATTGAACTCCATACTCATTGACCCTATACATGAGTATAGAAACAAAATTATCACGCTTGTTAATAAATATCTAAGTAAAATCATAAGTCTCCTAAAATAATGTAAAATTATTAACTATATATTATATAAATTTAAGTAAATAAATTTAAAAAAAATAATTTATTATAGAGAGAAAATATGATATTAGATAATTTATGGATAATGATCAGCGAGTTTGCCCCTTATTTAATTTTAGGGTTTTTCATTTCTGGTCTATTATCTGAGTTCTTAACAGTTGAAATTGTACAAAAGTATTTAGGANCTGATTCTTTATTTTCTGTTTTTTTAGCTTCATTACTTGGTGTTCCAATTCCTTTATGTTCTTGCGGGGTTATCCCGGTCTCAGCTTATTTATCTAAGAATGGTGCTAGTAAGGGCTCAGTAACATCTTTTTTAATATCTACTCCACAAACAGGTATTGATAGTATATTTATTACTTATGCAATGTTGGGTCCTGTTTTTGCAATCTATAGACCATTTATAGCATTTATATCAGGAGTTTTAGGTGGTGCTTTAGTGCATTTTAATGATGATAAGAAAAGTGAGATAGTTGAAGAAAGCTGTGAAGATGATTGTTGCGAAGAAGAATCTAAATCAAAAATTTATAATGTATTTAATTATGGCTTTGTTAAACTACCTATGGATATTGCAGGGCCATTAATTTTTGGGNTGGTATTTTCTTCTTTAATATTAGTTTTTATTCCTACTGATTATTTTGATATGGTTGGTTCTGGTATTTTGGGTATGTTTATTATGTTAATTTTAGGTCTTCCAACATATGTTTGTGCAACAGCATCTGTACCTATTGCATTTGCCTTACACTCATCTGGTTTTTCTATGGGAGCTGTTTTAGTTTTTTTAATGTCCGGTCCAGCAACAAATATAGCAACCATGTCAGTTATTTATAAAATTTTGGGCAAAAAGAATTTATTAATCTATTTGTTAACAATAATACTAAGTTCAATCAGTTTTGGTTTATTGTTTGACTTTATTTTTCCGGGTTTGAGTGTTTTAGATAGTGGTTATACTGTTAACCATTTACTAGGGTCTAATATCAAGTTCATTTTATCATTATCGTTAATTATTATTTTATTAAATGCTTTAAGAATTAAATATTTTCCTAGCAAAAAAATAAATAATATAAATGCTGAAGAAATATTTATAGATGGTATGACATGTAATCATTGTGTTGATTCTGTTAGAAAAAGTCTAAAAAATATTANAGATGTTAAAGATATTGATATTGATTTAGCTAGCGGAAAACTTTCCTATAATGGGCCTTCGAATGCAAAGAAAAATATAGAAAAAAGTATTCTTTCTCTGGGATTTAAAATCAAAAATCAATAAATTGAATTGCTATTCTTAGGAGGAATTCGGTGAAAATCCGAAGCTGTCGCGCAACTGTATTTCAGAAATGATAAGTCAGATACTCCTAAAATCATATCTCTTCGCGATAAAGAGATGATGGTTCAAAAATAATTTCGCTTTAAGGAGAGTTGTAAATGAAAAGAATATTCTTTTTGATTCCTGCTTTATTTTTTATTACTGGTTGCAACGATGATGATAATCCATTGTCATTAGACCCTAATCCAGTTACTTCTGATTCATGGGTTTTTGTTGCTAATGAAGGTAACTTCGGTTCTACTAATGGAACAATATCTATGATTAGTGAGGATGGGATTGTACTTACTACTGATATAATTGGGGCTACGGTCCAAGCTATTGAGGTTTATAATGATAAGCTTATTGTACTTATTAATGGAGACAGTAAAATGAAAATATTTGACATTACACAAGAAGGATTGTCAATGCCAGGTATTGAAATTGACTTAGATGGTTCTAGCCCAAGATTTATGGCTATTGTTGATAATGAAGGGGTTGAGAATGATAAAGTTTATATTACGAATTGGAATTCCGAAGATATAAAAGTTTTTAATTTATATACCTATGTTATTGAAAGTACTATTTTAGTAACCGGGAAACCTGAAGGTATAGTTGAAAAAGATGGTAATTTGTGGGTTACTTTAGTTAATAATTCTGATTGGAGTGCTGGGACATCTGTTAATAGATATGATGTTGCAACTCAAGATCTTATATCAACGTACGATGTGGGTGAAGGNCCTTCATCTTTTGAGTTTTTAGGTGATGAATTGTATATTTCTAGAACATATTATAATCAAGATTATACTGCCATAAATCATGGTATTGCAAAAATTTCTGGTTTNAATGAAGCTCCTGTTATTCAAAATTATGGCAGTGGTGTTGCGTGCGCTGGCTCTGTTGTTAATATAAACAATCAAATTTACAGAACACTTCCAGATAATCCTGATACTGAGACCTTGGGTGGAATTGCAGCTATAGGTGATAATCTTGATCATGATTTAAGTCGTATGATTGGCTCATACGAGCAATCAAATGTTTATCATGTCGAGGTTATTGATAATGAAATTTGGTTTGCAATAACTGATTATCAAGATTTAAATGAGGTAAGGGTTCTATCATATAGTGGGATTGAGACAGCTTCGTATAATGTTGGGATTAGCCCTAGAGATTTTGCTGTCTGGTATAAACAACAATAAGTAAAGACAAAAAGTCAGTATATAGTGACATAATGACATTATTTTATGACATTATACCATAGTTTAAGTTAAATTTTAAGTTTGGTACTTTATTTGAATTAATATTGTTTGAATTTTTAAAAACGGTTTTAATAAAATAATAAAGGAGAATAAAATGAAACTTATAACATGGAATTCAACAGCAAGGCCAATTAGTATCTTTAATGATTTTGATAATTTTCTTAATGATTTTTCATCTTCATTTAACTACTCATCATCTTGGGAGCCTAAGTTTGAAGTTTTAAATACAGATACAATATACTGTATAAGAGCTGAAATACCAGGTATGAGTAAGAAAGATATAGATATAGAATTAGAAAATAATACTTTATCAATATCTGGTGATAGAAAATGGAATGATAAAGATCAAAATAACTATTCCGAATTTTCATATGGAAAGTTTTACAGAAGCTTTAATCTTCCTGAAGATGTTAAAGAAAATAATATAAAAGCATCTATGAAAGATGGGATATTATCGGTTCAAGTTCCTAGGTTAGAAAAAGTAAAACCTGAAGTTAAAAAAATTGCAATTAAATAAATATTGTAGTTTTAAATCAATAAAAAGCCCTGATTATCAGGGCTTTTTTATTATTAATAAATTATTAATGAGGAGTCTATTTGTTTTGACCACTCCACAATACCACCTGATAAATTTTTAGGATTTTTAAAATTATTTTTGATTAAAAACTCGCAAACTTTTTCAGATCTAATACCTGATTTGCATAAGACAACTATTTCTTTATCTTTATCAAGCTTATCTATATTTTCAGGTATTGTATTCATAGGAATATGGATAGATCCCTGAATGCTTGATAGAAAATACTCTCTATCTGTTCTAACATCTAATAAAATAAAATCATCTTTATTTTTTAATTTTTTATCTAGTGCTTGTACATCTATTACTGGTACCATAATTACCTAAAATTAATTGAATTAAAGTTACTATAAATAATTATATTATATCAAATGGAATCAAATACTAATAAAGAAAATGTCCCTGTAGTATCCACTGGAGAGTGGGTTGCGAGTAAATTTTTACTTCTTGTTCCTTTAGTTAATATTATTTTTTTACTAGTTTGGGCGTTTAATAAATCAGAAAATAAAAATAAATCGAATTGGGCAAAAGCTACTTTGATAGTTTATGTTTTAAGAGTATTTATTTATATTTTAATTATCTTAATGTTCTTCTCTTTTTTTGCTAGCTTATTTAACTCAGCTTACTATATCTAATCTTATAAGAATACTTTATAAACTAAATTAATATTTTTGCCAGCTTCAGGAGTTATACTCTTGATTCTTGATAAATGATTGTAATATTCTTTATCAAATATATTATTAAACTGAATTGCAAAATCATTTGATTTATATTTATAAGATATAATAAAATCAGTTAGAAATGCTCCAGGGGTATATGTTTCAAACTCACCTAATCTATTTTGTTCATGAATTCTTGTTAATCTTAGTTTATAATTAATAAAATTTTTATTATAATCGAATGATAGTATTTGTTTTGTAGGATTGATAAAAGATAGTGGCCTATTTATTGATTTATTATCACCTTCTACAAATGAAAAATTATAGTTAATAAATAATTTCTTAAAATTATATTTAAAATCAAATTCAACTCCTTTTATTTCAGCTTTACTTCCTCTTGTTTTATATTTATATAAAAACCCAAACTCTCCGCTGCCCCAATCTATAAAATCTGCACCTGCACATGGATGTGAAGTTCCAGATAACGGATTCCATCCTAATGCTTCAGGACAACTGCCCATTTGTGCCATTTCATAATAATAAGGACTGTAATTATAAAATGTAATAAATGAGAAATCAAATAATTCTCCGTTAAAATCAATTGAATTTTCTATACCGTAAATCTTTTCCACTTCTAAATCTGTATTCCCAATTTCATAAGCATAAGTTCCCAGGTGAGGACCATCAGAATATAATTCTTCAACCCGAGGTGGTCTCATTGTATGCATAATCCAACTATTTAATTCTATTTTATCTATTTTTTTTCTAAGACCAGCTGAAACTGATACAGTTTTGAAAATTCTTTTTTTAATTTCTAAAGGATCAATATTTACTTGAGAATACTGAAAAATACTAGTATTAGGATTTGATTGCAAATAACCAAATCTAAATGAGCTCAAAAAATTTAAATCAGAATTTGAAATTTCTTTATCTAAAAAACCATAAATTGATAATGAATTTTCACTCGTTTCAGGAGTTAAGTAAAAACCAGTAGGAGTAAATAACTTTTTATTAAATTCTAATCCTAGTACAGACTTTTTAGCATTAAATTCAATATTTAAATTATGTGTTTCTTTTGCTAAACCAACATGGTAATCACCTATGTTATAAAGTTCAAAGATATCATTATTATCTCTTTCTTCATTAACAAGCTCCAAATGAATATAATCAATATAGTTGTACTTTATATCAAATTGATTAAACATATTTAAACTTATATTATGTCGATAATTAATTTGAGCTGTTCTTTTATTTAGGAGAATATCTACTCCTGTTATATGTCCTCCAGGATTTGGAGGAATACCATAATTCATATTAAAATCTTCAATTTTAAAATTGATATATTTATTTTTTCGATAATTTGTAAAGCTTAGTTTATAATTATCAATATTAGATTGAGTATTATTTAATTCACCAATTGAACTGGTTTCATTTTCAGTTTTTCTATTACTAACAAATATGTTTATTTGATTATTTCTAAATGGTATATATAACATTGAATTACCATAAAGACCTTTGTTAAATGATTCTCCTCCAATTGAAATTTTTTGATGAAATTTTTCAACACGTATATTTGGTGATCCTATTAAGCTTGTATTAACCACTCCTCCTATCGCGTTCATCCCAAATACTAATGATTTTGGACCTCTTATTATTTCAATTTGATTTACTTCTGACATATCTAATGTTATTGCATGATCTATAGAAGATTGGGACAGGTCTCCTGTTTCGTTTCCATCATTAGTTAATAAAAATCTATCTCCAGAAAATCCTCTTAAAGATGGNTTGGAAACAACTGTTCCAAAAGAGTTTATACCTATATTTGGATAGTTTGTTAAGGTTGTTGCAATATTACCTTTAAGGTTTTCATTTAATTCTTTACCCGAAATACTTATATCAGAAATTTGACTTGATTCATCTTTATAGGAACTAATATTTACAGAATCATATTGTAAATCTTTTTTATTAATAAATATNGTTTCTAGATTAATAACATTACAAGTTTTACATGTTGGTTTTAATTGAAGTAAATCAACCAAAACCACTTTATCTTCATATCCTATAACTTTGATTTGTAAGTTAATTTTTTCTTTTTCAATATCTTTTAATAATAAAAGAAAATAGCCCTCATCATCGCTAGTAGTACCAATANCTTTATTTTTCAAAAAAATATTTGCATCACTAATAGGTTCTAATGAATTAAAATCTTGAATTTTACCTGAAATATTGATTTCCTTACACAGTAAAGAAAAATGAATTAGGAAGAATACAGATAATATTCTCATATGTTTAATGAATTTCATATATAAACTAGCTAAAATACTAGGAGGGCATAGGTTATGCNCTCCTAATAATTATAGATATTACTTCATTAACATTACTTTTTGTGATGCAATATCACCAGCTGTTACAGCTTGGACAATATACACACCACTTGCTAAGTTACCAGCATTAAAGTTAATGATATGACCTGCAGTATTTGCTTCCATATAATTATCAACTAACGTTGCAACCTTTTGTCCTAAAAGATTATATACANTAACTGATAAAAATCCAGACTCAGGCATAGCGANACTAAGCTGAGTTGATGGATTAAATGGATTTGGTCCTACAACATTAACGTTAATACTTGTCAATTCGATAACTTGTTCAACCATCACATCGCCTGATTGGTTTGCAACATGAATTGATTCAACTTTAATGTCGCCATTAAATGTTGCAATATCAGTGATTGAATGAGATTTATCAGAAACTAACATAAGATTTGTTGTATTACCAATTGTCTTATATTCTGAAATATAAGCATCTGATAAATTAATCTTAAAATCAGAATTATGAGATAAAGTCATTTGAACACCTTGAACAAAACCATCAGATTCTAATGTTAAACTATTTTCAGATATAATGAGCTTAGATTCTAATGCATCAACATCAGTGTATACTCTATCTGAAATAATAACATTAATCATAGCAATGACATCCGAAACATTAATTGATCCATCGCCATTCATGTCACCACATGTAACATCAAGTGAACCACCTAATATGTAATTTACAAGAGCTACTACATCAGCAACATTTAAATATCCAGAATTATTTAAGTCTCCATCAACAGCGCAATTCATTTCCATCATAACATCGCTCAATGTAGACCAACCATCAAGCCAGTTATCAGATCCAAAAGCACCTTTAAATGCAGTCTGAGTGAAAAATCCATCAACAACAACAGTGTCAACGTCTTGGTAAGCAGCACCATCTAGAGTAGGAGTAACATCAATTCCTGCTTCATCGTCTCTAATTCCAGGGAAAGCAACCACCGCATTACCTGCAAAAGTAGCTGAATCATCAAAGTCATTAAATAACTGATCACCAATGTTCCACATTAAAGTATTTGGAGAGATGTATAAGTAATCTGGATAAGTACCAGCTGTAAAGTCTTGTGTTACAACCTCAGAACCATTATCATCATTTCTAATCGCATCATCAGCAACATCAAAAATAATATAGTTTCTAAAATCACCACCTGTACCCTCTCTTAGTCTTAATCCATCCTCATCATTACCATTAGAACCACCACCCATTACAGTTACATTTGAAAACTGCGGATGAGATCTAGGCTGTGAGTCTAAATCACCGTTTGTTCTACTATCCATCTCATGCGCTTTATCACTATCAGCATCTCTGTGAACGTATAAAAACTGACCTTTACCTTGATACCCTTCATCTGTATCAAAAGCATCATCACCAACGTTAACAACAGAACAGTATGTTAGGTTAACAGTTCCACCAAACATCTCAAAACCATCATCCAAGTTCCAAGCAACCTCACAATGACTAACGCTAGTTCCACTTCCAACACCTGCAAGTGTAATACCATTAATCTCGTTGTCTTGTCCAATCGAACGTCCACCGTGCCATACTCTTACATAACTTAATGAACCAGAGTTATCTGCTGCGTCTGATCCACCATAAGGAACACCCTCTAAACCTTCAACAAAGTTTGTACCACCTGTTGTAGATATAGGAGCATAACCATTAATTATTAAACCACCCCATTGACCTCTTGGAGTTGCAGCAAGCTCAGCATCTGTAAGAACAGATGTAAATGTAATTGGAGCATCTGCAGTACCCTCAGCCATAATCATAGCGCCTTGCTCTATAACTAATGCTGGAGCTAAACCAGCACCATCATCTGGAGCTGACTTAATAGTTGTTCCAGCTTCAATCGTTAATGTTGCACCAGCTTTTACAAATGTCTGACATGTTAATGTATAGTCAGTACCTGCAAATAAATATGTGTCTTCTGTTATATCTCCACATAATGCACCTGGAGCATCGGTAGCCTCACCCATAACATCACTCAATGTAGACCAACCATCAAGCCAGTTATCAGATCCAAAAGCACCTTTAAATGCAGTCTGAGTGAAAAATCCATCAACAGCAACAGTGTCAACGTCTTGGTAAGCAGCACCGCTTGCAAGAGGTGTCACATCTACTAATGATGCATTGTCAACCAATCCTGGGTTAGCAACCACCGCATTACCTGCAAAAGTAGAAGGATTTTCCAAGTGATTAGAATCATCAACACCAAAGTCATTAAATAACTGATCACCAATGTTCCACATTAAAGTATTTGGAGAGATGTATAAGTAATCTGGATAAGTACCAGCTGTAAGGTCTTGTGTTACAACCTCAGAACCA
>PAHD01000004.1 GCA_002704685.1 Fidelibacterota bacterium
AAACATTAAAATGTAAGTATTTTCTTAATTGAATCTTTATGCATCTTTGGAGTCTGTGTTGAAATATCAAAATTATAACTAAATCCAACATTAAATGAAGAAGATAATATTTATAAAGTAGTTACACAATTTGATAATTATAAAAATAAATATAATTTAGAAATAATTATATCTGATTCAGGAAGTAGTGATAACACTGTAGAATTATCAACAAAAATTGCTGATAATGTTGTTGTTTATAAAGATAAAAAATGTAATATATCAAAAGCTAGAAACTATGGAGCTAAATTTGCATCAAATAATATTTTAATTTTTTTAGATGCTGATATGCAAGTTCCAGATATAGAATTATTTTTTGAAACTTTAAAGAATCAATTTATTAATAGTAATTTAATTGCAGTTTCGCCCAGGATAACAGTAAACCCCAATTATGAAAATTTTACTGATAAATTTGTCCATTTAATAATTTTGTTAATAAGTAATATAATGAATTTTATAGGTTTTGGATATTCAAGAGGTGGATGCCAGGTAATAAAAAAAAAATATTTTGATTTGATTGATGGTTATAATGAACAATATGTTGCTGGAGAAGATGTAGATTTATTTAGAAGGATTAGAAAATTTGGTAAAACATCAATCTTTAACTTAGTAAATATATATGAATCGCCAAGAAGATATAGGAAATTAGGTTATATTAACGTCTTATTTTTATGGTTTATGAATTGGCTTTTCATTGTTATTTTTAAGAAAACATTTTCTTCTAAGTGGTAATTTTTATTAATTTTTATTTTCACAAAAATTTATTAATTTTAGATTCAATTTTAAATTAAAGGACATGATCATGATTTCAACAACAAAGCTTTTTATAAATTTTATATTTTTATCTTCAATTTTATTTAGTTACGAAACATCATTATTTAGTTTTAGCAGAGATTGCGAAGGACTATCAGAAGATGAATGTGTTATTACACAAGATTGTTTATGGAGAGATGGATTATGTTTATCAAATGACTTTGATAATGAGTGTCAATTGATTGATAATGAAGAAGAGTGTTTTTTAATAGGTTGTTTTTGGGAAAATGATAATTGCTACAGACCTGAAAGTAATGAAGTCCCAAGTTGTTTAGATGATTGCTCGGGTATCAATGAACTTAATCTGAATGAAAATCCAGATGAAGCATGTGACTGGATTGTATCAATTTTTGGGAATATTGATCCCAATTTTGAATCATGTTTTATTGATTGTGATGAAGAAACAGTAAACGGAATAAATGAAATTGTTGAAGATTGTTTAGAATGTTTACAAAATGAAGATATAAATTGTTTAGAATTATTCGATCAAGATGAAGAAGATTGGGAAGGTGAAGAGGAAGATTGGGAAGATGGTGATGAAGTTAATTGCGAAGAATTAGAAGAAGAAGATTGCAGAGAATTTGATTATTGTTATTGGAATGACGATCAATGTAATTATTTAGAAAATGAAGAAGATTGGGAAGATGAAGAGGAAGATTGGGACGGTGAAGAAGAAGATTGGGAAGATGGTGATGAAGTTAATTGCGAAGAATTAGAAGAAGAAGATTGCAGAGAATTTGATTATTGTTATTGGAATGAAGAAGGATGTGCTTTTGTAAGTGATGATGAAAATGAAGGTTGTTCCGAATTAACACAAGATGAATGTACTGAAAGTGAATTTTGTGATTGGACTTTTGTAACAACCCCTAATGGTTTTTTTGAAACTTGTGTCGAATCAAATAATTGGAACGATGATGGGGGTTGGGATGATGGTGGAAATGAAGATTGTGATCCTAATTTAATGTGTGGTCCAGCTTTAACCTGCTTAGATGGTTTTTTATATCCCACAACTTGTGGTCCAGAAAATTGTGATTTGCCTATAGGCCCTTGTGATAATGGTGAAGATGATGGAGGGAATAATGTTTTATGTTCTGATATTAATAATCCATTTGAATGTATTGGAAGTGGCTGTGAATGGGTAGGTGGAAATATTCCAGGTGCAGGTTATTGTTTCGATGAAACTGCTAATGATTGTGATCCAAATTTAATATGTGGTGAAGCGATAACGTGCTGGGAAGATAATTTTTTATATCCTACAACATGTGGCCCAGAAAATTGTGATTTGCCCATTGGACCTTGTGAAGATGAACAGGAATGTGAAAATGGTGAAGTAAATAATGAGAACCCTTGTAATCCACAAGAGTGCTTTGATGGTCAATGGTATGAAATTGTGATTGATTGTGCAGAAGAAATGGGTGTTCCATGTGAAAATGGTGAGTATGTTGATCCACCTGAAGGAGAATGTTGCTCAATATGTGTTGAGTATGATAATGACCCTGATGCTACACTATATTTAGGTAATACAACAGCTATTCCAAATTCTGAGGTTTCTATTCCGTTTTATATTAATTCTAATGAACCTGTTGGAGGTTTACAATTTGAAATTTATTCTCCTTTACATGGAGGTAGTAGTGGAAATTTTGTCAATCCAAGTTCAATAGAATCTATGATTGATTGTTTTAATATAGAATATAATGTAATTGACAATTCATTGCTAGTTATTATGTTTAGTTTAGAGGGATGTACTGTAGATGTAGGAGAGAACTATGTTGCAAATATAAATTATTATATTCCTGAATCAGCTACTTTAGGTCAAAATATACCTGTCGAATTTTTTAACACAATTGTATCAGATCAATTTGGCAATGAAATTTCATCTGGAGGTCAATCTGGCTCTATACTTGTTGGTATTCAAGGAGATATAAATGGTGATAGTTTTATTAATGTTTCTGATATTGTATTGGCAGTTAGCTTTGCAATTTCATCTCAACAACCATCTCAGTATCAAATGTGGGCTGGTGATGTAAATAGTGATGGAATGGTTAATGTATTAGATATAGTTACTATTGTAAATATGATT
The DNA here is from genome assembly GCA_002704685.1 of Fidelibacterota bacterium. Lineage (GTDB taxonomy): Bacteria > Fidelibacterota > Marinisomatia > SCGC-AAA003-L08 > D37C17. Next base: position 2,933 of record PAHD01000004.1, read on the forward strand.
CTTGGATAAAAGTATTTCTAAATGCTTAAAATTTTAGCCTTACTAACTTTATTATTTAGTACAAAAACTGTTATAGATGCAGGTCAATTTAAAGATATTAACCCACACTTTAATGGATCTTGCGAGATTATAAATGATATTCCAGGTGCAGAAGATATTACAATTTTAAGTAATGGTCTCGCTATTATTTCTTCAGATTTTAGAAGAAAAATTGATAAAACTAATTTTATTTATCCTATTACAAATACAGACAAAAATTCTATTAATGGAAATATATATTTTTATGATTTAAATTCAGAAAATCCAAGTCCTGTAAATATGACTTCTGATTTAAATATGGAGTTTCATCCACATGGAATTTCAGCATTTATGGATAGTGATAATAATATCTACTTATCTGTTGTTAACCATACTTCAATGGGAGAATTCATTGAATTATTTTATTATAATAATATTGAGCTTGTTCATGTCAACACTATCAATAGTCCTCTACTTATTAGTCCAAATGATATTGTTCTAGTTAATCAAAATCAATTTTATGTAACTAACGACCATGGCACAAATAAATCAATTTTTAAAATATTTGAGGATTATTTACAAACAACTAAATCAAATATTTTATTCTATAACGGAAATGATTTTATCGAGGTTATATCTAACCTACAATATGCAAATGGAATAAATATTAGTAATGATAAAAAAACTCTTTATTGTGCTGAAACAATTGGTAAAAAATTAAATATTTATAATAGAAACTTACTTGATAATTCATTAACCTTAGTTAAATCCATAGAAATTGATAGTGGCCTAGACAATATAGAAGTAGATTTAAATGATAATATATACATCGGTGCACATCCCAAATTATTTGATTTCTTGAAGCATGCTAAAAATAAATCAAGTCTTGCTCCATCACAAATATTTAAAATATCAAATGATTATTCTTTAGTTGATGAAATTTATTTGAATGATGGTAATGATATTTCAGCTTCAACTGTTGGTGCATTTTATAATGATATTTTATTAATTGGAGCTTTGTTTGATAATCATTTTTTACATTGTCAGATAGATAATCAATCAATATATTAATAATATAAACAAAACAAAAATATTTTATTAAAGGTAATATATGAAAATTTTTTATTTAACAATTTTAGTCCTTAATATAATTTTTGCAGAACAAAAGATTATTTTTCAAAGTGCTAACCCTTTTACTTTCAAAGATATAATTGAAGCAAATAAGAAACTTGAAGTTCAAGAGGTACATGGTATTTTAAAATTTCCTGATAATTTTGATTCAAATATAAAGTATCCTCTTGTCATTGGTGTAGCAGGAAGCCTAGGTTGGCACGAACATAATTATGAGTACATGGAAATGTATAGAAAAATGGGATTAGCTACTTTTGAACTAAAAAGTTTTAGTAGTAGAGATGTATCTTCAACAGTAGGGTCACAAGTTGAAGTAACGATGGCCTCAATGATTTTTGATAGTTACAAAGCCCTGGATACTTTATCAAATCACCCTAGTATTGATAAAAACAATGTTTCTATAACTGGCTGGAGTCTTGGTGGTGGAGTTGCATTATTCTCAGCATGGGAAAATTTAGTAAACGCAATTAATCCAAAAAATAATTTTGCTGCACATTTACCAATATATCCTCCATGTTTTATGAAAAAAACCAGTTCAATGATTTTTACAGATGCTCCAATACACATATTAATTGGTGAATTAGATGATTGGACACCAGCCTTAGCATGTGAAGAGTTAGTTGATATGGTTGAAGAAACTAAGTCAAATATTAATATTACTGTTTATGAAAATTCTCATCATGGTTTTGATTCAGATAGAAAATACACATTTGTAGAAAATGGATATAGTTTTACTAAATGTAGATTTGATGTGAGAAGTGATGGGGCAGTTTTAATGAATTTTTTTAAAATACCTATGACATCACCTTTATTACAAAAAATTGGATTTTCATTTTGTACATCAAGAGGTACAACTATTGAAGGAAACCCATCAAGTAAATTGAAAGCTCACATGTTTTCAGCTTCATATATGAAAAAACATTTAATTGATTAAAATGTTTTTTTTTAAACTAATTCTTAAATTTTTATTATGTTCAAATTTTTTATTTAGTGCATATTTAAAAAATATACCTGTTGAATTAATTCAGCCAGATGGTTCAAAAATTAATTGTTTAACTTCAGGCGATGAATTTTATAATTATTTACATGATAAAAATGATTTTACAATTATTCAAAGCAGTGAGGATGGTTATTATTATTATGCAGTAAAGAGTAATAACACTTTAATCCCTTCATTTTATAGAGTGAATTCGGTTAATCCGCAAGATGTAGGATTAGATTCAGGGCAAAGGATAAGTCTATCAGAATATAAACTAAAAAAACAGGTTTATTTGGAAAATGTGGAGTATAGAGATGCTCCTACGTTAGGTACAGTAAATAATTTAAATGTTTTTATTAGATTTGATGGTGAAGAGGAGTTCCCAAATTCAAGAGCTTATTATGATGTACCTTTTAATAATCCTGATGGACCTTCAATGTTACATTATTTTGAAGAAGTTTCATATAATCTATTAACTGTTAATACTTTTCATTTTCCTCAATGCGATTTTTCTACAAATATTTCATATCAAGATGAATATCCAAGGGATTATTATAAACCTTATAATGAAATAACTAATCCTATTGGTTATCAAAATGATAATCAATCAAGATCAAGAGAACATATTTTATTAAAAAATGCAATCGAATTCATCGCTGATGAAGTACCAGAAGATTTAGATATAGATTCTGATAATGATGGTTATGTAGATAATGTTACTTTCTTAGTAAGAGGTATTCCAGGTGCGTGGGCTGATTTACTTTGGCCACATAGATGGGCTCTTTACAGTGAAGAAGCATATATTAATGGATTAAGAGTTTATGATTATAATTTAAATCTGGAGCAGGGAGGGTATTTTACTGTAGGAACATTATGTCACGAATTTTTTCATTCGTTAGGTGCCCCTGATCTATATCATTATTGGGATGATATTTCTCCTGTTGCAGTTGGTGGTTGGGATGTGATGGATGCATCCAGTGATATTCCACAGTCTATGTCTGCATATATGAAATATAGATATACTGAATGGATTACAGATTTGCCAATAATATCAATTGGAGGAACATATGAAATTAATCCTTTATCAAATCCGTTTAATAATATTTACAGAATTAACTCATCTTTATCAAATGAGTATTTTGTTTTAGAGTATAGAGTTAAAGAAGGAATATACGAAATTAATACACCTGGAGGCGATGATGGCCTTTTGATTTATAGAGTTAATGACAGTTTTAATGGAAATGGTAATGGACCTCCTGATGAATTATATTTATATAGACCAAATGGAACTATTAACTCAAATGGAAGTTTTGCAGGTGCTCCATTTAGTAGCTCACTGGGGCGAACTCAATTTAATGATGGAACAAATCCTAATTGTTTTTTAACAGATGGTTCTGAAGGTGGTATTAACATATCAAATATTAGTGATTCGAATGAAGTAATGTCATTTGACTTAGTAAATTTAATTTTATTAGCAAATATTGAGGGTTTAACTTTTGATTTAGATCAAGATGGGGTAGCAAATCCTGGAGAAGAAATTCTTTATGATATTTCAGTTTCAAATCTATCTAATGGCATAAATGCTCAGAATATTATTGCATCAATAACATCATCAAATGAAGGAGTATCAATAATAAATCCTGTTATAGATTTTGGTAATATTAATTTTAATAATCAAGAAGAATCATCATTAATTATTAATTTGGAAGATAATATTATAGGTAATGTTAATTTTGAGGTGTTAATTGATGCTCAATATACTGAAAATAATCAAATTATATCTTATAATGAAATTTTTGATTTTAATGTAGAGGTTACTTTAAATCAAAGTGGTTTTCCTTATTCGACTTTGAATGAGGTTAGATCATCTCCAATTATTTCTGATTTAGACTTGGATGGTAATTTCGAATTAATTTTTGGAGATCACTTTGGATCGATTCATGCAATTAATTATTCAGGTGAATCTGTTTTTTCAGATGTTTTCCCAATTAATACTGATGGACAAATTTGGGCATCACCTGCTATGGCTGATATTGATAATGATGGTTTTCATGATATTATTTTATGTTCGAAAGACAAGAATCTATATGCAATTGATAAAAATGGGCTAAAGTTTATTTTTGAAACAAATACTCAGCTTATTGGAACTCCAACAATTTGTAATTTAGATAATGATGATGAATTAGAAATTATAATTTCTGGTTATTCGAATAATCAGCAAAATATATTTGCATTAAATCATGATGGTACAATAGTTGAAAGTTTTAATTTTTCTTCTACTGAAAAAAATAAAAGTGGTTTTTCAGCTGCTGATTTTAATGGCAATAATCTAGATGATATAGTATTTGGTACTGATTCAAAAAATTTATATCTAGTTTATGACAATGGTGATATCGCAGATGGTTTTCCATTTGAATCTGATGGAAGATTTAGAATTTCACCAATTATTATAGAATATCTAAATGAAAAGTTGATTGTTGCTCCTTCAGAAAATAATACATTATATGTTTTATCACAGGATGGGTCATTATTATTTGATGTTATATTTTCAAATAAAATAACAACTTCACCTAGTATCTTGAATTATAATAATTCTACTATTATTTTTGTTGGTCTTAGTGATGGTAGTATATTTGGAATTGATTTATTTGGTAATATAGTTTATGAATATAATTTGGATGGTGGTATCGTTGGTTCAATCATGTTTTCTGATTTTGATAATGATTTTATTCCTGATTTAATTGCAAGTACTGATATTGGAAAAATTTATTTATTAAATATTGATGGAGTAACATTTCAAAACTTTCCAATAATTTTTGAATTTCCTAATTCATCATCTCCATTAGTTTTTGATTTAGATCAAGATTTAGATTTAGAAATAATAGGAGGAACTAGTAATTCTGTATATGCCATAGATTATAAGTCTACAGGAAGAAGTGATAATTATTGGAATTTATTTAAAGGAAATAATGCTAGAAATGGATATTATTATTCAACATGTAACTATGGAGATCTTGATCAAAATAATGTTATAAATATTCTTGATGCTATATCCTTAGTTAATATTATCATTGGAAATAACAATTTGAATGATTACGAATTATGTCAAATTGATTTAAATGATGATGGAAATGTTAATGTTTTAGATATTATTATAATAACGAATATTATTTTAGAATGAAGTATCTTATTTTCATTATTTTTTTTTTAAGTTGTGCAGATAAAAATTTTATTGTTTTTTCAATAGATGGAGAAAAATTAAATGATGATATATATGATACAGGAAATATTAGTATTAATAAATTCGATTTATTTTTTTCAAAAAATGATATCAATAGAGATTATATTGAAGTTAATATTATAGCAACAAATTATTTTCATTATGGTCAATTTTTCTTTGATAAAAACTTTATGAAAATGCTAGAAAGTAGGACTATTAATATTGGGGCGGATGCATTGATTTATGAAAAAAATAGAAAAGATTTTACTGATTATGATGAAAGCTTTTTATATTTTACTGCTATAAAATATAAAAATTAATTTTAAAGGAAATGTAATATCATTAAATTAAAAATAAATAAAGGTCAAAAATATAGCATTTGTACATGCGGAATATCAAAGAACATGCCTTTTTGTGATAATCAACATAGAGCATACAATAAAAAAAATAATTGTTCTTATAAATCATTAAAAATCACAATTGATAAAGATGATTCGATGATATTAACTTGTAGTAATTGGAAAAATAAAAATGAAAAATAATGATATAAAAATTTTAATTGAAGGTAAGTTTGTACCTGAATTATCAAATAAAAAAGACTCACTTTTTTATTTTTCTTACAAGGTTAATATTCATAATAATAGTAGTAAAAAAGTTCAGTTATTAAGTAGGCACTGGGATATAAAAGATGCATTAGGTAGAGATAAGGTCGTAGATGGAGAGGGTGTTATTGGACAAAAACCAATTATAAATCCTGGTTCAAACTTTGAGTATCAGAGTTATTGTCCGCTTAAAACCTCTTTTGGTTTTATGGAAGGTTTTTATACAATGAAAGATGAAGGAGGAGAATATTTCAAAACTCCTATTCCAAAATTAGGTTTAGTTTCATCTGGTTTAATTAATTAGATAATATGGCAAAAAAAATTTATTATTCAATGAACGATGTTCCATTAGGAACTCAAATGGTTGTTAAAAGTAATAACAAAAAAGTAGTTTTGGTTCAAAAATTTAATTTTCCAACTACATTTGTTACTAAAGATGAAAATGGCCTTGAGGAAAAATATTATACTTATGAAGTTGATATTATCGATTGGCCTCCGCAGTAAATAATTAATGGTGGCTGTAGTTCAGCTGGTTAGAGCACCTGATTGTGGTTCAGGATGTCGTGGGTTCGAGTCCCATCAGCCACCCAAAAAAATAATGCCTCTGTAGCTCAACTGGATAGAGCACTGGATTTCGGTTCCAGGTGTTGGGGGTTCAAGTCCTCCCGGGGGCACAAATAAAGGAAACTACATGTCAAAAAATATTTCAGTATCTCATTTGAAATCATTTAAAAAAGAATTTGATTCCAGTAAACATTCCAAGAAAAGTATGAACACTTTAACTAGGTCAAAGTTAGAAGATGTGACAATGGATTGGGAAACATATAAAGAATTAGATCATAATTATTCCAATATAGTTAATAATGAAATGTCTAAAGTTACAAATCAAAAAGCTAGCGGTAGATGTTGGGGGTTCGCAGCTCTTAACTTAATGAGGATTGATTTTGCAAAAAAATATAACTTATCAAATTTTGAATTTTCTCAAAGTTACTTTATGTTTTTTGATAAATTAGAAAAATCTAATTATTTTTTAGAAAATATTTTATCAACCCTTGGTGAAAAATTTGATAGTAGAATTGTTATGTGGTTGTTAGAATCTCCTATTCAAGATGGTGGACAATGGGATATGTTTGTTAATTTAATGGAAAAATATGGTATAGTACCGCAAAGCGCAATGCCTGAATCACTACATTCAAGTTCATCCAGGTCAATGAATGTTTTAATTACAAGAACATTAAGAAAATATGCTTCAATACTAAGACATAATCATAGTAAAGGAACTGATTTAAAAGATTTAAGAAAATTAAAAGTTCAAATGATGTCATCAGTTTACAAACTACTTTGTACTTTTATAGGCAAACCTCCCGAAAATTTTGATTGGCAAGTAAGAGATAAAAAGAAAAAGTTTATTAGCCATAAAAATATTACACCGATTGATTTTTATAATAAAATGATACCATTTAAATTAAAAGATAAGGTTTGCTTAATTCATTGTCCCATGTCAAATAAAAAGTTTAATGAATTGTATACTGTACGTTTTTTAGGTAATGTAGTAGAAGGTCAGGTTATCAAATACCTGAATGTCTCAATTAATGATATGAAAAAAGCTGCCGTTAAATCAATTAAAAATAATGAAGCTGTATGGTTTGGTTGTGATGTAGGAAAAATGTTTCATAGAGATCTTGGAGTGATGCATAATAAACTTTATGATTACGAACTTTTTTTTGGAGTCGATTCAAATATGAGTAAAGCGACTAGATTAGAATATGGAGATAGCCAAATGACACATGCGATGCTGTTTACTGGAGTTGATTTAAAAGATAATAAACCATTAAAATGGAGAGTTGAAAATAGCTGGGGAAATAAAAGTGGAGATAAAGGTTATTTTTTAATGTCGGATGATTGGTTCGATGAATATAATTATGAAGTAGTTGTTGACAAAAAGTATTTAACCAAAGATATCTTGAAACTTTTTAATAAAAAACCAGTTAATTTAAATCCATGGGATCCAATGGGAGCTTTAGCTAAGTAGTTTTTTTTAATTCTTCAAAAATTTTATCATAATTATTTGATATAGTATTCCAGTCATATCTTTTTGATATGCTTTTTAGCGATATTTTTTCTTTATTTATTAGTGCTGTTTTTAATTTTTCAAAAAGTTCACTATTATTATCATAAAAGTTTTTATGATTTATTTTATCATTAAATAATTCTGGATAAGTTAGTCTTCTTGGTAATAGCGGAAAAACATTGCAGTAAATTGCTTCGATTACACTAATACCAAAGAATTCTTGATTTGTTGTAACAGGAAGGATATCTGACTTATGAAGAAGTCTAGCATACTCTCCAAAAGATTTAGAATATCCCATATGAATTATTTCATTTGAAAAGTAATCGCGAGCTTTGGTAAAAGTATTCATTTCAGTTTGAAATTCTTCACCTAGTATTATAAGTTTAAATTTAATATTTTGTTTTTTTAACTTTTTTAAACAATCAAAAAAATCTTCTGGATTTTTGTCATACTCCCATCTATGATTCCAAAGTATGATTGGTGTATTATTAATTGAATAACTTTGATGTTCATCAAATTTACTCAAGTCTAAGCCAAGGTATGTTACTTTAGATTTCTTTTCGATTAAATCGACATTCTCTAAATTTCTATTATCAGGAAATTTTTTTAAAAATTTTTTTAGCTCAGTTATAAAAATATTTTTGTGGAAAAATGAATTAAACATAACCAGGTCACTTCTTAATGCAGTTGTGTAATTAATAAATCCATAATGATGATCCCGATTTTTTTCTTTATCTCTATCTTGAGTTGACCACGGATATGTTATTTGATTTTCATGAAAGAATGTTACAATAGGTATATTCTCAACATTTGCAAAAGATGTAAAAAGAGGTAGATTTAGCATATCTGTTACTAAAATTAGGTCTGGCTTTTTATTTTTTTTTAAATATTCATTAAACATTTTGGATAGTGTCAAAGCTCCACCATGCATTCTCCATTTCCAAAATATGCCTTTTAGAGACAGTATCTCAACATTGTATTTACTATACTTTTTATATCCTAAAGCCCATTGTTTATGAGAGCCTGTAAAAAATGGTTCAATTAAAACAATATTCATTTTATTTTATTTTAAATAAAGTCTTAATATCTTCTTTTAACGGGAATGAGTTGGTCTCAAATTTTGAAAAAACAATTTTGCCATTAATTTCAATTTCAAATGCGCCTGATCTAGGATAGGATCTATTACTTGATACATTGCATTTTGGGTAAAATTCTTTTATTATTCTTGACACACGGTCAAATTCAGGTTTGTAATTTCACTTAATGCAATATTCTATATGTATATTCATATTATTTAATAATTTTAAGAGTTTCTAGAACAATGTAAATTGATGGTAAAAATAAAATTAAACCAATAATTTTCATAAACATATCAGTATCATCATTGCCAGTTTTAAGAATTATTAATTTTATACCAACCAGACTAAAAAAAGCAGACAACAACTAATACGATCCCAATAATATTTAAATAACTTTTATTCAATTATTTCAATCCATTTAATTTTTGATTTAAA
>PAHD01000005.1 GCA_002704685.1 Fidelibacterota bacterium
TAGATATTTCACAAATACCAGAAGATCAACTCTTACAAAAGAGAGGTTGGTAGTGACAATTGGTGTTTTAGCTTTACAAGGAGATTTTTCTTTACATTTGAATGTTCTAAATAAATTAAAAGTCTCAAGTGTTTTAGTAAAAAAAACTACTGATTTTGATTCAATTAATGGATTAATAATACCTGGAGGTGAATCAACTGTGATGTCATTATTAATAGATAAGTTTAATTTGTACAAAAAAATAAAAGACTTTGCTATTAATAATTGTGTTTATGGAACTTGTGCTGGTGCAATCCTGGTTTCATCAGAGTGCGATGATAAGAAAATAAATACATTAAATCTAATAAAAGTTAAATCATTAAGAAATTTTTATGGTAGACAGATAAATTCTTTTTCAAAAAAGATAAATATTAATTTTTTAAAAAATAAAATCAATGCTTCTTTTATCAGAGCTCCTAAACTTACAAGTTTATCAAAAAAAAATAAGATTTTAGCTCATTATGAAGATAATCCTGTATTATTACAACATAAAAATATACTTGTTTCATCATTTCATCCTGAGTTATCATCAAGTACTATTATTCATCAATATTTTATAAAGATGGTTAAAAATAATGTATAAAATTTTAAATAAAATTAAATCACCCAAAGATGTTAAAAGTTTATCAATTAATGATTTAAAAAATTTATCTTCTGAATTATCACATTATATACATGAAGTTGTATCTGAAAAAGGTGGACACTACTCATCTCCTTTAGGTGCAGTAGATTTAACTATTGCTTTGCACTATGTTTATAATACACCTATAGATAAATTAATTTGGGATGTAGGTCACCAAGCATATGCCCATAAAATAATTACAGGAAGAAAAAATGAGTTTAAAAGTATAAGACAGTATGGAGGTATAAGCGGTTTCTTGAAAATTGATGAAAGCGAATTTGATAGTTTTGGTGCGGGACATGCAAGTACTTCAATTTCTGCTGGACTTGGTTTTGCTCATTCAAGAGATAAAGACAAGAAAAATCATCAAATAGTTTCAATAATTGGTGATGGAGCTATGACAGGAGGATTAGCCTATGAAGGTTTAAATAATTTGGGTTTTCACAAAACTCAGATGACAGTTGTTTTAAACGATAATTCATACTCAATATCTGAAAGTGTTGGTGCATTATCAAAATATTTGACTAGAATTGTTACTAATCCAACTTATAATAAATTAAGAAAAGACTTATGGAATCTAACTGATAAAATACCAACAATTTCTAATCCTATTAAAAAAATTATTAAGAAAACTGAAGGAAGTTTAAAAGCTTATTTAACACCAGGTATTTTATTTGAGGAGCTTGGATTAAGATATATTGGGCCAATTGATGGACATGATATTGAAAATATGATTAGAGTCTTTAACTCTATAAAAGAAATGAATACTCCAGTATTACTTCATGTTCATACAAATAAATCAAAAGGTATAAATATTGGAGATAAAGACGCAATTAAGTACTACAGTTTGTCAGGTAGCTCTAATAGTACTGATCTTGAAAAAAATACAACAAGTTACTCAAAGTTATTAGGAAAAACATTAACTAAAATCGCTGATGATTATAGTTTTGAATGTATAACAGCAGCTATGGGTATTGGAACTGGTCTTGAAGAATATTACAAAAAGTATCAGAACAGATACATAGATGTTGGTATTGCCGAAGAGCATGCAGTTACATACGGTGCAGGATTAGCTGCTGATGGCAAAATGCCTGTTATTGCTATTTATTCAACCTTTATGCAAAGAGCATATGATTGTATCCTTCATGATTTTGCTCTACAAAAATTACCTGGTTTATTTTGCATGGATAGATCTGGCTTAGTAGGAAACGATGGTCCTACTCATCATGGTGTTTTTGATATTAATTTTTTGTCATCTATTCCCGGTCTTATTTTAAGTGCTCCTAAAGATGGTAATGAGTTTATGGATTTAATATATACAGCCATAAAAAATAAGCACCTAATGTCTATTAGGTATCCAAAGAGCGTAACTGTATTTAATGAAAAACATAATTTTAATGATATAAAAATTGGTACTTGGGAATATATAAGAAAATCTAGTTCAAAAATTTGTATTTTAACATTTGGAAGAATGATTGAACATGCTAGTTTATCTGCAAAAGTTATTAAAAGTGAGCTTAATGTAGATGTAACAATTATAAATTGTAGATTTATAAAACCTCTTGATGAAAAGATGCTAAAATTACTTTCTGAACAGCACGATATCTTTATTACAATTGAAGAAGGGATGGTTAGAGGAGGGTTTGGTTCATCAATTCTTGAGTTTTTCTCAAAAAATAATATTTCAAAAACATTAAAATTAATTGGAATAAAAGATCATTTTTCTAATCATGGTAATAATTCTAATTTATTTAAAGAAGAAGGTTTGGATGTTGATTCAATTACTAATATCATAAAAGAATACATGTAATGTCAAAAAATAATAAAAATAATGAATATAAATCTTTATCAGGAAAAGATAATAAATCTTTTTATAAACCTAATGAAGCAGATAAAAGATATGACCAAAATCTTAATGATCCTGGTGAATACCCTTATACACGTGGCATACATAACAGTATGTATAGAGGAAAATTATGGACCATGAGGCAATTTGCTGGTTTTGGTAAACCAGAAGAAACTAATGAACGTTTTAAATTTCTACTAAATCAAGGACAAACAGGCCTATCAGTAGCTTTTGATATGCCAACCTTGATGGGCTATGATCCTGACCATGATTTTGCATTAGGTGAGGTGGGACATTGCGGTGTATCAGTATCTAATTTAAAAGATATGGAGCGTTTATTTGAAGGTATTGATTTGACTAAAGTTAGTGTATCCATGACAATTAATGGTCCTGCAATAATTATTTTTGCTTTTTACGTTGCCTTAGCAATAAAAAGAAATAATGATTTATCTTTATTAAATGGTACTTTGCAAAACGATATTCTGAAAGAATATATTGCACAAAAAGAATGGATATACCCTCCTAAAGAATCAATGAGAATTATAACTGATATGGTTTCATATTGTAAAAATAATTTACCTAGATATAATACTATTTCAATAAGTGGATACCACATAAGAGAGGCGGGTTCTACTGCACAACAAGAATTAGCATTTACTTTAGCTAATGGATTTACTTACGTAGATCATTGTATTGAAGCAGGTTTAGATGTAGATGATTTTGTTCCAAGGTTTTCTTTTTTCTTTAATTCTCACTCAGATTTTTTTGAAGAAATAGCGAAATATAGAGCAGCAAGAAAAATTTGGTCAAATTTTATGAAGAATAAATATAAAGCTAAAAATCCTAAGTCCCATAAATTACGATTTCATACTCAAACAGCAGGTTGTTCATTAACTGCTCAACAACCAGAAAATAATATTACTCGAACATCTTTTCAAGCATTGTCTGCTGTCTTAGGTGGTACTCAATCTTTGCATACAAACTCCATGGATGAGACATTAGCACTGCCTTCACAAAAAGCTGCTGAAATTGCTCTTAGAACACAGCAAATTTTAGCCCACGAAACAGGTGTTGCTAATGTTGCTGATCCTTTGGGAGGTTCATGGTATGTAGAAGAGTTAACAGAAAAGATGGAGAAAGATGTTCTTGAATATTTTAAAAAAATTGACAAAAGAGGTGGTGTTGTTGAATGTATTGAATCTGGATATTTGCAAAGAGAAATTGCTGATTCTTCAGCTGAATTAAATGAAAAAATTGATAGTAATCAAAGAATAATCGTTGGAATGAATGATTATATTAATGAAAAAGAAGAAATAACTATACCAATATTAAAAATTTCTAATAAAGTTGAACAAGATCAGATAAAATTAATTAGTAATCTTAGAAAATCTAGAAATGATACTAAAGTTAAAGACAAATTAAAAAAAATAGAACAAACTTGTAAGACAAAACATAATTTACTTAGCCCAATAATTGAAGCAGTATTAGAATATGCTACTCTAGGTGAGATTGTTGAATCAATGAAAAATGTTTTTGGTGATTGGCAGGAGAAATCAGTAATATGAAAAGTAATTATACTATTGGAGTTGAAGAAGAGTATATGCTTTGTGATAACGTTGGTGACTTAGCAAATAAAGCAAACTTTTTAATGAAAAATTTACCTAAAGATTTAACAGATAGATATAGTTACGAACTTATTTTATCTGAGTTTGAATCAAATACTTCTGTCCACGATAACGTGTCTAATTGTTTATCTGAAATTAGTTTATTAAGAAATACAATTAATAATATTGCAAAAAAAAATAATTTTAAAATAGGTATCAGTGGAACTCATCCAACTGCTAGAACTGATGAACAAGAATTTGTTATTAATGATTCTTATAACTGGGTTTCTGAACAATTAAAGTATTATGCTTCAAAAAATATAACTTTTTCAATTCATGTTCACATAGGCTTAAGTGATAAGGATAAATTAGTTAGCGTAACCAATACTCTTAGAAGGTGGATTTCTCCTCTTTTAGCATTATCAACAAATTCTCCTTTTTTTGAGGGTCAAAATACAGGTATGCTTTCTTCTAGAACCTTTCAGTTTGGTTTATTTCCTAGAACAGAAATACCATCTTTTTTGAATTCTTACAAGGATTATGAAGAAATTATAAATAAATATATTGAAACAAAAACCATATCAAAACCTCGTCAGATTTGGTGGAAAATTAGGCCACATTATGATTACAATACTATTGAATTTAGAGTATGTGATGTTCAAAGGTCTCTTCAAAACACAGAAATGATTATATCTTTAGTTCAAGCATTGGTTCGAAGTATTGTTATTAATAATGATTATAATCATGATTATTGCTATGAGTACCTAACAGATGGGCTTTGGAAAGCTTCTTCAAAAAATATGTCATGTAAAATAATAGATCCTTTAGATTCTAAATTACTAACTATGGAAGATATGATAGGTAGAATGATTGCATATAGTAAAAATTCTTTAGATTACTTTGGTAATTCTCATGTTATTAATACAGTTCAAAATATTATTAAAAATGGTACTGAAGCTAATGATCAAATTAAAGTATATGATAAACATGGTTTTAAAAAATTAAAAAAATACTTAATGTCTTCCATTGATTATAATTACAAAAGGAGAAATTATGTCTAGGAAAATTGTTCACGTAGTAGGTACTGGAACTATTGGAGAGCCGTTAATTGGATTATTGTGTGATTTTAAGGATGACCTTGGTATTGATGAGGTTACATTTCATAAAAATACACCATTAACGACAGATAGATCTAAAGTACTTAATTTAATAAAAAAAAGAGGAGCAAGATTAACAACTCATGAGGATAAGTTTGATGGTTTTAATAATATTGGTCTTAATCCTGACTTCAATACTGAAGAAGCAATTTCAAGAGCTTCTGTAGTAATAGATTGTACACCTAAAGGTTTTGGTCATATGAATAAAAATCAATATTATGAGAAATATGAAAAAAATACTCTAGGTTTTGTTGCTCAAGGGTCAGAATCTGGGTTTGGCAAGCGATATGCAAGAGGAATTAATGATGAAGCTTTAAAAGTTGGTGAAGATAAATATATTCAAATTGTTTCTTGTAATACGCATAATTTATCAACCATTATAAACACACTAGTGTTAGATGAAGGAGATGATAATTTAGTTGAAGGTAAATTTACTTTAATTAGAAGATCTAATGATTTAAGTCAAACTTCAAGTTTTGTTCCATCACCTCAAGTTGGCTCACACAGCAGTGAAAGATTTGGAACACATCATGCTGAAGATGCATACAAACTATTTAAAACAATGGGATTAGATTTGAATTTGTACTCTTCAGCAATGAAGGTCAATTCCCAGTACATGCATATTTCTCATTTCTCTTTAAAAGTTAAAAATAAAACATCAATGACTAAAATTATTGATAAACTAGAAAAAAATGATAGAATTGCTTTGACAAACAAAATTAATGCAAACGAAGTTTTCTCTTTCGGAAGAGATCATGGACACTTTGGTAGAATCTTGAATCAGGTTGTTATTCCTGTACCTTCACTTGCTATGATTAATGATTATGAAATTACTGGTTTTAGCTTTACACCACAAGATGGTAATTCAATACTTAGTTCAATATCAATAGCAGAGTGGTTTTTATATCCAAATTCATATGAAGATAAGATACAATGTTTAAAGCCATTGTTTTTTGATGAAGTCTAAAGTTAATGAGATATTTAAATATTTTTTAGATAATAAAATAAAAAATGTTTTATTATCAATATCTAGTGGTGTAGATAGTTTAGTTTTATTACATGTTTTGTTAAGAACTAGAGAAATAAATAATAAATTAAATATTTCTTTATTTCATACTAATTACAATTTTCATAATAAATCTAATGATGCAGAATTATTATGTCGACAGATATCTTCCAAATTTAATCTAAAACTCCATTTATTAAATAAAAAATTAAATAATAAAAACTTTGAACATAATGCTAGAAAAATAAGGTATAACGAAATATTTAGACTTGTTAAGGAATATAATTACGATAAAGTTTTAACTGCTCATAATTATAATGATCAATTAGAAACGCTTATAATGAAAGATAATGATAATGCAAATTGGATTTCTCGAATTGGAATTCGTAAAAAAAATCATTTATTATATAGACCAATTTTAGATATTAATAAAAAACAAATATATAATTATGCTAAAAAAAATAACTTGATATGGATTGAAGATTCAACAAATAAAGATATATCATTCACGCGAAATAAAATAAGATATTTAATTAGCAAAAACCGTTATAAGAAAATTTATTATAATAACTTGATAAAGTTAAAAAATAAATCTGATGTTAAATATTTTGATTATTTAAATAAATTTAAAAAAAATAGTAAAGATTTTATTTTAAGGAAAAGTAAGTATTTTATTGAGATAAATTTAAATTTTTTAGATTTTTTCTCATCATTGGAAACCAAGCTTTTTTTTAACTATTTAGTTTCTAGTTCATTTAAAGATGAAGCATTAAAAATAACTGATTCTCATTGGTTTAATATTTACGAAATAATTAAAAATGGAAGAAATGGTACATCGATAAATCTTTCTAATAGAATTTTATTACAGAAAGAAAGGGGTAGTATTATCATATCAATTCCGAGAACCCTTAATAATAAAATTCTAATTAATGATGAAAACGAAACCTATAATTGGTATGATTCTCATATTTCCTTTAAATCTTTTGAAAATAATGATATGAATATTGTGCCGATTAATTTGATAAAGAATGGCTCTTATATATCACATTGGAAGAAAGGTGATAAAATTCGTTTAAAAAACTCAACAAAAAAAATTAGTGATATATTTATAAACAATAAAATATCAAATTATGATAAATTGTACTACCCTGTAATAAGAGGTAATAAAGGAAATGTGATTTGTGTGCCTGACTTAGCAACTATGTATTATAGTAAGTTTAATAAATCTAAATGTTTATCATTAATAATGAAAAGGGGAGATTTAAAATGATAAGAAAGAATATCATAAGCTTTATTTTGTTAATAAATTTTGTAATTCCTCACTCAAATAATCATACTGTGTATACCAGTTTTGATATTATGGATTTAAGTGGATGTCCATCCTTGAAATCTGGTATAATCTCTAATGTTGTAATGTCATTTCCTACTCCTCATGGTAAAACAAAAAGTTTTCACATGTACAAATCATCAGTAATTCCAAGAGAACTAAGTGATAAATTTTCATCTATTTTAACTTATACTGGAGTTGGTGTTGAATTCCCATCTGAAAGGGTTAGTTTGACTGTTAGTGAATCTTTCGTAAAAGCTATGATATTAAGTTCAGAAGGAAATGTTTTTATTTCTAATTTAAACCAATCTGACCAATTTAGAGTTTCTTTTAATGAAAGTGATTTAGCGCTTGAGAATAATGAATTTAATTGTGGTAATACCATTTCTTCTAATAGTTCGATATTGCGTAATTTTGATAGTTGTATTGGAGAAAATGAACCATGTTATACAATGGGTGATAAATTAATTACCTATAGAATAGCGATGATAATGACAACAGATGCAACTAATGCAGTTTCTGATGGTACCGTTCAAGGTGGTCTAACTTGGATTGCTTCAATGGTTAATCAGCTGAATTTACTTTGGAGAAGAGAGCTAGGCTTTGAATTTGTTCTTATCCCAAATCAAGATATTTTAATTTTTACAGATGATAATTTAACACCAGGTGGTGATGATGGTTTTACTTACACTTGGGATACCTGCACACAAGCTGATGGTGACCCTAAATATTGTGAACTTGGTAATGTTGAGCCATATCTGGATTCGGTAATAGGAGTTGGTGGTTTAAATGCTCCAAGTGAATCACGTTTATGGGAGTATGGATTAGTTCTTAATCCTATTTATAATGGCGGTGTAGCACAGGCTCCAGGACCTATTTCTGCTAATAATCCTGATTATGCTGTATTAAACCATGAACTTGGTCACAATCTAGGTTCAGCTCACAATATTACTATTGAAGGAGGGTACAGATGTACACTTGGTGGTACAATAATGGGTTCAAGAACTAGAACATCTGATGGAGGTATAGGAGATCAATACTCTTTGCATACAATTGAGATGGGATATAAAAAATATAATGAACTCTTAAATAATCCAATATATTCAAATACATATTCTTATTTAAATGGATATACAAGCATTCAATCAAATAATATTATACCAGAATTAAATGTTCCTAATTCCAATTTCTCAATACCAAAGGAAACGCCATTTTTATTAGAAGGAAGTTCAACTCCGAGTAATCCCAACTATTTATTTTCATGGGAGCAAAACGATCCAACCTCTTCCATTTGATGATCTTTCCCAATTTTCTGGTAAATTATATTCAGTTGTTGA